>URDX01000003.1 GCA_900546695.1 uncultured Eubacteriales bacterium | reverse complement strand
CGGCTCGTCTGTTAAGGATGTATACCATTTCATGTACGATGAAATGGGTAATATCCGGCTCGCCCTCTGCTATATAGGCGGCTCGACAACGCCCGTACGTTATTACTACAGAACTAACGCGCAGGGCGATGTCAAGCCGATAGTAGAGTTTATGTTGCCTCGACTAAATCGGGCGATGTATTACAGATATATGATTCTGTCGAATCAAGTGAAAATGTATCTGAACGGGCAAAGGATAACTTTGTTCGTGCGGTTGATGCTCGAGGGGCGGATAATCCAAATGTACAAATTAGAGAATCGGTAGATATTTGTGAGCAAAAAAGGCAAATTGCAATTATTCGCGCGCTTCTCGACTATAATCGATTTGTATCCGGTTTCTCCCGAGTGGACTCGTAGTGAATATTCAATGCTGATAGCGTGGGATATGCATAATAAAATTTATAATATCATGCATAACGAACGTTGTCAACGCGTGGATTTTAATAATGGCGATGAGCTTTCGAGGGTAGCGGATTATTATAAGCGTGCTGTAAATTGGGTGATACCATATGTTTTCGGTTAAGACCTTTAAATCAATTTCTTGGTATGTCCTTGGCGTGAAAATACTTTCATTTCTGTTGATAGACGTGACTCTGCTTTCGGGCTTTTCCATATCGAATTCTTTTCTTATCTACGCCTATCTGACAGCACTCGGATACGCTGCTATGGATGGGGGAGTAAGCAGGTGGGTATGCATGCTTGCGCTTGTTGTCGGTCTTGCATGGATAGTGCTCGCGGTATATCTTATCTTCTGTCGCCGCGTGGTGCGTGCCGCATGGCTTGAAGCGGTGCTGTATCTGTCTGAAACGGCACTGGGAGTAAGATATCTTATCAATCTCGCGGTGAGCGGGCAGCCGCTTTACCCCATCCCGCTAATTATCATATCCGCATGTATGACGGCATATTGCGTCGCCGCCGCAGTGCATGACCGCAGAGCAAAAAACGGCGGTGCGAAAGAATGCGTCGGTGCCGACGGCATGGCGGATGAGACCGACGTAAGCGCCGCTTCCGCCGCTCACTCGACGGAATCAAAGCATGACGTACCGACCGAGGTAGATGCGGGAGCATTACACCGCGGAAACGGCGCACCGCTCGGGCGGCGCAGACTCAGAAAAGTGCTGATATCGCTCGCAGACGGGCTGTTAAATGCCGCCGCTGCGTTTCTGATAGTTTTTCTGTTCTGGGATAGATATTTTTCTGCGTCAGAGTTCGGCATATCCGAAATGCTGCTGCTCATACTCCCGGCTGTCGTCGTTTCCTTGGCTGTGGGCTTGCTTATAATTCCGAGGCTTTCGGGCGGCATCGACCTGCCGTCTGAGTTTGTCAGCTGCGCCGCGGCGCTTGCACTGTTTCTGCTTTGCGTCAGATTCTTCCCGCCGATTTCGGGGATAGCGTCGTCGTATCGCATGCTTTCGGATTATTCTATCGTGTGCGGCTGTGATGTCTCGCTTATGTTTTTGTATGCCGCATATATGCTCAGAATAATCGTCGGTGCATGGTATTCTTTGCGTCTCCGCAATACACCTTTTCCCGCACGTGTGCGGTGACACGGCAGAGTAAAGCATTATAATCGGGAGGTAACTATGGAAGATAAAACGGTAAATATCGAAATCGCGACTGCCCCGGATAAAAAACTGCTCCTGCGCGCCGCTGCATGGGGCTTTGCGGCGGCGATAGTCAGATGGGCGATACTCGCCGTCGGACTGTTCAGGCATTCGATTGCGATGACAAATTTGTGTCGGATACTGAGCGTTATATCGGGCGTAGGCTTCGGCGTCGCGTTTGTTGTGTTTATCGTACGGCGCGGGCGAAATATAAGCGCATGGATGCTTGCACTGCTCGACGTGTCGGGCTATGTTGTAGGCGAGCTTGCGGTAAGGCTGCTGTTTCCGCTGCTGCGGCTCATTCCGCGCGATGCACCGTACGACACGTTTGAAGTGTTTCTGAAAACCGTGCTGTTTCTGCTTCCGATGCTGCAAATCAAGTTTATCGGGCTGCTTTGCGTTTCGATTTCGCGACATTGCGAGATGAAGCAGCAGGGCGGAGAGAGGGTGCGTGGCAACGGCAAACAACTTGCCGTTATCGCTGCATGCACGGCGGTCGCGGCGGTTATGTGCTTCTTTATTCATCCTCTTGTTAACTTTGAAAATTCGGATGAGGAATTCCTTGCTCGGTCGAGCTCTCCCGACGAGGCATATACACTGGATATCTACCGTCACAACGGCGGTGCGACAACCGCATTTACGATAAAGGTATACTCGGTCGGCAGGCTCAGCAGAAAGCTGATTTATAACGCATATCGCGAATCGGAAGCCGAGGTATACTGGCTGAGCGATTCGGAGGTCAGCATCAACGGCAGGGTGCTTGATATGGCTGCGGGCGAAACATGCACCCTGCGCAACTGAACAGCCCGCAGCGGATACAGCGGGCATCGTAAAGCTATAAGGCGGAACATCGGAAAGTCGAAAAGATAAAACAGTACTGCCGCAGACGGGTTATCTCGTCTGCGGCAGCGCTTTTTATTTTGTTAACTTGTCTCGGGAAAGCGAGCGGGGAATTACTTACGTACGAAATGCCAGATGCGGGAGTATTCGTCCTCCGTGCATGCGGTCACGGTGATACCGTGGCGCAACTCCTCGCCCGTATAGGTCTTACCGTCCTGAGTGCATACGTAGCTTGCATTCTTATCGGCTACGGCGATGCGGAGACGGCGCGCGGTCTGCTTCGGATCGCCCTTTGCCTGAATATAGCTGAGCAGCATCTCGCTGCCGTCCTTTGCGGCAAAGTAGTATGCATATGCGCCCGACGACGGAGCAAGCAGGCGGTAGAGATCGCCGCGAAGGATAAGCGGCTCATAGACGCGGTATTCCTTAATCTGCTCACGCAGCGACTTTCTGACCTCTTCGGGTATGCGCAAGACGTTGAACTCATAGCCGAGTGCTCCGCCGAGCGCTACGTGGTAGCCGAACTCGAGCTTTCTCGGGTTGAGTGCGGAGTCGGAATGGTTAGCGACATGGCAGCTCATGGTGGCTGCGGGATAGCCGAGCGTAGAGGCATACTGAATATTGATGCGGTCCTCGGGGTTGGTGTTGTCGCTCGTCCATATCTGGTGCGAGAAGCTCATCATTCCGAGGTCATAGCGTCCGCCGCCTCCGCTGCAGTTCTCGAGCATTGCGTTCGGGAAGTGCTCGCGCAGCCATGAATACAGATTATAAACACCGAGCATGTAGCGGTGCGGGACCTCATCCTGTCTCTCGGGCGGGAGTGCGTGAGAGTATGCGTCGGTCATGTTGCGGTTCATATCCCACTTGAAGTAATCCGGCGGCTCGGGATCGAAGGTCTCGGCTAACTGTGCCTTGATGTTTTTGATGACCTCTGGATTTGCAAAGTCGAGGATATACTGATGTCTTGCGTCGGTGCGCATTCTGTCGGGATATGCGAGCACCCAATCGGGATGCGCGCGGTAGAGGTCGCTGTCGTGGTTGACCATCTCGGGCTCAATCCAGATACCGAAACGGATGCCGAGCGACTTTATACTGCGGATAAACGAGGGCAGACCGTTCTTGAAGCGGTCGGGATTTGCGTGCCAGTCGCCCAGACCTGCGCGGTCGCCGACACGTGCGCCGAACCAGCCGTCATCCATTACGACGGTATCCATGCCGCAAGCCTTTGCTCCGCGCGCAAAGTCGGACATCAGATCCTCGTTGATATCGAAGAAGAACGCCTCCCAGGAGTTGAGTATTACCGAGCGGGTGGGTGTAACATCGTGCGGGAGGATATGTTCGCGCGCGAGGTCATGCATGTTGCGGGATACGCCGCCGATTCCGTGGGGGGAGTAGGTCATTACCGCCTCGGGCGTGCAGAAGGATTCGCCCTTTTCGAGCAGCCATGAAAAGTCCTCGTCGCCGAGAGAGGTAATAATACGCGTCTGCGTGGTCTCGTCGCCCATAACAGTCGAGCGATGGCTGCCGCTGTAAACGAGGTTAAAGCCGTATGCGTCGCCCTTCTGCTCGGTAGTGCTGTGATCAAGCACCATAAAGAAGGGGTTGCGCGAATGGCTCGAAGCGCCTCTGCGGCTCGTGATGGAGTGCTCGCCCTCGCCTACGGGGAGACGGTACGGGTCGCGCTCGCGCCAGTAGCCGCCGCCGAGACCGAGATAATCGTACTTACCTTCGGGCAGATCAAGCTGCAGACTGCCGATGCGCTCGATGCGGATATCGTACTTCTTGCCGTTGATAAGCTCCGCGTGACGTGTGATTACGTCGCAGGAAGGGAATACGGTATAATAGAGCTTGAGTGTTGCCCCGCAAAGCTTGTCGCAGAGCGTCAGCTCGAGCGTTTCTGTCTCGTCATCCTCGCGGCACTGCGGCATTCCGGGTATCTTGTGTACGCCCTTGAACTTGCGGGCGCTCTTATAGAAGAACTCGGTAGTGCTTGTGCCGAGCTCTGGAATTCTTACCTTTAGTGCGGTGTTGCGGTAGTCGCCCTGACCGTGGAATGAGTACTCGGTAAAGGCAGAGCCGGGGAGAAAATGATTCTCGAACTGCTCATAGCCCGGGCAGAAGTTTATATAGCGCTCCTTATACGAGAGCTCGGAGAGTCCCGACTTATTCTTTCCGTAGTACAGATGCGCGGGAAAGCGGTCGCAGACTATTTGCATGACGTATGCGGTGTGGGCGGTGCGAAGGGTGAAAACGTTTCGTTTTCTGTCAAGATAGATCGACATAATTTTCCTCACAAATTAAAACAGTGATATAGGAAACGTAAGCAGCGGTATTGTCAGTACCGACAGCAGCGTTGACACGGTTATCAGATTTGCCGCGAGCTCGGAGTCTCCGTCGTACATCTCGGCAAAATTCTGCAGTATCGCGGCGCACGGCATGCCCGCAAGTATGACCGCGGTCGACTTTACTATCGTCGAAAGCGGCAGGAAATACAGCAGAACAAAGCAGAACATCGGAAATCCGAGCAGCTTTATCAGTGCGAACAGATATATACGGGGCTGTGTGAGCAGCTTACCGAGCTTCATCGACGCTACGCGGACGCCGAGTATCATCATGCATATCGGTGTCGCCATGGCAGCTATCGAATTTATCGCGCCGACGAGCGGCTGCGGCATGACGTCGGCAAGCCCGAAAATGTAGATGGGCAGGGCAATGACGACGCCGAGCATGTTAGGATTGATGAACGCCTGACGCAGTGAGAGGAATTCGCGCTTTCCCGTTATTCCGAATATACCGACGGTAAAGCCGAGAATGTTCAGCGTCAGCATGTTGACCGAGCTGAAGCATGCGGCTTCGGGGTAGCCCGAAAATACAGTGAGCATTATCGGCATGCCGAAAAAGCCGACGTTGCCGAGCGCAGACGCGAGACCGAGCAGACGCTCGCGGGTCGTCAGCCCGTGATGCGCACGCCCGAGCACGAAAAACATGAACAGGATAAACAGCGCCTGGAGCAGAAGGCTGATGATGAAGTACAGCCCCATCTCGCCGAGCAGGCGCGGCGAATATTCGAGCCGCATAAATGCGGATATTTCGAGAAACGGCGTGCATATGTATATCAGCACGGCGGAGAGCGACGGAATGTGCTCCTCCTTTATCTTTCCCATGCGTTTTACAATAAAGCCGGGTGCTGCGTAAAAGACGGTTATAAGTACGTTTTGCAGAGCGGTGAAAAACATATCAGTCTCTCTCCGGAATGCTCGTATAGCTGCATTCTATTCCCGCGCCGCGCAGCAGCGAGAGCAGGTCGGAATCCGAAAGGTAGACCGTTGCGGTGTTCTCACACGGGTGCGCACCGACGAGCGAGCCGCGCAGGTCGGCATCGAGAAAGAAGCGGACCTCCCCCGCATTGCCCGACAGCAGCCCGAGCGGCGAGACCGACCCTGGGCGGAGTGCAAGATACTGCCACAGATCCTCCTCCGAGGCGAATGAGAGCTTTCTCAGACCGTTTTCTGCGGCGAAAGCCTTGAGGTCTACCCGCTTATGCTCGCAGACGGTTATCAGGTAAAAATGCTGCTTTTTGTCGTCGCGGACAAACAGATTTTTAGTTCCCGCTTCGGGGTGCGGAAATTCTATCCCCTCGCCGTCGTCGACGGTAAATACCGTGCGATGGTCGAAGCGCTCGTATTTTATCCCGCTCGTATCGAGCAGGGCAATGGTTTCTTCTTTGTTCATGTAGGTTCTCCGATGGTATATCTGCGGTCACACGGACCTTGAATTGTTAAAGTCGGCAGCGGTCGCGTCAAATCGTGACGAGAGACGGCGCGTATGCTCGGTCATTCCGTACAACAGCCTTGAAAGTTTGCCGCGCCATAAATTATGCGGTGCAGTTCAGCCGCGTCGGGACTTACGAATTTTTCTCCGCCGCCTTTACCGCACGCACGATGCGGCTCGTTCCGAGGCGGTCTGCGCCGAGACGGATGAAGTCCGCAGCGTCGGAAAGGTCCTTTATCCCGCCCGCAGCCTTGACGCGCACCTCGGGTGCGACATATCTGCGCAGCAGTGCAACATCCTCGCGCGTCGCACCGCTCGCAGAAAAGCCTGTTGAGGTCTTTATAAAGTCCGCGTGCGCCTCGCTGACAAGCTCGCACATCAGCTTTTTCTCGTCCTCGGTGAGCAGGCAGGTCTCGATTATTACTTTTAATATGCGCTCGCCGCAGACATCTTTAAGCGCTGCTATCTCGTCGCGGACATATCCGCGTCTGCCCTCGCGGAGCGCGCCGATGTTTATTACCATATCGAGCTCGTCCGCGCCGCTTGCAAGTGCCTCACGCGCTTCCGTCAGTTTAGCCGCCGTCTCGCAGTAGCCGAGCGGAAAGCCAATCACGGTGCAGATGGGGAGTCTGTCTCCGACATATTCCTTTGCCCGCGCGACAAAGCAGGGCGGTATGCATGCCGATGCGACACCGTATTTCATTCCGTCGTCGAGCGTTTCCTTTATCTTATCCCATGTCGCGTCCTGCGCGAGCAGGGTATGGTCGCAGCGGGAGAGTATCTCGGCGACCGTTATCTCTCTGTTTTCGTTCATTTTATATCTGCTTTCGTACCGTTTTGTATTCGTCGTATGCGCGATAGTAGCGGCATCGACCGCTGCGCGAGCTCAGCATCTCGCCGTATTCGTCCTCGTCGAGGCTGAGTCTGCAGGCGTACGAATCGTCCGCCTCGTCATAGTCATAAAATTCGCAGTCCTCGCAGCTGCATTCGGTCATGTTTTCCGTATCGGGTCACGCTCCTCTGCGACATATACGTTTAGTATAACACACGGGAACGGTGTTTTCAATAGAAAATTTCATTGATTTTCAAATATTATTGACAACCCCGCGCCGCTGCTATATAATCATCTCGGAACGCAAATAACGCGATGCGGAAACGCCGATAACGCTCGCACTCCGCGCCGCGCGAAAGGATATATGTATATGGAAAGCTATATTACGCCCGGAAAATTCGGCAGTGCGCCGACCGCCGACAATTTTCGCACACTGTTTGATATACTGAACGAGCAGATAATCTATCGCGGACGCGCGGTGGATGTCGTTTTTCTCGGCGACTCGATATTTCAGCACTGGGACCTCGACCTGTGGTTTGCCCCCGATAAATATAAGGTCAATCGCGGTATCGGCGGTGATATGAGCCGATACATGCTGCTGCGCAGCGATGCCGATGTTTTTCAGCTGCACCCGCGCCGCGCGATAGTGATGGCGGGCACAAACGACCTGCTGACTACCGCACCCGATCTGTGGTGGCGGCAGCCCGGCGCAGACGAGGAAAAGGTGATTTCCGAGCTGCTTAGCAATCTCGCGTCACTGCTCGAGCGAGCGGCGCAGCACCCCGAAACGGAAATTTCGCTCTGCTCGGTGCTCCCCGCAGACCTGTGCCCGCCGTTTGACAGGTATCATTTTGCCGAGCTTATCCTGCGGGTAAATGACGGCATCCGCGCACTCTGCGAGCGCACGGGAACGCGGTATATCGACTTTCACTCCGCGCTTGCCTCGGATGACGGGCTGCTTATCAGGGGCGGCATAACGCACGACGGTGTGCACCCGTGCGGAGAGGGCTACGCCGTTATGGGGCGCGTGCTGATCGAAGCGATACCCGAGCTCGGCTGACGCCGGCGCGGCAGGTATTGCGCGGTTGATGCATCAGCGCAGATGCTTTTTGCCGTGCGGCGATGTACAAATAACAATTAAAATGCACTGCGATGCGGCGGAATTGCTCCGTCTGTCGCAGTGCTTTTTGATTGTATTCTGCTTGGGTTGGCCCATGTACGGTTTCGGTGTGTCGGGGCGCAAGCTTTGCGCGCTGCTCTCAGGATAGGACGTATTTTTTGCCCTCCGTGCTGCCGTCGGGTGCGGTTATGAGCGTTTTCATCAGCTTAACATGACCGTCTCTGTCGATGTCGCCGATATCGCCGAGATGGGTGACAAATATATATTTTGTCCCGAGCTCGGGGAGCACCGAGAGTATACCGGCCATTGCGTCGGCGCCCTCGGCGTACGACGTCGTCTGAAAGGTCTCATTCAGCAGCAGCAGCGAGCCGTCGGTCAGAACATCCATTATCGCGGATACTGCTCTGACCTCGCCCTCAAAGCGCCCTGCGGTATCGCCGGCAGTGAAATCCTCCTCAGCCGAGGAAAAATGCGTGTAAACGCCGCGGCGTATCGCGACGCGCGCACTGTCTGCGCATACGGGCAGCCCCGCTTGCGCGATCAGCTGAGCCGTGCCGACCGAGCGCAGAAAGACGGTCTTTCCCGTGCCGTTTCCGCCGCGGACTATCATCCCGTAGATGTCGCCGCTGAGCTCGAGATCGTTCGGTATTATACCGTCCCCCGACTTGCCCTCGCAGAGCAGATACATGTCGCGCAGCGCGGTGCAGCGGCAGTCTGATTCGGTTATCTCGGGGTAGACGAGCGGCAGCGAGCCCGCACGAACGGAGTCCATGAGCGCAAGCGCGCCCTCATAAAAGCGCAGCTCCGCACCGAGTCCGTGCAGCATCGAATAGATGCTGTCGGTAACGGCGGTCAGTGCGCGGTCGATGTCCTCCGTAGCGGCTGCGAGCAGGGTAGAGATGTCGTCGCGTGCGCTCTCGGGCAGCGGCAGTGTGCCGTCCTTTGTACCGCGTCCGTCGACGAATTCCTTTACGGCGCGTCCTTCGCTGTTCTGCTTTATGTTGCCATGCTCCGCTGTACCGCGCCCGTCTGAATCATTTTTGCCGTTCGTGTCCGACCTGACGGCGGGGGGGAAGAGCGAGCCGAGCAGCTTTGACAGTGTTCTGCTCTTTGTGTCGAGATTTTGCTTCCGCGCGCGCAGCGCGTCAAGCTCGCGCAGCCGCTTCAGATATTTCTTCCGCTGCGCCTCGCGCTCGCGTTCATTGTCACATACCTCGCTCGAAACGATACCGCACAGACCGACCTCAAGCTCGGGCGTTACCGCAATATCCGCGCGGTAGCTGCGCTCCGACGGTTCGCCGTAGCGGAAGGAGTCGGATATCTCCACAATCTCACCGAGCGAGCTGTCGTCAACGAGCGAACGGCAGAGCTCGCGCAGTGCCGTCAGTCCCTCACTGTGCAGCGTCGGGCGGTCAAGCAGCTCAGCTATACCGCCGAAGAATGACGCGAGCGAGCGGGGAAATACAGCCGTTATCTTGAGCGAAGCGCATGCGCATTCAAGCCGCGCCTCCGCGCCCGCACTCGAGATGTGCGCGACACCCGAACGCAGCTCGACCCAGTCGCTTTTAATCTTGTCGTAGCGGGTGAGCAGCGTTGAGAGCGAGCGCAGCAGCTCGCGGTCGGAGTCGAGGTCCTGCAATATATGCTGCCGATAGACTATGTCCTCAGCCGAGGTCAGCGGCGTTTTCAGCGCTCTGAGCAGCGCATCCGCGCGACCTTCGCCAGGGCAGAGCTGCGCTACAAGACGGTCCAGCGAGAGATCGTATACCGTCTGCTCCGCGCCCGCCATCGGCTGCGGCTTTTTATTTGGATCCCCATATAAAAGGCTGATCTTCATTTTTTACCGAACCTTTCAGCGAAAAAATCGCGTTCATATCTTGCTTTTGCCGAGCCCCTCGGCGATAAACAGCGGTGGTGCTTCATTTTTTGCCGAATCTCTCTGCGAGAGAATCGCGGTCGAGCCGATACTTTTTCAATATATCGAGCGCGTGAGAGCCGCCGCTGCCGTCGATGCGCCGTATTTTGTACGTACGGCCCTCACCGTCCTCCGCGAGCACGACTCCAAGCACGGGTATCTCCGTGTCTTTCGGCTTCTGATGTGTAACGTATATGCAATAGCAGCCGCGCTCAAACAGGGTGTGTGCAAGACGTGCGGTGTACAGCTTTGCTTTTTCCTCGCCCGTTGTAGAAAAGGTCTCGTTTAGCAGCACGAGCGAGCCCGCATCTGCGTTTTCGGCTATCTCATCGGCGCGCGTTTCTTCGTCCGAGAAGCGACCTCCGCCGCCGAAGCGCTCATCGCGCGGAAAATGTGTATAGACGGCATCGAGCATCGGCAGCTCGGCGCTGCGAGCGGGGACAACGGCGCCTGACAGTGCGAGCAGTACGAGATTTCCGACCGTGCGGAGATATGTCGTCTTTCCGCCGCCGTTTGCGCCTGTCAGATAGAAGATGCGATCGCGGTCGGTGAAGGTGATGTCGTTAGGAATAATGCCGCTCTCCTGCTTTTCGAGCAGGGTAATATCATATGCGGATGACACCGATATTTCGCCCTCCGAAAAGACGGGGAAGCATAGCGGAATGCCCGCCGCGCGTACCCGCTCGGTCAGCTCGCCTATCGATATCAGACAGTCAAGCTCGGGAATGTATTCGAGTATGCTGCGGTCAAGCTCCGCCGAATGACGCTGCGCAAAGTGCGCACAGCCGTCGTAGCATGCGCGGTCGAGCAGCGCAAAGGTCGATATAAAGCCCTCGCCGAGCGGGGAATAATGACGCTCTTCGCCCGCCGAGCCGATGCTTATACCGAGCGACGATGCGAGGGTGCGCAGCCGCGAATAGATATCTGTATCATCGCCGCCTGCGAGCGAGAGATATGCCGTCTGTGCAGTCGCCTCGCAGCGGTAAACTGTGCCGGCACCGTGCCGCAGCCCGGAAAGCTCATCTGAGAGAGCGGCTGTATTATCGTCGTCGAGCAGGGCGGCACAGTGCTCCGAAAAGCGCGAAAGCAGCTCCGCACAGCTTGTGCCGTCAGAACTGCCGCTGTCCTCGGGAGCGTCCGAGCCTTGACAGAGCCGTGCGCCCATTCCGAGAAATTCAAGCTCCGCCTTGAAAATGCAGACGGTCAGAACATTCCGCTCATCCTCGCATTCGGTCGTGTCAAGCCGTTGGAAAAGCCGTTCAATGCGGTCGAGCGATGCTCTCAGCTCGCCGAGACGTGCGCGCAGCCTCCCGTTCTCACAGAACCGAAAGAGCGCCTGACGGAGCGGCAGATCGCACGGTGCTGCGGGGCGGCGGATGATCTCAGCCGCTCTGCCGCGCAGCAGCGTATCGAGCCGCAGATCGGACGTTACCTCATCTGGCAGCGCGGGGCGGGGCTCGGTCGTATTCAGAATGCTTTGGTATATAAGCTTTCGGTGCATAATCGTATCCTGTAGATGTAATTTTGTGGGCTGCTCAGTTGAAATAATCGCTTTTCTTTGCCCTTTTCAGCCTTGCGCGGACGGCATTCGGTACGCGGTCGAATGCGAGCGAGACAAAATAGAATACGGGAAAGGCTATCAACGCGAGTACGGTGAGCACGAGCAGGCTTCCGCTTCCGAGTGCGGACATCGAAAACAGCGATGAGAAGAATATCAGCCCCACCGCAAACAGCAGCAGCATGCCGATAAACAACACGCGCCGTATCGTGTCGAACGGTCGGCATATGCGGAACAGCATCATAAATCCGACGAGCGCGACAAGTATCGCTGCAACGGTCGAGGTCTCGGTTGCGGGTATCTTGAATATGTGCGTAAACAGCATCGTAAGGAATAGTACAACGATGTCGGTTATTGCGGCGGGCGCGGCGTTGAACAGCACGTTGCGCAGGAATTTTCCGCGGACGAGATTTGTGTTCGGCTCAAGTGCGAGCACGAACGACGGTATTCCGATGGTCAGCATATTGACAAGGGTCAGCTGCGCGGGGGTAACGGGGTAGCGCAGCGAGAAAAGTATGGTTATCCAAGCGATAAAAAAGGAGAATATGTTCTTGACAAGGAAGAGCGACGCGCTGCGCTCGATATTGTTGATGACCCGCCGCCCCTCTGCGACAACCGCGGGCATCGCGGCAAAGTCGGAATCGAGCAGAACGAGCTCGGAAACCTGACGTGTGACCTCGCTTCCCGATGCCATTGCAACGCTGCAATCCGCTTCCTTCAGCGCGAGCACGTCGTTTACGCCGTCGCCCGTCATAGCTACGGTGTGTCCGGCCTTTTTAAGCGAGCGGACAATAACCTTTTTCCGCTCGGGAGTTACTCTGCCGAAAACGGTGTAATCCTCACACATTCCCGCAAGCTGCTCGTCGGAGGCTACGGTGCTTACATCGAGATATTTTTCGCTGCCGACGATTCCCGCTTCTCTCGCCGCGGCGGAGGCTGTCACGGGGCTGTCTCCCGAAATTACCTTTATCGCAACGCCCTGATCTGCAAAATAACGGAAGGTCGCGGGAGCGTTCTCACGTATGCGGTTGAGCAGCATGACGGCGAGCAGCGGCTCAGCGCCTGCCGTATCAAAGCCGTTACCCGCCGCACGGGCGAGCAGCAGCACGCGGTTACCCGTCTCCGCGAGCGAGCGGAAGAAGGTCTCATAGCGTCCCATGCGGTCGCCGAGAATGAATTCGGGCGCACCGAGCAGATATGTCTGACCGTCGTCGAACGCCGCGCCGCCGTATTTGTTCTTTGATGAGAAGGGCAGCGTCGCGACCGCCGTCCGCGTAACGGGCGAGCGGAAGCATTCCGCGATGGCGCGCATGGTCGCATTCTCCCCCCCGAGTGCGGCGGCATAATCGGAGAGCAGGGTGCATGCGAATTCCTCGCTCAGCTGCGGCGCACCGGGCACGGGCTTCATTCCCGTGACGGTCATGCTGTCGTCGGTTATCGTTCCCGTTTTGTCGACGCAGATGACGTCGGTTCGGGCAAGTGTCTCGATAGATTTCAGCTCATGCACGAGCGTTCTTTTTTTCGAGAGACGCATGACGCTGACGGCAAGGGCGATTGAAACGAGCAGATACAGCCCGTCGGGTATCATTCCGAGAATCGCAGCCGCCGTGCTGACGATCGAATCGGTCCAGCTCATGCCGAGCGAATTGTGCTGCCGCGCGATGAGCAGCGCCGCCATAGGGATTATCGCCGCGCCGATGACGTAGAGCAGCAGGGTCAGCGAACGCATCATGCCGCTCGATCTGCCGCTGCGCTTTGATTTTTTAGCCGCAAGGGTTATCCCCGATGCAAACGACTCACGCCCGACGCGGGTGAGCTGACACAGACCGCTGCCGCTGACGACGAAGCTGCCCGACAGCAGCTCGTCGCCCGGCTTTTTCAGTATCTCGTCGGATTCGCCCGTTACAAGCGACTCATTTACGGTAATGCATCCGTCGCGCACAACCGCATCTGCGGGTATCTGATCGCCCGCGCCGAGCGTTATAAGGTCGTCGCGCACAAGCTCTGCCGTGTCTATCTTCATGTCGCGCCCGCCGCGGCGTACCGTCGCAGTCGGGGAGGTCAGCAGAGTGAGCTTTTCGAGCGTCTTTTTGCTGCGTATCTCCTGAATTATGCCTATCGCGGTGTTGCTCGCGATAACGCACAGAAACATCAGGTGATTGAAGGATCGGCAGACGATGAGCGCGATGCCGATGATGATAAAGATCATATTGAAGTAGGTGAAGATGTTCGAGAGAACTATCTGCTTCACCGACTTTGCGGGAGATTTTACAGGAGTATTGATATCTCCCGCCGACGCGCGCTGTAACACCTCGTCCTCACAGAGACCGCGTGCGATATCGGTGGGAACGAACGGACGGGGAGCGGGTGCGGTCTCTTTTGTTTTCTTTTTGAATGGGTTCATCGGTCATCAGCCCTCGGGCTGTTCTCCTTTGTATTATGGGATGAAATGTTCTAAACAGCGATGCCGCCGTATTATGTCGCCGTATTACGGGATGTAATGTTTAAACAGCGATGCCGCCGTTTGCCTTACAGCATTGCCGTGCTGTAGCCGCAGCCGATAGCGGAAAGTGCCTTTGTCTCGCGGTCGTTGCTCGAGAGTATGAGCGTCTGGTCTCCGCCGGAACGCGCAAGCTCGCCGAGAAGGGAGACAAGTCGGTCGTCGTCTATGCGGCAGAAGCTTTCATCATATATCATAACGGGGCTTGCATTGCGGCAGAGCTGCTCGGTAAGAGCAAGGCGGAGCGCGATATACGCCGCGTCCTTTGTTCCGCCGCTGAGATATCCGTCGTCCACCGTCCGCGCGCCCGATGCGAGCGAGAAGTGCATGGTAAAATCGCTGTCAATGCCGACGCGGTCGTACCGTCCGTCGGTTAGTGCGCGAGTTATCGAGCTGACTCGTTCGGTAAGCTCGGGAGCAAGCATTCCGTGTATCGCCGTTCCCGCGCCCTCAAGCCTCTGCAGGGCAAGGACGATGCCCTTGTAGCGGCGCTCCGCCTCTCCGAGACGCGCTTCGTTTTCGCACAGTCGCTCCGCTATTTCGGCGAGCGGGAGCGATGCAGCGCGCAGCTCTGCGAGCGAAAGACGCAGTGCATGTCTGCGCTCATCGAGCGATGCCCGTGCGGAAAGCTCGAATTCAAGCTCCTTCTTCACGTCTCTGCCGTAGCGCTCCGCCGCGCGTCTGCGTTCTGACGGCGGCAGCTCGCTGTCGCATATACCCGCTGCGATGTCGGGACGGATAAGCGGTGCGAGCTCGTCCGCGCGCTGCTGCTGCCGTGCACGTAGCTCATCGTCGCCGTCGTCGCCGCTTGCGTCAAGCAGCTCGGTGCAGTGTCTGCGCTCGGATTCGATCTCCCCCAGACGTATATTCAGCTTTGAATATGCGCTCATAGCGTCGGAAAGGCTCGCTTTTCCCCAGCGTGCAAGCTCGGCTGCAAGCTCTTCTTCAAGTGCGTACAGCTCGGTCTCGGCATCCGATGCAACGAATACGCCGCGGCTGTCAAATGTGGGCGTGCTGCCCGCTTTACCGCTCTCGCCGTCATCCGAATCGCAGCCTTTCGAGTTGTAACCGCCGTCCGAATCGTAATTGCCGTCCGAACCGTAGCCGCCTTCCGAATATCCGTCGGCATCGTCATAGCCGTCCGTGCCGCCCGATGCACCGTCATAGCTGCCCGTGCGGTCGAGCTCGTCGAGCATACGGAAAAGATCAAGCATGTCAACGGCACCCGTAGACATGAGCAGCGAATAGTAATCGGAAATAGCCCTTCTCCGTGCGCCTATCGTGACCGCCGCGACTATCATCGCGCAGAGCGACACACCCGCCGCCGCGAGTGTCATCTTAGATAAGCCCTGTTCGGTGGCGAGATATGCCGTGCAGAAAACGCCGAATGCAAACACCGCGAGCAGGATAAGCGACGTGATTAGATATATGCGTTTCTTTGTAAAGCTGCTCTCGATGCGATGCTCAAGCTGCTCCGCGCCGCCCGCTTCTCTGACAGCCGCCCGCAGCTGAAGCAGCTCGGGTGATTGTTCGTCGGGGCGGGGGCTGCGCGCTGCGGCATTGCGTGATGCGGCGCTTCTTGTGCCGCGAGATGCAGCTGCGGGAATATTGACCCGCGTTCTTGTATCGTAGCCGGACTCACCGTTCGTCTCTTCGTCGCTCTGTTCGCCGCCTGTCGCCGCGCCCGTGCTGCGGCGCAGCTCGCTTATTCGGCTGTCGAGCCCGCGCAGCCGTCTGATGTATTCCTCATCGGGATAATAGCCGTCGTATTCGGCTTCTGCTGCGGTCTGCGCCGCCTCATCGTCGAGCGATGCAAGACGCTCGCGCAGACTGTCAGCGCTTGAAGCACCGAGCAGCGCCGCCTGCAGCTCGCAGTATTCGACCCGCCCGCGTGCGCGCTCTACGCGCTCATCCGATGCGCGGCATTTTTCCTCGCAGCTGCCGAGCTCGCCCTCGAGCTTGCTTATCTGCTCCGCGCCCTCCTCGGCGCGGCTTCGCTCGAGCAGCAGCTTGTCGTGCTCCTCGCGCAGCGTCGGTATCAGCCCGCCTCCGCCGTTCTTGTGCTTGAGCGTTGCGCGTGCGGCATCGAGGCGCGCGAGCGCCTTTGAAATATCAATACTCTCATCTGCTGCGAACATTATATTTTCGATAGCACCGCCGAGGTCCTTGCCGTCGACACCGTGACCGCCAAGCTGGCTGACGTACGAGGTCGAACGCATTACGGGCGCGCTGATGCCGAATATCGTCTCGCCCGGGCTGCGCGGTATGTTCAGCTCTGCGTAGGTCTCGCCGTCGAGCAGACGAACGCTGTCGCGGCGGCGATGGATATATTCGCGTTCTATGCGCACAAGACGAGGCAGCTGAACCGATATACGGGACCGCTCCTTGTCGCTCAGCTCTGCAAGCAGCGAGCCCGCGGCTTTGCCTGTCTCGAGCGACGGAAAATGCTGAGCGTCCGCGCGCGTTACAATGCCGTAGAACATGAAAAATATAAAGTCGGCAAGCGACGATTTTCCCGATTCGTTCGGACCGCAGATAACGTTGATGCCGTCCGCGAGAGGGAAGGAGCGTTCGCTCAGCCCCTGGAAGGAATCTATGTGCAATTCTCTGATAATCATTGCCTGTTCAATACTCCTTTAGTCTCAGCCTGATGGTGGAGCTGTTAAAAATATGTTTTAACAGACTGCTTTGATTCGGGTGACCTGAAAGTCCCGACCGAAAAAAGCGATTGAGATGCTTTTGTTTCGGGAATAGGAAGCCCCCCCCGTCGCAAGTCCCGAAAAGAATGATGCCGCCCCAAGGAACGTTGTTCACTTTCTCCGCAGATGTTTTTAACATACCTCCGCATGCGGCGGCACACGTCCAGTTTCACCTCGCAGTATACGCAGCAGCTGCTCGTAGCTTGTCGCCGTATAGTCGGGGCAAACGCCGAGCTTGTTGCGCACAAGGTGCGGATTATACCATACGGTCGTTATGCCTGCGTTCAGCCCGCCGCGAATGTCGCTCGAAAGCGAGTCGCCTATCATTATCGCGCTCTTCCTGTCAAAGTCGGGCACGGCGGCAAATACCGCGTCGAAAAATTCCTTATTAGGCTTAGGCGAGCCTATCTGCTCCGAAATGAACAGCCCGCTGATGAGGTCGCGTATCGGCGACCGCTCGAACCGTCTTGTCTGCGTCGTCGTGATGCCGTTTGTCAGAATGTAGAGCTGCGCTTCGGGAGCGATGGCGCGGCAGAATTCTTCGGCACCCGGCAGCAGTATGCACTGATTTGCAAGCGATTCTCTAAATCTGTCGGCGAATTCCTCGGGCAGCGTATCTATTCCGTGCGCGTTTATAACGCGGCGGAAGCGCTCGATGAGCAAAAACGGCTTTGTCACCTTGCCGAGCTCGAATTCCTCCCACAGACTCTTATTTACGAGATGATACTCGTCGTACAGCGGGTCGGTAAAGGCATATCCGTAGCTCTGCACCGTCTCGCGGAAGGCGTTGTATTCGCTTGTGTCGAAGTCGAAAAGCGTTTCGTCGGCATCGAGAAAAATGAATTTATATTTAAGCGGCATGGTATTACCTTTCAGAGAATATTGTCGCCGCGCAGCGCGGAAAGACCGTAGCGCAGGGCATCGGATGCCGTTCTGCGGAGTTCTGGGTCGTCCGACTCAAGCTCGGGGCGCAGCGATGCGTAAAAAGCGCCGCGCACGGTCGGGTCAAGGTCGAGTCCGTCGCCCTCGGGCAGTGGCTCGGTGTTCATGACAAGCTCGGCATAGAACAGAGAGGGGGAGATATGGTCGAGCACGGCGCTCTCGCTCAGCGCGACGGCGCTTGACAGGAATCCCGTCAGCACGAGCCGCAGTTGCGTTTCCTCGCCGTAGCCGTGTGCGGCTATCTTGCCGTCTATCAGCGCGAGCAGGTCGGTATCGGTACGTACGGCGCTTGCGTCGACGGTCAGTGTCTCAAAGCGGCGGCGGGAGAAGCGTCTGCCCCTCGCGTCGCAGTCAAAGACTCCGCCGTCCTTTCGCATCGTCGCGACGACCGCACCGCCGAAGCCGGGCTCGCTGAAATCGTGACCTTCGAGCGCGCCGGGGTAGCCGTACCATGTTCTGCCGACGCGCTTTATGCCGTCGCTGTTATGGATGTGACCAAGCGCGATATAATCAAAGCCGCTGTGCGAGATATCGTCCGCCGTTATCGGGCAGTGCCGTGAGCTGCCGCCGATGCAGCCGTGACCGCAGAGGATATTTATACGGGAAGGATCAAGCTCGGGCGGCTCGGAGAACGGGCAAGCGTCCATGTACGGACCCGTAAAGGCGTAGCCGTAAACGTCGACCCCGATGTCGTCAAAGGATATCCGCTCGAGCGTAGGGGAGCGGAAGATGTAGATGTTGTCGGGAAACTTCGACTTAGCCCACACGCTGCCCGGGGTATATGGGTCGTGGTTGCCGGGCGATATGACTATCCTGCAATCCGAGCACGCAGCCATCTCACGCAGCACGAGCGCGACGGTGTCGGGCGTTGCGAATTCGCGGTCGAACATGTCGCCCGCTATCAGTATCAGATCGAAATGCTCGAGCCGTGCGTACGTGAACAGCGACGACAGCGCGCCGCGCAGCTCACTGCGCCGTGTCTGCGCCTTTGCTACGCTCGCTATTTTAAAAGGAACGTCGAGATGTATATCTGCGGTATGAAGGACCTTTATCATTTTCGTGCCTCTCATATTTTTTGACTGTTTTGATGTGATTCATTCGTATGCGAAGCCCATACTGCGGGCGGCATAACCTTTATATAACCTTCAGGTATGTGAGTCTGCGGCGGACGTACGGTGCCCAGTCGAGGCTCTTCCTTATGAATTCCTCCGTGTCGGGCAGACCGAGCTCGGTAAGGGTGGTTTTCGCGCCTACCGAGCGCAGATATTCGCGTATCTCGTCGGAGCTCGGCAGCTCGGATATCAGCCGCGCTGTCTTATCGGCGTTTGCGTCGAGCATCGGCTGAGTTATCTCGGCGAGGCTGTCGGGTGTGTTTTCTTCTATTATTCCGTCGGTGAGTGAGCCGAATATCGGTCGCAGCAGCGCACGGTCGAGCGGCTTTGCTCTCAGCTGCGGGCGGGGCATGCTCTTATATCGGTCGAGCACGAACAGAGTAGAAACGCCGACCTGCTCACCGTGATAGGCGTGCTCGGGCGTACCGATGCATCCCATCTCCCACAGATGCGACAGATGGTGCTCTGCACCCGACGCGGGGCGGCTGCTGCCCTTGAGCTGTATTGCGAGACCCGATTTTACAAGGCAGTCCATGACTCCGTGTGGGTAGTCGTGCGATGCGATGCCGCAGTGCATAACGGTCTCGAGCGCTTCCGATTCGAGACGGTATATCTCATCCTCGAGCGTTTCGCTTGTAAGAAGTGATGTAAATACCCAGTCAAAGAGCGAGACGAATTTTCCTACGATGTCGCCCACGCCCGATGCAAGCAGCTCGCGGGGCGCGGCGGAATAAACATCGTCGTCGGCAAAGAGCGCGACGGGCGGCGTAGAAGGGAAGGTTACCTTTCTGCCGTGCCATGTCATCGCTGCAACGCCCGAAGCAAAGCCGTCAACGCTCGCCGCCGTCGGAAAGGAGACGAAGGGTATGCCCTCTGCGTGTGCCGCATAGCGGGTAATGTCGTGCACCGAGCCCGAGCCGCATGCGATAAGTCCGCGCAGCCCGTCGCTCTTTATGCGCGATATGCAGCCGTCTGCCGCCTGTTCGGTCGCATGGCTACCTGCGGGAAATACGATGAGCGCATCCCCAGGGAAAGCGCGGCGCGCTATGGACTCAGTGTTTCCGTCACATACAACGGCATAGGCCGCACCGAAGTGCTCGCGCTCATAGCTGCGGCATTCGGCGGCGCAGCCGCCCTCTATTACTGCTTTTTCGGTCTTCGGTTTGTTCATAGCTGTTTTACCGCTCCCGCGCAGGAGCTTCCTTTCCTGAATAACTGTACCGACCCGTCACGGGCATATTGTACCCGCCCGCGGCATAGAATGCTATGGCAGAGTGTGTCGGGCGCTGCCCGATGCCCGTGAAAATACTGATATGCCTGTGCCGCAGCTGCCCGCGACATGCAGCCGCCGAGGCGGCACACGACATGCGAAAGGTTCGGTGAATCCAATGTTTATCTACTCAATCAGAGCGTCGAGTGTAAAATTCTTCGGTGCGCTTGCGCTCTCGCTCATCACACTGATAGTGCTTATCGCCGTTATCCCGGGCGGCGGTGACGTGACCGCAGATGCCGATGCCTCGGGCAGAACAGTCGTGTATACGGGCGTCCGCGACAGCGAGGACGGGATGAAGTTTCTCGCGCAGTTCGGCTGGGAGGTCTCGGGTTGTACCGAGAACGAGCAGATAACCGTGCCCGCCGAGTTTGACGACGCGCTTGAGGAGTACAATGCGCTGCAGATAGAGCAGGGGCTCGATCTGAAAAAATATCGCCGCAAAAAGGTTGACCGTTATACATACGAGATAACCAACTATCCCGACTATTCAGGCACCGTACGCGCGAGCATTCTTGTCTATCGCGGCAGGGTCATAGGCGGTGATATCAGCACAGCCGATGCATCGGGCTTTACGGTTCCGCTGTCGGGCGGCGGCGCTAAGGGAGCAGATAAGCTCGGTTGATTATCGGTTTGCCATCGTGCTTTGAGCGGCGTTTTGTGACAGTGTGACAGGGCTTCCACAATCAGACAATGCTTTGCGAAGGGACCGCAATCAGACAATGCTTGCGTGACGGATGAGAATTTCGTCTGTCACCATACGGGGATAATCGCCGTTGTCGGTAGGCACCGATGCGATGCGGTCGACGACATCCATGCCCGAAACGACCTTGCCGAAAGCGGCATAATAACCGTCGAGCGCCCTGCAGCTGTCGTCAAGGCAGATAAAAAACTGAGAGGATGCGGTGTCAAAGCCATAGGTGTAGCTTCCGCTGCGCGCCATCGAGATAACGCCCTTCTCGTGTGAAATGTTGTTGTCAACGCCCGCTGCACGGAACTCGCCGGGTATGTTCTGCTTCGAGCCGCCCGTGCCCGTTCCCGTAGGGTCGCCGCCCTGAATTACAAAGCCGGGAACTATGCGGTGGAAATGTATGCCATCGAAAAAGCCCTCGCGAACGAGCTTTTCAAAGTTCTCGCAGGTCTTGGGCGCTGCCTCGGGATAGAGCTCGATCTCGATGGTGTCGCCGGACTGCATTTCAAATTTAATCATTTTCGTTGTCCTTTCTTGTCAGGGAATTGCAAAAATATATCATCATACATTATATCACGTGTGTGTGTATTTTTCAAGCGTTTTCAGTAACTTGCTTCATATCGCTTTTATCCCGCCGCAGCTCGCCCGATACCGCCGACGCGCGCCCGCAGCAACGTCAAAAACAGTAAAACACCTCTGCCGACAGACTCGGCGGGGGTGTTTTCGGGTCGATTCGGTTATCTGTTGCCCTTGCTCTTTCGGGGAGTTATCGGCTTCTCTCCGCTGACATATGTCTGTCATACGTTCAGCCTATCGCGCGTCAACCGATATCCGCTCCGATGCCGAGCTCTGCATTGCCGAGCGGGGCGACCTTTTCTTTATACGACCGTCTCAGAATGAATGCGGATATGACCGCGGTGAGTATTTCCGCGATGGGGAAGGTCAGACAGACCGTATTCTGAACACCGTCGAAGCATGTAAAGGCATATGCGACGGGAAAAACGAAAACAACCAGCCGCAGCAGCGAGATGATGAGCGGTCTGAGGGCGTAGCCGAGCGATTGCAGCACGCCCTGAACGGCGACCGAAAATCCCATAAACACATAACCTACCGAGGCTATCCTCAGCGCGCGAACGCATACCTCAACGACTGCGGCGCTGTCAGCCCCTCCCGTCAATGCAAAAAGGCTCGAGAGCGGCTGCGCGAAAATCTCGAATATTACCGATATCAGCACCGTCAGCGCGGCGGTATCCGCGATGCCGTATCTGATGCAGTCGTCGATTCTGCCGCGGTTCTTCATGCCGTAGTTGAATGAGAGCACGGATATGACCGTGTTCGACAGCCCGAACGCGGAGAACAGCGCTATCTGCTGTATCTTGTAGTAGATGCCGAATGAGCCGACGAGCACCGACGTGTCGGCATCCGCGCCGCCGAGTATCGCGTTCATTCCCGCCGTCATCACCGAGAGCAGCGCCTGCATTATCGCTGCGGAAATGCCGATGCCGTATACTTCCTTTATTATACCCGCGCTCGGCTTTATAAATCTCGGCGAGCCGTCGATCTCGCGATTTTTCGTGTAGTGGAAGAACATCGCGATAAACAGCGAAACGAACTGCCCTATGACCGTAGCCCATGCCGCGCCCGCGACACCCATCCCGAGCGGGAATATGAACACATAGTCAAGCACGATGTTTGTCAGCGCGCCCGATATCTGCGCTATCGTCGACAGCATCGTTTTGCCTGTAGACTGCAAAAAGCGCTCGTACGCCGTGTAGCCTATCGAGCCGAGCGACATACAGGTGCATATCCGCAGATATGACGTACCCATCTCGACGACGGCTTCGTTTCCGCCCGAGAACAGCACGATAAAGCCCTTCGCGCCGAAAATGCCGAACATCAGAAAAACGGCGTATATGCAGAAGCTCAGAAATATGCCGTTTCCCGCGACCCGGCTCGCCTTCTCTCGGTCGCCCTCGCCGAGACTTTTCGAGAGCAGGGCATTGAGCCCTATTCCCGTGCCGACGCCTATTGCGATGATGAGTATCTGTACGGGAAATGCTATCGTCAGCGCCTGATTTGCAAGCACGCCGACGCCCTCCATGTTCGCGACAAATATGCTGTCTATGACGTTGTACAGCGCCTGCAGTACCATCGAGACTATCATCGGCAGCCCCATTTCTGCGATAAGCCGCCTCATGGGTACCCGCGCCATCTTGTTTTCGGTCTTTGCCATTTGATTGACTCCTTTTCGATTTTTTTGATAATGAAAAATGATAACAGAATTTATAACGAAAAAAGCGTAAGCCCGTTGTTTCCGGACTTACGCTTTCGCTACTCGAGACGCTCCATTTTATCATTTTGCGCGGATAAAATCAATGGCGCTTTCGCTGAAAAAATACGCCGATTTCGGACTCCGCCGTCAGAATTTTGAACTAAACCGCTCTCAGAGACGACATTGACGACTAATCCACGCACCGTGCTGCCGACGATATCTTCTTGCACCGCACCGACCGCTGTTGTAGAACGGCTGTAGACCGCGACGCCCTTTGCCGTAAAACGGCAATATCCTATACATCGCACCCCCGACAGCCTTCGCAGGGGTCGCTATTGCTCGAAAAACCAATATTTAGCGTCGTTTAGACTTGACATTAATATGTGAATGTGATAGAATGTAACAGATCGGACACAGATTTTATTACTTATATTTCAGCAGGCTTTTTGACTGTCGGTGTACCGATTATAACTTTTCAGTTGTTTTCATTGGGAGGCGCAGTATAAATAATATGAAAATTTCTTTTTCTCCGCCTGATATATCGGAGCTTGAAGTCGCCGAGGTCGCCGAAGCGTTACGCTCGGGTTGGATAACGACCGGGCCTCGTACCAAACTGCTCGAGAGCAGGATCTCGGAATGGATTGGAACACCTAAGTGCGTCTGCCTTAATTCGCAGACTGCATGTGCTGAGATGGCTCTGCGCTTGCTCGGAATCGGAGAGGGCGACGAGGTAATAACCTCTGCGTACACATATACCGCGAGCGCAGCCGTTGTTTGCCATGTCGGAGCAACGCTCAAGCTTGTCGATATTCAGAGCGACAGTCTTGAGATGGATTATGATGCTCTTGAGGCGGCAATCACCGAGAAAACAAAGGCAGTAATACCTGTCGATCTCGGCGGTGTACCCTGCGATTATGACAGAATATTTGACATAGTCAACAGAAAGAAAAGCATCTTTTCGCCGACTAATGAGATACAAAAGGCGCTCGGCAGAATTGCCGTGTGTGCTGACACCGCACACGCATTCGGCGCGAAGCGTCACGGTAAGCCGGTAGGCAGTATTGCGGATTTTTCGAGCTTCAGCTTTCATGCGGTAAAGAATTTTACCACCGCAGAGGGCGGCGCGCTCACATGGAGACATATCGACGGTATATCCGATGACGATCTTTATCACCGTCTGCAGCTGCTCAGTCTGCACGGTCAGTCGAAGGATGCCCTCGCTAAGACAAAGCTCGGCGCATGGGAATACGATATCATCGGCACATGGTATAAGTGCAATATGACCGATGTGGCTGCGGCAATCGGACTTGCGCAGTTTGAACGTTATCCCGGAATGCTTGCGAGAAGAAAAGAGATTATCGGCAGATATGATGCCGCGTTCAGACCGCTCGGCGTGCAGACCCTTGATCATTATAATGACGAACATGATTCGTCGGGGCATTTGTACATAACGCGCGTTCCCGGCATTTCTCCCGAGCAGAGAAACGAGATTATCATAAAGATGGCAGAGGCGGATATTGCCTGCAACGTCCACTATAAGCCGCTGCCTATGATGACGGCATATAAGAAACTCGGATTTGATATTAAGGATTATCCCGACGCTTACGCTCATTTTGCAAATGAGATTACTCTCCCGCTGCATACCTGCCTTACCGATGATGAGGTAGAATATGTAATCGAGAATTATACCGCTATACTGAAAGAGTACATATAAGAATGCTTTTGAAGAAATGGGAGGATATCCCGCTCGAGATGCGTACAGACGAGGTGCGCAAGTACTACGATGTCCTTAAAAAAAAGCAGGTGAGCCTGTTTTTCAAAAGGGTGTTTGACATAGTTGTGTCCCTTGTAATGCTGATAGTTCTTTCGCCGCTGTTTTTGATCCTCGCGCTCGCCGTAAAGATCGACAGCGAAGGACCGGTATTTTACCGTCAGGTCAGGGTTACTCAGTATAACCGCAGATTTCGTATATTTAAGTTCAGAACTATGGTTCAAGGCGCAGACCGCGGGTCTCTCGTCACAGTGCAGGGCGATTCGCGTGTCACACGTGTCGGTCGGTTTATCCGCCGCTGCCGCCTCGATGAGGTGAGTCAGCTCATAAATGTACTTGTAGGCGATATGACCTTCGTCGGCACACGCCCCGAGGTCCCGAAATATGTTGATAGATATACGCCCGAAATGATGGCAACGCTACTGCTTCCCGCGGGCGTGACAAGCCTTGCAAGTATCTATTATAAGGATGAAGCATCGCTGCTTGATGCAGCCGATGATACGGATCGCGTTTATATGGAGGATGTCCTGCCCGGAAAGATGTACTATAACCTTAAGGCACTTGATGATTTTAGCTTCTTCGGTGATATTAAAATCATGTTTATGACGGTGCTGGCGGTATGCGGGAAGGAATATAAGGTAGAGACTCCCGTGATCGAAGAAGAAAATGTTCAAAGCAATATAACCGTTAACAAATAATAGAAGGGAGGCATTCTCACGTGGAGGTCGCACCTACGGTTTCTGTTATTATGCCGATTTACAACGAAGCTGCTTACATTGAGCGATGTATGAATTCTCTCGTTAGGCAAACCTTTCCCGGAGAAAGGATAGAATGGCTTTTTATAGATGGAATGTCGTCTGATGATACTGTTGAAAAACTAATGGCATTTTCTTCAAGTCTTAACCTACAGATTTTAAAAAACAAAAATCGTCTTGTCACCTATGCGTTAAATATTGGCGTACAGCATGCACACGGAGATTATATCATACGTATGGATGCTCATGCGGAGTATCCTGAGAATTATATAGAAAAATGCGTTTATTATCTTGAACATACCGATGCGGATAATGTTGGAGGTACAGTGCTGACCGTGGGGAAAGGCTTTATCGGAGAAGCGAATGCGGATATATTGTCGTCAAAATTTGGTGTTGGCAATTCTGCGTTTCGAATCGGGTGCAAAAGCGGTTATGTTGACACTGTTCCGTTTGGTGCGTTTCGCAGAGAGATATTCGAAAAAATTGGTTTGTTTAATCCTGACCTGCCAAGGAGCGAGGATAATGAATTTAACAGCCGTATTCGTGCAAACGGCGGGAAGGTCTATATGGCAGCCGATATTCAAACGATATATTATTGCCGAGATACTGTAAAAGGCCTTTTGAATCAGGCAGTAAAGAATGGGGATGCGTTGTTTTTAACTCTGCGAAAAAATCCGAGAGCAATGAGGGTTCGACACTATATTCCGTTTATATTTGTACTGTCGTTGCTTGTCGGTTCGCTTTTTGCTGCGTTTGTGCCGTTTATTCGGTGGGTGCTTGCGGCAGAAGGAACATTGTACGTGGGCTTGGATATACTGTTTAGCTTGATGAACGGGAAAAAGAGTCATTTTATATATAAGTTCTTTATGTATCCGTTGTTTCATATTTCATATGGAATTGGCTCGTTTATCGGCCTTTTGAATATAAGATTGTACTGAGTGTTGAAGGAAGTTATGCTATGAAAAAATATAAGATTGGCTATACAACCGGTGTTTTCGATATGTTTCATATCGGGCATCTGAATATTCTCAAGCGGGCAAAGGAGCAATGCGACTATCTTATTGTCGGCGTTTCGACAGATGAGGTTGTCGAAACTTATAAACATAAGCGCCCGGTGATTCCGTTTGAGGAAAGAATTGCGATTGTAGAGGCGATACGATATGTGGATAAAGTGGTGCCGCAAATTTCTATGGACAAAATGGAAGCGTACAATGCTTTGAAATTTGATGCTTTGTTTCACGGAAGCGACTGGAAAGGGAGCAACATGTACGAAAAAATAGTTGCCGATTTTGAAAAGGTTGGTGTGGATGTGGTGTTTTTGCCGCATACAGACGGAATCAGCTCCACAATCATTCGCGAGAAGGTTAATAAGTGAAAATGCGGATAGATGAGATCAAAAATCTTTCGGATCTCTGCACGGGATGTATGGCATGTGTTGATGCTTGCCCGAAACAGTGTATTCAGCCGGTGACCCGTCCAGACGGTTTTCGCTATGCCGAAATATCGGATGTTGATTGCGTGCATTGCGGAAAATGTTTTGCAGTCTGTCCGGTTGAAACCCATAGCAAAAACACCGGGGAAAGGCATTTGTATGCGGCTTATGCGCAAAACGACAAAACGCGCAACAACGGTTCCTCAGGCGGCGTTTTTGAATTGCTGGCAAGGCATTTTCTTTCCCAAGGATATGCCGTTTGCGGTGCGGCTTTTGACGGAACGGTGCTGCGTCACCGTATCATTTATTCCGAAGAAGAACTACTCCCCCTATTGAAATCCAAATATGTTCAGTCGGATACAACAGGGATATATCGGGAAATTCTCTCTTTGCTAAAAAATGGCGGAAGATTATTTTTCTGCGGAACACCTTGCCAGGTATCGGCACTGAAAAATTCTGTCCCCGAAAACTTGCAGGAGCGATTGGTCACGGCTGATATTATTTGTCATGGGGTGCCCTCACAAAAAACATTTGATCGGTATATTGGCGCGCTGGAAGAAAAAGAAAACGGTAAAGTCCGCAACTTTTCCTTTCGCGTCAAGAATAACAAATACCTTCATGCACATGGGTTTTCTTATTGCCTTGAAAAAGACGGAAAAGAAAAAACAATTGATGGAATCTACCTGCAATCTTCTTACTATACCGCTTTTAAGAAATATCTTTTCTTTCGGGAGAGTTGCTATAACTGTCGGTATGCGACATTGGACCGTGTATCGGATATTACGCTCGGCGACTTTTGGGGAATTGAAAAATACCCATTTCCTGCGGATAGTGACAAAGGCGTTTCCATGATTATTACCAACACAAATGTTGGAAAAGCGGCATTTGAAGCTGTGACTTCGGAACTGGTTTGGCGAGAATTCCCCGTGGAATACGGAGTGGAGTCAAACTATTGTCTGACGAAAGCTACCAGAAAGCCGGCGAAGAGAGATGCCATTATAAAGAGCCTGAATACCGAAGGTTATGAGTCGACAGCACACGCATATTTCGGTTGTACTGCTGTGGAAAAAATCTATGCGTCGCTTCCACCGGCGATCCGAAATCTGAGAAAGAAACTGCGAAAGAGGTAACAATGTTTAAGTACATGCGAGCAGAAACACCGGATGATTGGAAGATCAAACGGTTGCAGGATAAGATCCTGGAGATTGCGGTGTATGTGGATTCTTTTTGCACGGAAAACGGAATTGATTACTGCTTGATGGGGGGGTCCGCATTGGGCGCAATCCGCCATGGTGGCTTTATTCCGTGGGATGATGATTTGGATTTCTTCATGACGCCCGACAACTACGAAAAATTTGTGCGTTTATTCGAGGCAAAAGGTGACAGTGACCGCTTTTTCCTTGAACCATTTGGAGAAACCGATAATATGGTTACGCTGGGCAAGGTGCGTGCAAAGAACACGACTTATGTCGAGGAAAGCCTGACAGATTACGCTATTTCACACAACATCTATTTGGATATTTTTATTTTACATACCTGCCCGGATAACAACATTCAACGGATGCATCAGTATTTATGGGCTAAATATATCGTTGCCAAAGCTCAGGCGCACAGAGATCTTTCGCGATACGGGCTCGGTCTTCGCATGGTTTTGCGTGTGCTGAAAATTCTACCGCGTCGTTTTTTAATCCGTTATGCGCTGAAACAGGTTTATAAGTACAGAGATAAAAAAACTTCATTCTATTGTAATTATTTGGGAAAGGCAAAATACAAGCGCGGCACTTACAAACGGGAATGGTTTGACGGCACCAAGAGAGTTCCGTTTGAAACCGTTTCGTTAAACGTTCCGGTCGGGGTGGAGGATTTCCTGCGGGAACGGTTCGGGGATTATATGAAAATTCCCGATTTGGCGCAAATCCGCCGAGAGCAGCACGCCGCGCTTTGGGATACGGAAAAGGATTATCGGGAATATCTGAAGGATACGCCGAAATATCCGATAGAATATGTATTGTAAGGAAGGCAAAAATGAGTCGCGTTCAGGTTTTGGTTGCCTGTATGGAGCAGAGTGATGACGGTTTGTATCAGACGATGAATCTGCAGACCGATACGGTGCTTGCAAATCAGTGCGACGTTTATGAATACCGTGAATATAGGGAGCCGGACGGAAACCTTGTACAGTTGGTATCCACAGGCGATCGCGGAGTCGGGAAAAATCGGAATAAGGCATTGTCTTTTGCAAGTGGAGAGTATCTATTGTGTTCCGACCAGGACATGATCTATGTAGACGGATATGCCGATATTGTGGAGGGCGCATTTCAAAAATGCACCCGCGCTGACATTATTGTATTCCGATTGGAATATCTGAACCGATTTACACCATCCAAAAAGGAGAAAGAAAAGTTTCGTCGTGTTCATATATGGAATGCTATGCGCTACGGTACGGCGCGGGTTGCTATGCGAAAAGGGGCTGTTGACAAGGCTTGTCTTTCTTTTTCAACATTGTATGGCGGCGGCGCAAGGTTTAGTTCCGGAGAGGATTCCCTGTTTATCCGAGATGCGCTACGCAAGGGACTGAAATTGTACACCTGTCCGATCACCATAGCTCGGGTAAAGCAGGAAGAATCTTCTTGGTTCAAGGGCTATGATGATAAGTTTTTTATTGATAAGGGCGTGTTGCTTGCCAATGCATTTCCGTTGATGAAAAATCTGTTTGTGTATTACTTTGCGTATGGTTTACGGAAGGTGTCAAAGGATTACGACTTCAACAAAATTTGCCGTCTGATGCGACAAGGTATTCAAAAGTTTAAGGGTTTATGAGGTGCAATTATGCAGAGAATTATCGTTACGGCAGACGACTATGGAATGTGTGACGAGGTGGATCGCGCCATTGACGCGGGAATTGAGAATGGATTTATCACCACAACCAATGTGATGCTGAACATGGAAGCACTTTCCGATGCAGCTGACCTTCGCACAAGATATCCAGGCCTTTCTTTGGGTATTCATTGGAATGTCACTACCGGAAAACCAATCAGTGATTCGAAAACAATTCCATCTCTTGTAGATGAAAACGGTGTATTTTGGTCTATTGGAAATTTCAAAAAACGATATAGTAAAGGGCTTATTTCGCCCACCGACCTTGAAAAAGAGCTTGAAGCTCAGTACGCACTTTTTGAGCAGACCTGCGGCAAGGCGGATTACTGGAATACGCATGAAAATTCTTCTTTACATACGAAGGCATTTAAGGTTTTTGAGAAGGTTGCCAAAAGACACGATATAAAAGCCACAAGAACATTTCAAAGAGTGTATTTTGATAAATTTGGACTTAGTTTCAAGACAGAGGCGAGAGAGTTTTTGGTTAAAAATTTCTTTCAGCTTTGGTTTACGAAGATCAGAAAATCTTTTGTTATGCCAACGGCCCGTGTCGTGAGCTTTGATAAGATAAGCAAGACCGAGGGCGATATTTTACTGAATGCGCTCAAACAAGACGGCAGGGATTTTATAGAAGTTGTTTTCCATCCGGCAATTACAGCGGATAGCTCCTATTTTGGCAATATTTCCACGGAGCGGGTAAAGGAATATCAATTTGTTTCTTCGCCCGAGGTGCGTTTGAAATATGAAAAGGCCGGTTTTGCGTTTGTTGGATTTCAGGAAATTGTCAAAGGCAGAAGGCAAAAATGAAGAGTATTATATTTGTGATCAATAATCTTAGTACCGGTGGCGTGCAAGCCAGCCTACTTGGTTTGATTAGAGCAATACATTTCCAATATAATATTACATTAGTCTGTTTTTGCGATGTAGGTGCGAATGCTTTGCCGGCAGATATCAAGCTTATTGTTCCTTCTTCCCCTTTCCGTTACTTCGGAGTGGCACAGGGAAAGTTAAAAAACAAACCTTTGCAGTACGTAGCACGAGCTACTTGGGCGGTTCTTACAGGGTTGTTTGGACGTTCCTTTGTCATACGAATGATGTTGCCGTTCCAAAGAAAACTCGGAGATTATGACTGCGCAATTTCCTATTTACATGAGGCTCCGCAAAGGAGTTTTTACGGTGGATGCAATGAGTTTGTTCTTAAAAGAATCAAGGCAAAAAAGAAAGTTACTTGGCTACATTGTGATTTTGAACTGTGCGGAGCCAACAGCAAAGCAAGCGAGAAAATATATAAACAGTTTGATGAAATTGTAGCCTGTTCGGAAGGCACAAAACGGGCATTTTTGCGCTGTATGCCGCAGTTTAAGGATAAGTGTGTGGCAATACGTAACTGCAATGATTATGAGAATATTCGCATGCTTGCCGGAGATGGAATCCCATATGATAAATCAGAATTCAATATTGTAACGGTTGCCCGCCTTTCGAAAGAGAAAGGCATTGAGCGTGCAATTGAGGCAGTTAAGCGTTGTGTGAAAAAAGGCTACAAATTGCATTATCATATTGTTGGTTCGGGCGATCAAGAGGAGTATCTAAAAGGGATAACCGGAGAATACGGCTTAGAGAATATAGTAACTTTTTACGGCAATCAAAGCAATCCATATCCGTATATTAAAAATGCGGATTTATTTCTTCTTACTTCTTATCATGAAGCTGCGCCTATGGTATTTGATGAAGCGGCATGTTTGGGTGTGCCTGTGCTTGCGACAGAAACTACCTCTACAACAGAGATGATCGTTGAGCGCGGTTCCGGCTTTGTGTGCGATAATTCTCAGGATGCTATAACTGATGAGTTGATTAGATTGTTGGTGAACCGTAATGATCTTGTTTCGGTTAAGGAAGCTTTGGGCAGACGTGAATTTACAAACAAAGATGTAATAGATAAAGTGAGTGTAGTTTTAGATGGTTGATCTCGTTAATCAGCAGATAGATACTATAAAAAAGGGGCGCGTGAGCAAAAGAACGTTCCTAGTGTGGCTTATTTCAGTTGCTTGCATATCGGTAGGGATTGTTACCACGCCCTTTATATCTGTTATACCTTTCTTTTTGTTTTTTATTGCTTTGCTGCGATTCGGAACAGAAGAGGTTATTGCTTTATTATTTGGATTACTTCCGTTTGCGAACATTTTTAAGTTGACGACCACGTCAATGAGCTTGTTTACTATTTGTGAAATCATAGCGGTGGTCTATTTATTGTCTAAAGAACGGCTGAAAACTTCGCAATTATTTATGCTGGTTGTTATGACGGCATATTTGCTTAGCTTTTCCCTTGACAACTTGAATATATTGACGATTGTTAAGACCGTTGTCGGACTGCTTTTGATTAGTATCGTAACATCAACACTTAATAAGGGCGGGCTGGTATTGTCTGCTCGCCTTTTGTCTCTCAGCACTATCATCATGCTGCTTCTTTCAAGCAATAAAACGTATTTATCCTATGTTGAAAAATATTTTGACGATTTGGATTATTATATTGATTCTACCGGCCATGCTACAGATACACTTCGAATCAGCGGTTTTTTCGGCGATCCGAATTACTGTGCCGTTTTGATTGTTTTGGTACTTTCTTTTTTATGTGTTTTATACTATTATAAATCCTTGGGTATAGAGTTTTGGATCTACGCTGCTTTTCTTGTGCCGTTGGGTTTTTTGACATACAGCAAATCGTATTTTCTATGTATCGTTCTCTTTTTAGTGATGCTGATATTGTTTGTTCTTTTCCCCAAACACAAATGTCTGGCATTACTTTCTCTTGTAGGGGTCTGCGTGGTGATTTGGCTTGTGGTCAATGATAGGATTGAAGCAATCAGTATGATAATCGCTCGTTTCTCACATGGTAATATAACAACCGGAAGAACAGAGTTGAATGAAATATATTTGCGCTATATTTACGATAATATCAGAGTATTGTTCTTTGGTACCGGTATTTCTGCGGACAGAATTGCCGGAGTAAGTAATAATGTGCACTGCCTTTATGTCGAAGTGCTGTATAAGCTCGGCGTTATTGGCACCGGATTGTATTGCGGAACTCTTGCCGCTATGCTGTCCGGCGCGAAAAAAGAGCATGTAAAACGACATTTTGTAAATTATCTGCCGCTTGCCTTTTTCCTGTTGATGTTCGGCTTTTTAGCCGGTATTGTTAATTACGCACTTCCTTTTTATATAATTATTGTCGTTTCGGCGTTTAACTATTATGCTCTTGATGAAAAAGAGGCGGAAGCAAAATTAGTATGATAAAAACTGAATCTTGTATTGGTTGTCAAGCTTGTGTTGAAATTTGCCCTGCTCATGCGGTCGACTTTATACGTAATACTTGGGGAGAGGGCAGAGCAATTGTCAATACGGACAAATGCCTGAGTTGCGGGATTTGTTCAAAAATTTGTCCTGCTTTTAACGCAGATTTTGAGGATGTACCGGAACACGTGAGCGCGGTTGTTTCTAAAAAACATAGAAATACCGGTTCGTCCGGCGGCGTGTTTTTTGAGATTGCCAAGCGTTTTGTTTCTTCCGGCGGCGTTGTCTACGGAGCGGCGTTTGATGAGAACTTGAAATTGATTCATAAGCGTGCGTCTACATATGATGAGTTGATACCGCTGTGCAAGAGCAAATATATTCACAGTGATATGACCGGGGTTTTTGGTATGATCAGAGATGACTTGAAAAACGGAAGAGATGTTTTTTTTGTCGGAACGCCGTGTCAAGCAAGCGCGATAAAGAATTTGTTTGTAAAGCAATACAAATCACAACTTTATATTGCTGATTTTCTATGCCATGGTACTGGAACGCAACTCATTTTCAATGCTTGTATTCGTGAAGAAGAAAAAAGGCGTGGTGGACACATTACAGATTTTTGTTTCCGCGCAAAAACGAGAAAGGCGGAGCACAGCTTTTCCTATACGATTGAATGCGATGGAAAAAAGAAAACTATTTCAGGATATGATTTTGAATTTCCATATTACTATTCATTTCTTAAATATACGATTTTTAATGACGCATGCTATTCCTGCCCATATGCTCAGAATGCCCGTGTAGGAGACATTACTTTGGGCGATTTTTGGGGAATTAAGCACTATAATTCGTCTTTAGATGACAGAGATGGTGTCTCAATGCTTGCGGTTAATTCCGAAAAAGGGGAGCAGTTGTTTGCTTTAGCTCAAGATTCCTGCACAACATATTCGTACGACTTGAGCGTTGCCGCAAAACACAATCAGTCTTATCGCGAACCGGAGACTTATCCACTTAAAAAGCATGAATTCGTCAAAATATTAGAAAAAGACGGAGCGTCGGCATTGGTTCGTGCTATGTCTTGCACAGAGGTGAAAAAGAACCTCCTGTGGGCAAGAATGCCTGATAATGTTAAAAGAATATATCAAAAAATGAAAGGTCGCGTATGAAGGCTTTAACAATAAAAGAGGTTCAGGCTATGCAGCTTGAATTGATGAAAAAAATACATAAATATCTCTCCGAAAAAGGCATTCCATATTATATGTTGGCGGGAAGTGTGCTTGGTGCTGTGCGTCACGGTGGCTTTATTCCGTGGGATGACGATATCGATATCGGAATGCTTCGACCTGATTATGAAAGGTTTTTGGCGGAGTGTATGGATTTTGACGGTGAATATGAGATTGTTAATTATCATAATCACAAGCATTGTGACACTTGCCTTACGAGAATTTATTTTCCAAATACGATGATCGATAACGAGAGCATTGCGGATACCAAGTTAGATAAACGACTGTATTTTGACATTTTTCCTCTTGACAATGCCCCCGACGATGAGAACGAACGTAACGAGTTGGAACGCAAAATTTTGAAAAAGAAACGGCAAATTTATTTTGCCGATGTGCGAAATACGAATAACTCGGCGTGGGTTCTCTTCTGTAAAAGATTATATTCTCTTATGTTTGCCTTTCGGAGAGAAAAACTTCTCGCCTGCTGTGATAGGCTGATGCGATCTTATGCGAACAAAAAGACAGGATATATTTGCTCCATGTGCAGTCAGTATTCTTTTAAAAAGCAGGCAATGCCGAGAACATATTACGGTACTCCTACATTGCATCGATTTGAGGATGCGGAGTTTTATGTGCCTGAGCGGACAGCCGACTATTTGACGCATCTATATGGTGCGGATTATATGAAAATTCCGCCGGAAAGCAAGCGCAGAAAGGGCTGTACAATTTATCAAACGGACGAGGATTGATTTATGGCAAGCTTGTTGACAAAATGTAAGAATCAGTATGTCGCATGGCGTGGCTTTCATACCGAACGGCATTTGGTGGTGATCGAATCTGATGACTGGGGGAGCATTCGAATGCCATCGGCAGAGGTGTATCGAAAACTGCAAAAAGCCGGAGATCATCCGGAGAACGACGCGTTTTTGCGGAATGACTGCTTGGAAAATGTAGCCGATCTTACTGCTTTATTTGCGATTTTGACATCTGTCAAAGATAAAAATGGAAGTCCTGCTGTTATGACGGCTAACTTTGCAATGGCGAATCCGGATTTTGACAAAATAGATCCGATAAACGATGCCTATTTTTTTGAACCGTTTACTGACACCTATAAACGCTATTATCCGGATCAGGATGTGTTTTCCTGCGTTCAAGATGGGATAAAATCATCTTGTTTTGTTCCGCAACTTCATTGCAGGGAACACATGAATGTCAACCGCTGGATGAATGATTTGAAACAGCAAAAATACGATACTGTCATTGCGTTCCAAAATCATATGATTGGAACAGGAGCCTCCTTTTCGCAAGAAAATCCGTTCGGATATATGGATGCGTTTAACTCTAATTTTACATCGGATGCTGAACTCTCAAATGTTGTGCATGAAGCGATGGAGTTGTTTGAAAATACATTTGGCAAGAAAAGCGAGACGTTTGTCGCTTCATGTTTTGTCTGGAATGACGCACTGGAAAAAGCACTCTGCGAGGTCGGCGTGCGCGGTATTCAAAGCGGTTGCTGGCAGAACCTTCCGGTCTGCACGGAGGAGGGCAATGCGTTGCGGCGAAAATTACGCTTCACAGGTCAGAAAAACCGTATTGGGCAGGTTTATACAGTTCGGAATTGCACCTATGAGCCGGCGTATCAACAAACCCCGATGAAAAGTGCAAAAGAATGCCTTGATCAAATTATGAGGGCATTTCACAATCGAAAGCCTGCAATTATCAACAGTCATCGGTTCAATTATATCGGTTCAATCAATCGAGAAAATGCGCGCGAAAATTTGAAAGGGCTATCATGGCTTCTTCAAACGATTATAGATAATATTCCCGACGCAGAATTCATTTCGACAGCAGAACTGCTTAGGATAATAGATCGGAGAAGCTATGAGAAGCATTGTTAAAAAGCAAGGACGCCTTATTACAAATATGACGAGCTATGCAGCACTGCAGATCGTCAATATGTTGGTTGGGCTTTTTTTACCACGCCTATATCTTGCAGTATATGGCTCGGAAGTTAACGGAGTAATTTCTACGGCGAACAGCTTTATTTCATATTTTTCTTATCTTGAAGCCGGAATCGGTCTTACTTTGATACATGCGCTGTTTAAACCGCTTGCCGAGAACAATACTGAGCATACAAGCGGTATTCTTTCGTATGCCCAAAAGCAATACAGGCGTATTAGCGGTATTTATTTTATTCTTGTTGTTGCCCTTTCTTTTTTATTCCCGTTGTTTTCCTCCTCCGAAGCATTAAGTAAATTTGAATTCGCATCTCTCGTCTTTGTTATCGGTGCGTACGGGGCTATTGATTTTTACACCATGGCTAAGTACCGCGTTTTGCTGACGGCAGATCGTAAAGAATACGTTATATCTAACGCATTTATTGTTGCGCAGTTACTTCGATTTTGCTTCGTATGGTTATTACTTCAGTTTAATATTAGTGTTGTCTTTGTTAAAATCGTGCCGATATTGACACTTTTGGTTCGATCATTGATACTGAGAGTTTATATTAAACGCAATTATCCCCTGATAGATTATATCGCTCCTCCGACCGACGATCTTTCGGTAACGAGCAATCGTTGGGATGCACTGCTTTTGCAGATATCCATCAACACAAGCATTTCGCTTCCGACGATTGTAGTTTCACAGGTCCTTGGATTCAAAGAGGCTAATGTATATGCCGTTTACAGCATGGTGGCGTCAGCCGTTATATCGATTGTGTCTGCCTTGAGCTCCGGCGTTGCTCCTAAAATGGGTCAAAGCCTATCACGCGGGGAGGATGTTACCGAATCCTACGGCATATATGAGTTTGTTGTATCGTTAATAATAGCCATTGTTTTTTCAACGATGTCGGTTATGACAATTCCGTTTGTTGAATTGTATACAAATGTTGTCGACGATGTTAACTACATCTATCCGCTGTATGCGATCCTGATATCTATTTGGGCTGCATTGTATTCGTGTCGAATCCCAATGACAGCGGTTATCAATGCTGCCGGTATTTACAAGGAAAATCGCATGGCTAACATTGTAAATTTAGTGCTTCAAGTTGTTATTGGTATTATTGGCGCGCTGCTTGGCGGTATCGGCGGAGTGCTTGTTGTTATGATTCTGGCTTCTCTTCAAAGAAATATATGGTTTGGATATGTAAACAGTAAATATCTGTTGCATAACGGGATAAAAATGTCTGTTATTTATCAATGTGCAATTATGCTGCTTATTTCAGCGAGTGGGTTGCTTGCTGAAAAAATCATAGCACAAATCGAATTCGGTATATTGTCATGGTGTGTGGTTTCTGCGGCTGTTTTTGCAGCTGAAGTTCTTATTTGTTTAACGATATTTTTTATCATAGATCGCAATTCGACCAAATTGGTGTTAAAAAGATTGAAGCTCCATTTTTCTTCCAAGAAGAATAGATGCGTTTGAAGCAATCCGTATAGTTTTAGAATTGGCAAGGGGAGAACAAACATGAATATTGCAGTTGCAGGTACAGGATATGTCGGGCTGTCTATCGCTGCATTATTGGCGCAGCATAATAGAGTAAAGGCTGTTGATATAATTCCCGAGAAGGTGGAATTGATCAATCAGAGAAAATCGCCTATACATGATGAATATATAGAAAAGTATCTCTCCGAAAAAGAGCTTGATCTTATTGCAACACTCGACGCCGAGAGCGCATACAAGGACGCGGATTTTGTTATAATTGCCGCGCCGACTAATTATGACAGTCAGAAAAATTTCTTTGATACTTCTGCTGTCGAGTCGGTTATTAAACTTGTTATGCAGTACAACCCGAGTGCGATTATGGTTATAAAGTCGACGATTCCGGTCGGATTTACGTCGGCGATCAGAGAGAAATATAACTGCATCAACATTATTTTCAGTCCGGAATTTCTTCGTGAATCCAAGGCGCTGTATGACAATCTGTATCCCAGTCGCATTATTGTCGGAACGGATATGCATGACGAAAGACTGGTAAAAGCAGCAAATGATTTTGCACGTCTATTGCAGGAAGGCGCAATAAAGGAGAATATCGACACTTTAATCATGGGCTTTACCGAGGCTGAGGCTGTCAAGCTTTTTGCGAATACTTACCTTGCGCTGCGCGTGTCGTATTTTAACGAACTTGATACATATGCGGAGATAAAAGGGCTTGATACAAAACAGATAATTGACGGTGTTTGCCTTGATCCGCGAATCGGAGATCATTACAACAATCCCTCTTTTGGGTATGGCGGCTATTGTTTGCCTAAGGACACGAAGCAGCTGCTTGCTAATTATGCTGATGTCCCGCAGAATATGATGTCGGCGATCGTCGAGTCGAATCGTACACGTAAGGATTTTATTGCCGACCGTGTGCTTCGTATGGCGGGATACTATGGATATGAGGAGGACAACAGTTATAATCGTGAGAGTGAAAAATCCGTAACCATCGGTGTCTATCGGCTTACGATGAAATCCAACTCAGACAACTTCCGTCAGTCGTCGATTCAGGGTGTTATGAAGCGGATTAAGGCTAAAGGCGCAAAGGTTGTTATTTATGAGCCGACGCTTAACGGCGATTCAACTTTCTTCGGCAGCGAAATCGTGAATGACCTTGATAAGTTTAAGGCTATGTGCGATGCGATCGTAGCGAATCGTTATGATGCTTGCCTTGATGATGTCAAAGACAAGGTATACACAAGGGATATTTTTAGGCGAGATTAGTCCGTGTGATATTATTTTTTATCAGTGGAACATTATAAGTTTGAATTTTTGGGATATTTAAAATTTCGGAGGAAAAGACAATGACTGACTTTCAAAGAGAAGTTATCTCTGTAATTCGTTCTTCTTTATCGGGAGAAAAAGCAAAGGTGTCAGATTCATTTGATCTCAATAGGTTGTATTCTTTTTCCGAGTCTCAGCAGATTCAAACATTGATATTTTCATCGATAGGCGAAGACATTCGCTTAAAGGATGATTCTATATACACAAAGTTCTTTACCTCTGTGTGCCGAGCGATTAATATCAGCGAGCAGCAGCAGCATGAGTTGGGAATTTTGTTTAACACCTTTGAAAAATCCGGGATTGATTATTTGCCCATAAAGGGCATTGTTATGAAAAAGCTATATCCTGCTCCCGAATATAGAAGCATGAGCGACGCAGATATACTTGTGTGCAAAGAGCAATCCTCTGTTGTAGACAAAATCATGTCGGAAGCGGGATACACACACACCGAAACGGATGATAATGTAACTGTGTGGGAAAAGGGCTGTGTGGTCGTAGAACTGCATGTATCATTTGTTCCTACAGATTCGGATTTGTATGATTATTATGGCGGCGGTGAGTGGGATATTGCCGTTCGAGATAGCGGCACGCATTTTTCTCTTAAAAATGAGGATTTTTTCATTGCAACGCTTCTCCATTTTGTAAAGCATCTGAGAGAATCGGGGGCGGGTATTCGCAATATATGTGATTTCTATATTTTGTTTAAGGCATATCCGGAGCTCGATCGAAATTATCTTATTGAGAAGCTGAAATCCTTTGATCTTGATGTGTTTTACGGACATTTAATTGATGTAGTTAATTGTTGGTTTGCCGACGGCGAGGAAACCGATGCCGTAACGGAGCTTACGGATATAATGTTTAGAAGCGGCACTTACGGAATCAAGTCTGTCGGTGACAGTACGGTTAACGCTCAGTATATGCAGAGGTACAGTCATGCGAAATTGGTAAAATTATATCATATGGCTTTCTTTGGCAAAGACAGGATGAGAAGAGAATTTCCGATTTTGTGCAAGGCGCCTTATTTAATGCCGTTTTGCCGTATCGCGCATTGGTGCGATGTGATTTTACATCGCCGCGAAACCCTCAAGGATGCAAAACGGAGTTTTGATGATATGAGTCTCGACGCTATGAATAAACGAGCCGATGAACTTGACAGAATCGGATTGAAACTTTATTTTTCAAAAAACAATGATAAGGTATAATTCTGACAGAGCGGAGTGATCATATTTTTTCAAATGCACTCTCTGCTCGAAAACTTTTTCCTGCCTCCTCTTGTCACTGACATTGAGGAGGCTTTCTCTGTCAGATGGGCTATGCCGCAAAAAGCGCTTTGCCGCCGGAAATTAAGCCCATTTTATAAAAATGATCCCCATAATGCCGTATCAAACAACATTGCAATATGGAGATCAAATAAGAGTTATATTGCTTCGGAAAAATACGTATCTATCAGAGCCTTTCATTATTACCGCTTCGGAGCATGATCGTACTCAAAGCCGCAGTGCGAGAGGAATTCGCGAGCCATAAGTGTTGCGCCGATCTGGTTCGGGTGGACGCGATCCCATGCGATAATTGCGCTGTGCTTATGCTCAAAGAAGCGGTCGTAAGCTCCCTGAAAATCGACAAGCTCGCAGCCGTACTCGGCGGCGAGGCGGCGAACGATATCGCCGTATTCGTCCATGCGGGCGCGCATGCGGTCGGCGCGGCATGGCTCCATGAAGTACGGTGTGATAAGAAAAATGCCGCGGACCTTATCTTTTGTGCGTGTTATCATCTCGCGGAGGTTGCTCTCGTATTCCTTGGGAGTGCACGCTTCGCTCGGGATGCCCGGAACGTCGAACTGCCTCCACACGTCGTTGATGCCGATGCAGATGCTGACGTAGTCGGGCGAGAGGGAGAGAACATCGCGGTCATAGCGCGCGAGCAGGTCGCGGCTCGTATTTCCGCTGATACCCGAATTCGTAATTCTGAAATTCAGCTCGGGATACCATGTGTAAAGCATATTCTCGATAACGCGGACATAGCTGCGCCCGAGATTATCGAACAGACCCTCGCCGACGGGCTGTGCGCTGCCCATGTCGGTTATCGAGTCGCCTGCAAATACTATTCTGTCGTAATTTTTGAATATCATCTTGTTTTCGGCTCCCTGCGGGGAGCTGCCTTTCGTTAAACGGATATTGAAGTGATGCGGTATGACCGACTGTGTTTAATTATGGGGTGTATCAGTTCTCGTCGAGCGCATTGAGCATGGCGACGCGTCGGGTATGCCTGCCGCCCTCGTATTCGGTGTCGATGAAGCTGTCGACGATATCCGCGGCAAGTCCCGCTCCGACGACGCGGGCACCGAAGCAGATGACGTTTGCATCGTTATGGCAGCGGGTAAGACGCGCGGAGAATGTGTCGCTGACGCATGCGGCGCGGATTCCTTTGTGCTTGTTTGCGGCAATGCTCATGCCGATGCCCGTGCCGCATACGAGAATGCCGAGGTCGGCTTCTCCCGACTGAATCTTGCGGCAGAGCTTGTCCGCAAATTCGGGATAATCGACCGATTTTTCTGCGCTGTCGCAGCCGACATCGGTATATTCGATACTGCGCTCGCTCAGATGGCGGAGGAGTTCTGCTTTGAGGGGATAGCCTGCGTGGTCGCAGCCGATTGCGATTTTTTTGTTTTTCATGATATTTTCCTTTCGGGCTGTATTAATTTTAATCATGCGGTTGATTACCGAATATGCGCGGATGCCGTCGGCTGACGAATATCGCGTGATACCGTCGATCGGCGAACCGTGCATGCTGTCGGATTTCGAACGGTGCGGTGCTGTCAATCGCCCATCCCGAGGCGTTCGCGCTCTGCCTGGCAGGGACGGAAGTAGTCGGGGAAGATGGTGAGGTCGGTATATTCGTCTGCCGACATAGCAGAATCGGCGCGTTCGCCGTCAGAGCATTCGTTGTCGGTGTGGGTATGGGCGGCGCAGAAGTTGTCGGTGTGTTTATTGTATGTGTGTTCGTTGTCTGTGCAGTCGCGGGCAGCGTGGCTGCGGTCGTGCAGAAGCTTATCCGCGAGCAGAGCAACACCGACGGCAGATGGCAGCGGGCTGCGCGCGGTCGGTATTATGAGGTCGTCGGAGCAGAGCGCCGATATTGCGGCGGTCTCGTCGCCGCAGAGCGTGACGGGCTTGCCGAGTGAGATGAGCTCTTCTGCGAGCTCAGTGCAGCTTATCATGCGGTCGTCGCACAGACGAACCGGCTTGCCGTCGCGGAGCTCGAACAGCGAGTTATAGACATTTCCGCGTCTGCAGCCGATAACGGGGCATATCAGCGTACCGTTTTCGGCATCCGCGTGGCAGTAGGCAAGTGAGGTGAGGGAAGAAGTCCCGACGCACGGCTTGCCCGAGCCGAAGGCAAGACCCTTGACCGTAGCGGCACCGATGCGCACGCCCGTAAACGAGCCCGGACCTATTGAGCATGCAAAAGCCGAGATGTCGCCGAGCGTAAGCCCGAGCGAGGAGAGCAGGTCATCCGCCATGGGGAGCAGCTGCTCGGTATGATGTCGGCTTGCTTCAACAGAGCTCTCGCCGAGTATCCTTCCGTTATTGCTGACGGCAACCGATGCGGTCGCCGTCGAGCATTCAAATGCAAGTATTTTCATTATAGATTATGCCCGTCCGGGCTCTCCTGTTTTTTGTCATGTCGCTGCTGCGCGGCGAGGCGAAGAAATGCTGTCGTCGCCGTGCGGCTTGTGGTGGTTTATTATGTGCGCTGCGTGACGAGCGAGACGGTGATATCTCTGCCGTCGCCGCTGTACGGCGCGAATTCTACCTTATAATAAAACGGCGGGAGCGCGTACAGGATACGCTCGCTCCATTCGACTGCCATCACGCAGTCGGAGTAGTCGTAAAAGCCGATGGAATACAGGTCATCCTCGCCGCTTATGCGGTACATATCGAAGTGGCAGAGGTCGACGGGGTCACCGCGATATTCGTTGACTATCGTATAGCTCGGACTCTGAATATGTGCTTCGGGCGCGAGCACTGATGCCATACCGCGGATAAAAACGGTCTTTCCCGAGCCGAGCTCGCCGAACATCGCAACGAACGGTGTTCGGTCACCGAGTGCATTGTATGCGGTCTGTTCGTCGGATTCGGCGCTGCCGTCGAGCAGCGAGAGAATACGTCTGCCGAGCTCCGCGCCGAGCGATTGTGTATCCGTCTCGGTCTGCGAGTGCAGCTTTGCTATTACCATCTCCGACATAATATCCTCCCGTATCCTACCGCCGTGCGGTATGCCGCCGACGTATGTTACTCCTGTAATTATATCACAGCTTTGAACTTATTAAAAGACCTTTTTCCGAAATTTCCGTGCATCCGCCGCGTCTTTTTTTGCGCAGCAGCGCCGTCGGAAGAAATACGGCGGCGGAGTACAGCACAATATATGCGGTTATGAGCGCGCAGATGCCGACCGTCGAGCTGCCGAGCGAGCCGATTAATACACTGACGGGCGCGGTGCGGCATAGCACGGTAAGGGTGCATGCTGCAGCGACGGGAGTGCAGATATCGAGGGGAAAGCTGAGCCGCGGGCGGATGATGCACATCAGACGTATCAGACTCAGCGCCCCGTTCAGCAGCTCGGTTATGTAGACGGTGAGGATATATCCCGCCGTGCCGAAGCGCGGCAGCAGAAGCAGAACAAGAACTACGCTCATGGCGGAATCAAGGATATTTACCTTCATCGAATACAGCTGCTCACCGAGCCCCTTGAGCATTCCGTCAACGGTGCTGTCAAGGTACATTACGGGGATGAGCGGCGCGAGCAGCAGAATATATCTGCCTGAGTCGGCGTTGTTGTACAGCAGCTGCCCGAGCGGGCTGCCGAACACGAGAAATACCCCCGCCGTGCCTATCGAAAAGGCGAGTGTGAGCCGCAGCACGGTATGCGCGATGCGTTCTATCCTTTCGCCGTTGCCGCGCGCCGCTTCCTCCGAGACCTCGGGCACGAGCAGCCCCGAGACCGATGCGAGCAGCACCTGCGGATAGAGAATAACGGGAAAAGCCATTCCGTGCAGGATGCCGTACTGCTCGAGTGCTCCCTCGCTGCCGCTGCCGAAGCGCCGCAGACCCGACGGGATAAGCATATGCTCAAGCGTTAGCAGCCCCGAGCGCATATATGAGCTGAACGCCATGGGGAGCGATATCGACAGCACCCGCCGCGTGAGCCCGCCGATATGACTGCCGCCCGGCGGGAGATGGCGGGTGATATCGTGTCGGAATATGACGATGCCCGCTGAGAATGCAAGCAGCTCGCTCACCGTTATGCCGAGCGAAACGAGAACACACGCTTCCGACGCGCCCGACGGGATGAGCGCACGGAAGAGAAGCACCGTCAGCAGTATCCGTGCAAGCTGTTCGCTTATCTGCAGCAGAGCGCTCTTGCCGACCCGACGCACCGCGTGCAGATACCCGTATATGCCGGACGAGAGCGAGAGCGGGATCAGACTGGGCGCAAGCACACGCAGCGAGCGCACTGTCCCCGGGTCGCCGATAAGATAAACACCGATTGGATATGAGAGGGCGAGCATGAGCAGCGTAGCGCAGCCGCCGAAGCAGAGCGAGTATGTGAGACAGCGCCGCATCACGCCGCGCACCTCATCTGCGCATTCGTGTCCGATGCCCTCCGCGCAGAGCTTTGATGCTGCAAGGTTTACGCCGGAGAGCGCAAAGGTGGAAAAGAAGCCGTATGCGGAGGTAATCAGCGAAAAAAGCCCTACGCCGCCCGCGCCGAGCACCCCTGTTATATAGACGTTAAAGCCGACACCTACCGTCCGCATCAGCAGCGAGCAGACGGTTAGCATTGCCGCGCCGCGCAGAAATACGAGCCCCTTTTTTCCTATCCTGCCGCAAACCTTGCATTTAAGTTCTTGAAACATATCAGACCTCCGATGCTTTTTGTGTGCCGACGATGCCTTTTGTGCGCTGTAGATGCTTTTTAATGGAAATGATATGCAGCGGCGCATGTACGAAAAATTCAGAATTCGGGCGCATATGTACGCTGTGTAAAGAATTATGAATTTTTACGATTTTGGTATTGCAATTTCAAAGCCTTTGTAGTATAATCAATTTATATTAAGTCAAGCTGTAATTTATGATGATAAATCAGGGAGGGATTATTATGGCAATCAAAAACGAATATCTTGCATCGGTTTACAAGAAGACCTGCGAGAAGAACCCCGACCAGCCCGAATTTCTTCAGGCTGTTGAAGAGGTCCTGACCACCATCGAGCCCGTTATCGAGCGCCGCCCCGACTATGTTAAGGCGAACATCGCCGAGCGTATGGTCGAGCCCGAAAGACTCATCAAGTTCCGCGTGAGCTGGGTAGATGACAACGGAAACGTTCAGGTCAACAAGGGCTACCGTGTACAGTTCAACTCTGCTATCGGTCCGTATAAGGGCGGTCTGCGCTTCCATCCGTCCGTAAACGAGTCTATTATGAAGTTCCTCGGCTTCGAGCAGACCTTCAAGAACTCGCTCACCGGTCTCCCCATGGGCGGCGGCAAGGGCGGCTCCGACTTCGACCCCAAGGGCAAGAGCGACGGAGAGATTATGCGCTTCTGCCAGAGCTTCATGACCGAGCTTTCCAAGCACATCGGCGCCGACACCGACGTACCCGCCGGTGATATCGGCGTAGGCGGACGCGAGATAGGCTTCCTCTTCGGTCAGTACAAGAGACTGCGCAACGAGTTCACCGGCGTTCTTACCGGTAAGGGACTTACCTTCGGCGGCTCGCTCGCAAGAACCGAGGCTACCGGCTACGGTCTGTGCTACTTCACCCGTGAGATGCTTGAGCATGCGGGACTTTCGTTCGACGGTTCGACCGTTGTAATCTCCGGCTCGGGTAATGTTGCTATCTACGCTGCAGAGAAGGCTGCGTCTTTCGGTGCTAAGGTAGTTGCCATGAGCGATTCCTCCGGATATGTATATGATGAAAAGGGCATTGATCTTGCGGTAATGAAGCAGATCAAGGAGGTCGAGCGCGCAAGGATTTCCGAGTATCCTAAGCGTGTTCCCGGCGCAACCTTCACTCCCGGCTGTTCCGGCATCTGGACAGTTAAGTGCGACATCGCGCTCCCCTGTGCTACGCAGAACGAGATCAATCTCGACTCCGCTAAGGCACTTATCGCAAATGGCTGCAAGGCTGTTGCGGAGGGTGCTAACATGCCTTCTACCACCGAGGCTATCAACGCATTCCAGCAGGCGGGTCTGCTCTTTGCTCCCGCTAAGGCTGCAAACGCAGGCGGCGTTGCCACATCCGGTCTTGAGATGAGCCAGAACTCCATCCGTCTCTCCTGGACCTTTGAGGATGTCGACAAGAGACTGCACGACATCATGGTCAACATCTATACCGCTGCATCCAAGGCTGCTAAGGATTACGGCTGCGAGGGCGATCTTGTTGCAGGCGCAAACATCGCGGGCTTTGTCAAGGTTGCTGACGCTATGCTCGCGCAGGGTGTTGCATACTAATATTGCTTTTATACCGCTCGGGTCATTCCGAGCGGTATTTTTTAAAATATCACTGCCATATAAATACAATGCCGAACGTCTGCGGCATCAAATTGCGGGTGCGAAATTAAAAAAACGTGTGCATAATGTTAAAAATGCTTGAAAACTGCGGCACAATATGATATAATTGCATCAGGGAGTATTATGGGTGCTTTTATAACAGAAAGGTCACGGTAATTGTATGAAAAAGGGAAAGAACAGCAACGTCGGTACGGACCTGCCCGTCTACCTCTTTCATCAGGGAACGAACTATCGCGCGTACGAGCTGCTCGGCTGTCATGAGCTTGCGGCGCGCCGCGGCAGATATGAGTATGTCTTTCGCGTATGGGCGCCGAACGCCGATTCGGTGACGCTTGTCGGTGATTTTTGCTCATGGGACGCGGGAGTTCCGATGGAGAAGATATCACAGGGTATATGGGAATGCGTATTCGTGTCAAAGAGCCGATTGCGCGGCAGCTACTACAAGTTCCGCGTGACGCGCGGCGGGGTCTCGCATCTTAAGAGCGACCCGTACGCATTTGCATCGCAGACGCTCGAAAATACCGCGTCCGTCGTTGCCTCTCCGCTGCTGCTTACACATTCCGACGGCGAATGGATGTCCCGCCGCCGCGAGCTGTTCTCGGACGGTGAGCATTACTATCCCTCTCCGATGAATATATATGAGCTGCATCTCGGCTCATGGCGCACGCGGGACGGTGCTTCGAATGCAGACGGTGAGCATTATCTCGGCTATCGCGATATTGCCGATATGCTTGCGCCGTATCTTCGCGATATGGGCTATACGCATGCCGAGCTGATGCCGATAGCGGAGCACCCGTTTGACGGCTCATGGGGCTATCAGATATGCTCATATTACGCGCCGACCTCACGATTCGGCACGCCCGAGGATTTTGCTTATTTCGTCGATAAGCTGCACGAGTACGGCATCGGCGTTATACTCGACTGGGTCCCCGCGCATTTTCCGAAGGACGAGCACGGTCTGTACGAGTTCGACGGCGGTCCGCTCTACGAATATCAGGGCATCGACCGACGCGAGCACAAGGGCTGGGGCACGCGCTGCTTTGATGTCGGCAGATGTGAGGTGCAGAGCTTTCTCATCTCTAATGCTCTGTTCTGGCTGCGTGAATATCATGTGGACGGGCTGCGTATAGATGCAGTTGCGTCGATGCTGTATCTCGATTACGACCGAGCACCGGGCGAATGGATACCTAATGTAAACGGCGGAAACGAAAATCTCGAGGCTGTCGCATTCTTCCGCAAGCTGAATTCAGCGGTGTTTGCAGAGCTTCCCGACGTGCTCATGATAGCGGAGGAATCCACCGCATTCCCTGGCGTTACAAAGCCCGTGTCGGAAAACGGGCTCGGCTTCAACTTTAAATGGAACATGGGCTTTGCAAACGACATGTTCGAGTACGTTTCGATGGACCCCATCTACCGTCAGTACCATCATTCAAAGCTCACCTTCCCGATGATGTACGCATATTCCGAGAATTTCATCCTTCCCGTGTCGCACGACGAGGTCGTTCACGGTAAGCACTCACTCATCGGAAAGATGTACGGCGAGTATGACGAAAAATTCGCGATGATGCGCGCATTCATGACGTTTTTTATGACCATGCCCGGAAAGAAGCTGACGTTCATGGGCACCGAGTTTGCGCAGTTCCGCGAATGGGACTACGAAAACGAGCTCGAGTGGTTCATGCTGTCGTATCCGCGCCATGCCGAGATGCAGAGATATCTGCGCAGGCTCAATCATCTGTATATAGATTCGCCCGAGCTGTGGCGGATAGACGACGGATGGGACGGTTTTTCGTGGCTTGAGGCGGACCGCGCGCAGGATAATGTCGTCGCATACAGACGGCTCGACGGGCGCGGCGGAGAGCTCATCGTTGTGATAAACTTCTCCCCCATAGACCGCACCGATTATCCGATTATGCCGCCGCGGCAGGGAAAATACCGCATTATTCTCGACTCGGACAGTTACGAGTTCGGCGGGTGCGAAAAGATAGGTTCCGACCTTGTAAAGACCGAGCGTACTGCGGACGGCGTGCACATGCTGCGTCTGCTGCTTCCCGCATACTCGGCACAGATACTGAAAAAGACCTCCAACAACGCGCGACCGCATAAATCGTCTGAAAGGTCGGATGCGGGTGCGAACGGTATCGGGCATGATCCGGATGGGGACGGACGCAGCGCAGACGATACGAGCGCGAGTGTGAATGATAATATGCGCGGCGCGGACGAGGGCGGACGCGGACGCAAAAATAAAAAGAGAAAGGATTCGCCATGTACAGAAAATCCGAATGTGTAGCAATGCTTCTTGCCGGCGGTCAGGGCAGCAGACTTTATGCGCTGACCGAGAGAACGGCAAAGCCCGCCGTCAGCTTCGGCGGAAAATACAGAATCATCGACTTTCCGATGTCGAACTGCGTCAACTCGGGAATATATACCGTAGGAGTGCTGACGCAGTATCAGCCGCTCGTTCTTAACGAGTACATAGGTCACGGCAGCCCGTGGGATCTCGACCGTGCGCAGAGCGGAGTGACCGTACTCCCGCCGTATCAGGCAAAGAGCGGCGGACAGTGGTACAAGGGCACGGCTAACGCGATATATCAGAACCTGCGTTTCATCGACCGCTACGACCCCGACTATGTTCTTGTTCTGTCGGGCGACCATATATATAAAATGGATTACTCCAAGATGCTCGCGGCGCACAAGAAAACGGGTGCGGATGCAACCATCGCGGTGCTGCGTGTACCGATGGAGGAGGCTAGCCGTTTCGGCATAATGAATACCGACGAGGATATGCGGATAACCGACTTTGAGGAAAAGCCGAAGCATCCTAAGAGCAATAACGCCTCGATGGGCATATATATCTTCAATACCTCGCTGCTGCGCGAGTATCTTATCCGCGACGAGGCGGACAAGAGCTCGTCGAACGACTTCGGAAAGAATGTCATTCCCTCGATGCTCGCTGATGGCAGAAAGATGTACGCATACCCCTTCAGCGGCTACTGGAAGGACGTCGGAACGATAGCGAGTCTGTGGGAGGCAAATATGGACCTGCTCGGCTCGTATCCTGTGTTCAATCTCCGCGACAGCGAGTTTCGCATCTATTCGCGTAACGAGGCGAGCCCGCCACAGCATCTCGGCGCGGATGCGCATGTGACGAACAGTATCGTTACCGAGGGCTGCGAGATAGACGGCGTTGTAGAGAACTGCGTGCTCTCGAGCGGAGTTCGCATCGAACGCGGCGCATATGTCCGCGACAGCGTAATCATGAACGACGTTGTGATAGGCAGGGGTGCGGCGATACAGTACAGCATCGTTGATTCGGATACCGTTATCGGCGACGGTTCGACAGTCGGTGAGCCGAAGGAGGACGGCGGAGAAGTTACCGTTCTCGGCGGAGGTATACGTCTCGAACCGGGCTCGGTTATACCCGGCGGCGCTATGGCAGACGAAAAATACGTCGAGGCACACAATGCCCGTAAGACCGAAGATTAAAACTACGGAGGATAGAGATGGCTGCATCAGGAATTATTTTTTCAAATGTCCATGACGAAAAGCTCCCTGAGCTCACCGATCGGCGGACCATCGCCTCGGTACCCTACGGATGCCGATACCGTTTTATCGACTTTGTACTGTCTAATATGACAAACTCGAACATAAACAATATCAGCGTCATCACTAATAACAACTACCTCTCGCTCATGGATCACATCGGCTCGGGCAAGGATTGGGACCTTGCACGCTCGAACGGCGGTATAAAGCTTCTGCCGCCTAACGTCACGCCGCAGGCGTACGGTACGCGCTCTCCCTCCGTTTCACGCCTTGAGTCGCTTAAGGGCGTAAACTACTATATAGCGGGCATTCCGGATGAGTATGTTATCCTTGCGGATGCCGACGTTATATGCAATATCGACCTCTCAGAGGTGCTTGCCGCGCATATCGAGCGCGACGCGCGCATGACGATAGTCGCGCACCGTCTCAGTCCGGGGCGCGCTGCGGCATCGAGCGGACTTATGTTCCATGAGGGGCAGAGCGGCTTTGTTTCGGAGCTCGCCGTCGACCCGTACGAGAGCGAGGCGGATTGCTTTGAAAGCCTCGGTATGCTCGTAATGCGCACATCGACCCTGCGCCGCGTCATTGCGGAGTCGATATCGCACAACTATACGAGCTTTACTCGCGATATAATCGCGCGGACGCTGCGCGAGCACGGCGAGGCGGGAAGAATAGCGCTGTACCACTTTGACGGGTACTATGCCGCCGTCGATTCCATCGAGGCGTACTACCGTCACAGCATGGACCTTATCACCGACGCCCGTGTGCGCCGTGCGCTGTTTGCGGTAAAAAAGCGCCCGATACTGACAAAGGTGCGCAACTCGCCGCCTACCTATTACAGCCCGTCGTCGTCGGTGAGGAATACGCTTATCGCAGATGGCTGCGTTATCGAGGGCGAGGTGGAAAACTCCATCATCTTCCGCGGGGTGCATGTCGGGCGCGGCTGTAATATACGCAACAGTATTATTATGAATAATACCGTGTGCGGCGAGAATGTTTCGCTGACGAGCGTTATCTCGGATAAATACGCTACGATCCGCAGCGATATAACCCTTGCGGGAGCCGAAACGCGACCCTTCTATATACCGAAAAATAAGATCATTTGACGGTCATATCGCGCAGCACGCCGATTGTGTTTCGCGGTTCTTGCGTCGTGTGGGATACCGCCCGCGTGCTGCCGTACGATATGACACTGCTGTTAGGAGATGTTATGAAGATACTCTATGTTGCCTCTGAGGCGCTTCCGTTCGCTGCATCGGGCGGTCTCGGAGATGTTATGGGCTCGCTGCCCGCCGCCGTTTCGTCATGTCTCGGCGAGGGCTCGGATGTCCGTGTTATAATGCCGATGTATAAATCCGTTAAGGACAAATTCAGCAGCTCGCTGTTTTTTGAGCGCGAGATATACGTTCCGCTCGCATGGCGCAGACAGTTCTGCGGCATCTGGAGCACCGAGCGCGGGGGGGTGAAGTACTACTTCCTCGATAACGAATTCTATTTCAAACGCGACTCGATGTACGGCAGCTATGACGACGGCGAACGCTTTGCGTTCTTCTGCCGTGCGGTGCTCGAGGTGATGGGCGCTGTCGGCTTCTACCCCGACATACTGCACGCGAATGACTGGCAGAGCGCGCTCTCGATAATCTATCTCAAGAGAAAATACGAGGGGATACGCGAGTATTCGGGCATCAAGACCGTCTATACCATCCATAATATCGAGTATCAGGGTAGATACGGCTTTGATATCCTCGGCGATGTTTTCGATCTCTACGAGTGGGATCGCGGCATAGTCGAATACGACGGCGACATCAATCTCTCAAAGGGTGCGATAGCGCTCGCCGACCGCGTCACCACCGTATCGCGCAGATATGCGGAGGAGATAATGAACCCGTATTATGCGCACGGTCTCTCGCATATTCTCGAATCCTGCCGCTATAAGCTCAGCGGCATCGTAAACGGCATCGACACCGACTATTACAATCCCGAGACAGACCCCGATATTCATTATCATTTCACGGCAAAGAGCCTTGCGGGCAAGACGAAAAATAAGCTCGAGCTGCAGAAGAAATGCGGCTTTGAGCCCGACAAGAATGTTCCAGTAGTCGCGATGATATCGCGCCTTGTCGCGCACAAGGGCTTCGACCTTGTTTGCCGCATAATCGACGAGCTGCTTGCCGCCGATAATATTCAGTTCGTGCTGCTCGGCACTGGCGAGAGCGATTTTGAACAGTTCTTCCGCGGGCTGTCGCAGCGTCACCCTGACCGCTGCTGTGCGATGATAGAGTTCAATAAAGAGCTGTCAAAGCAGATATACGCGGGTGCGGATATGTTCCTCATGCCGAGCAAGAGCGAGCCGTGCGGTCTTTCGCAGATGATAGCCTCGCGCTACGGCACCGTTCCGATAGTGCGCGAGACGGGCGGTCTCTACGATACCATTCACGCATATAACGAGTACGACGGCAGCGGAAACGGCTTCTCGTTCGCAAACTATAACGCGCATGAGATGATGGCTACCGTACGCTATGCGGAGAGCATCTTTGCCGACCGTAAGCGCTGGAATGCGCTCGTGCGTCAGGTTATGGGTGTTGATTTCTCATGGAGCTCGTCGGCGCGTCAGTACGTGCAGCTGTACGAATCCATGCTCTGATGCGGGGCTTGCCCGCTCACATTTTCTGATAATATATAAGAAAGGTCAGCAGATGAAAAACGGCGAAAAGAAGAACGAAAGCAAGAACAGTAAAAAGACAAAGAGCACCGCTGCGGTCGGCAAAACCGCCGCAAGCCGTGCTAAAAAGACTATAAGCGAAAAGACCCGCGAGATAGGCGACATGGTAGAGCAGGCGGCAAAGCAGGTAACGGCACCGCTCACCCGCACATATACGCTCCGCGAGCGGCTCGAGCACAAGCTCTCGGGCTACTTCGGAACGACGCCCGACACCGCGACCGAAAAGCAGATATATACCGCAGTCATTCTCTGTGTGAAGGATATGCTGCTCGACCGCAGAGGCGCGTTCAAGGCGGAGATGAAAAAGCAGCAGTCAAAGCGGGTTTATTATATGTGCATGGAGTTCCTTATCGGACCTTCGCTGCACAATAATCTCGTAAATCTCGGCATAGAGGATGAGATGCGCACCGTGCTCTCGGATATCGGCATTTCGCTCGAATCGCTTTACGAGGCGGAGCCCGACCCTGGTCTCGGAAACGGCGGTCTCGGCAGACTTGCCGCATGCTTTATGGATTCGCTCACCACCCTTGCGTATCCCGCAACAGGCTTTTCGATACTCTATGAGTACGGTCTGTTCAAGCAGAAGATAATCGACGGAAATCAGGTCGAGCTCCCCGACACATGGCTTGAGGGCGGCGACAGCTGGCTGATACCCCGTACGGATAAGACCTTCTCGGTACGCTTCGGCGGAAACGTCACCGAGAGCTGGGAGGGCGACCGCCTGACCGTAACGCACGACGACTACGACGAGGTCATAGCCGTGCCGTATGATATAATGATATCGGGCGCGGACTCGGAGGCTGTCAACAATCTGCGTCTGTGGCGCGCTAAGAGCAGCACGAATGTCAACATGAGTCTGTTTTCGCAGGGGCAGTACGAGAGCGCGATGCACGAGACGACGAGTGCGGAGCTTATCTCAAAGGTGCTCTATCCCTCCGATGAGCACGACGAGGGCAAGCTGCTCCGTCTCTCGCAGCAGTATTTCCTTGTTTCCGCATCGCTGCAGTGCATTATCGCAGACCATCTGCGCGCGTACGGAACGCTCTATAATTTCGCCGATAAGGTAGCCATCCATATCAACGACACGCATCCCGCACTTGTCGTGCCCGAGCTGATGCGCATACTCATGGATGTCTACTCCTACTCATGGGATAAGGCTTGGTCGGTAGTGACCGAGGTCGTTTCCTATACGAACCATACGGTACTTCCCGAGGCGCTCGAAAAGTGGAATGTCGGTCTGTTCAAGCTCAAGCTGCCGCGTGTCTATATGATAGTAGAGGAGATAAACCGCCGTCTCTGCGCCGATCTGTGGAAGCTCTATCCGGGCGACTGGGATAGGATATCCCGCATGTCGATAGTTGCGTACAATCAGGTCAGAATGGCTAATCTCAGCGTTGCTGCATCGCATACCGTAAACGGCGTTTCCGCGCTTCATTCCGAGATACTTAAGGACTCGGTATTTCACGATTATTATAAGGCGATGCCGTATAAGTTCACAAACGTAACAAACGGTATCGCGCACCGCCGCTGGCTCTGCGAATCGAATCCGGGGCTTACCGCGCTGCTCGACCGCAAGATAGGCAACGGCTTCCGTCTGCATCCCGAGCAGCTTGCCGATTTTGCTGCATATGCGGATGATGCTGCGGTGCTCGACGAGCTCGCCGATATCAAGCGCGAGAATAAAGCACGTATGGCGCGCTTCCTCTCCGACCGTTTCGACGTAAAGGTAGATACCTCATCGATATTCGACGTTCAGGTTAAGCGGATTCACGAATATAAGCGGCAGACGCTGAATGTTCTCCGCATAATCACGCAGTATAACTATCTGCTCGAGAATCCGAATGCCGAATTCACCCCCGTGACCTACATTTTCGGCGGCAAGGCAGCACCCGGATACTATCTTGCAAAGGATATAATCAAGCTGATATGGAGTCTCGGACGCGAGATAGAGAACACCCCGCGCGTGCGCGACCTTATCCGCGTAGTTTATCTTGAGGATTACAGCGTTTCAAACGCCGAAATTCTCATCCCCGCCTCCGATATAAGCGAGCAGATATCGCTTGCGGGCAAGGAGGCGAGCGGAACGGGCTGCATGAAGTTTATGATAAACGGCGCGCTCACCGTAGGCACGCTCGACGGCGCTAATGTCGAGATGAAGGATGCCGTGGGCGACGATAATATCTATATCTTCGGTCTTGATTCCGCGGGCGTTGCCGAGCTGTGGAAGCGCGGCTATGATTCGAGCGAATATTATCGTAAGAATCCCGCTCTGGCAGGCGCGATGAACTCGCTGCGCAGCGGCTTTGCGGGCAATCGCTTCCCCGAGCTCGTCAACTACTTTATGTTCAGTCACGGCGTTTCCGACCCGTATATGTGCTTTGCGGATTTCGAGTCGTATATGAACATTACCGAGCGGATGCACCGCGACTATCTCGATACCCGTGCATGGCAGCGCAAAGCACTGCTTAATATCGCGGGCGCGGGATATTTCGCTTCCGACCGCAGCATACGCGAGTATGCTGATAATATCTGGCATATTAAGCCGGTCGTTAAGCTGTAAGCTGCCGTAAGCGACAGTGATGCATGACGTGCGGATGATTCCCGCACCGTGCGGCAATGACGCACAGCGGTATTGGCTCGCACGGCAATAATCTGCACGGCGAAAATATACGCGGTGGATATTGCATAACGGAAAATTTGCGCGGCAGAGCCTCGCGACGGGGCTCTGCCGTGCTTACTTAGTTTTTATCAAGTTAAAACAGAGCGGAGAAAGAACATGCTCGAATGTCATAGATTTACCGAAGAAATTATCGCCGATGCTGCATATGTCGCGCAGCAGATTTACGACGCACCTTGTTCAAGTGACGCATCGTATTCATGCAGTGCGCCGCCCGCGGGCGCATTTCCGCGCGATACCGCACTTGCCTTTCGTCTGCGCTGCGACGGGGATGCAGATTCTGCGGCGCTGTATATCCATGCCGACGGGCTGTCGTCGGGCAGGGGAGAGTGCGGAATGCAGCTTGAGGCGGAGCGCTCGCTCTGCGAGGGCGGATGTCTGTTTACTATGCATGTCGGCGGCGATAAGCTTGCGGCGATGTCTGACGGCGGGCTGTTCTACTATCGTTACGAGCTGCGCTGCGGCGATGACGTGCTTCTGCTCGGCGGAGAGGATGAGCATCCTACACCGATGAAAGACGGAGCGGGCGAGCGTCAGCTGCTGCTCTACCGACCCGAGCGGGAATGCCTGCTGCCGGGCAGCTTTATCTACCATATCTTTGTCGACCGTTTCGCCTCGTCGGGCAAGCACACCGTGCGCGCGGGCGGCACTCTCGCATCCGATTGGTATACGGATAAGCTGCAGCATGCGTCGGTGCGCGGCGATGAGCTTAAGAACAACGAATTTTTCGGCGGCGACCTCGACGGCATCACCGAAAAGCTCGACTATCTCGCATCGCTCGGCGTTACGGTGATATATCTCAGCCCGATATTCGATTCACCTTCAAATCACAAGTACGACACCGCCGACTATATGCGCATCGACCCCTCTTTCGGCGACGACGAATCGTTTGCTCGGCTCTGCGGTGAGGCGCGCAAGCGCGGTATATCCGTGTTGCTCGACGGCGTTTTTAATCATACGGGCGCGGACAGCCGCTACTTTGACCGTTATTCGCGCTACGGCGGCGGGGCGTACAAAAATCCCGACTCGCCGTACCGCAGCTGGTATAATTTCGGTGCGACCGACGACGAATACGAGTGCTGGTGGGGAATAAAAATTCTGCCGCGCGTCAACTGCGCCGACCCTGGTTACCGACGCTTTATCGTTGGCGAGAACGGCGTTATACGCAGATATATGCGGCTCGGTGCGGCGGGCTTTCGTCTCGACGTTGCGGACGAGCTGAGCGATGATTTTATCTCGGATATTCGATGTGCGGTGCGTGCCGAGCGCGATGACGGCGCGGTCATCGGCGAGGTATGGGAGGATGCGTCGAATAAGATAGCATACGGCAAGCGGCGCAGCTATCTGCTCGGCGGAGAGCTTGATTCTGTCATGAACTATCCTATGCGCGAGGCGATAATCGGTTATATCATGCGCGGCGATGCCGAGCTGTTCGTGAGCACTGCGGTCGGTATCTACCGCCGCTATCCGCGCGCGGTGTCGGATTCGCTCATGAATCTGCTCGGAACGCACGATACCGAGCGCGTTCTTACCGTGCTCGGCGGGGTCAGCGGCGACGGCAGAAGCGAGGACGAGCTGTGCGCGCTGCGCATGACACGGGAGCAGCGGTCGGACGCTACAGCACGACTGCGCTGCGCGTTTGCCGTGCTTTTTACCGTTTACGGCGTGCCGTCGGTCTTTTACGGCGATGAGGCGGGGGTCGAGGGCTATCACGACCCGTTCTGCCGCCGCCCGTATCCGTGGGGGCGTGAGGATACCGCGCTGCGGGCTTTTGTCGCAGAGCTCGGCAAACTCCGCAGCGAAAGCAGCGTATACGCGCATGGCGTTTTTCGCATATGCTATGCATCGCCCGAGCTGCTTGTGTTCTCGCGCGGTGACGGTGACGAGATGCTTTATACCGTTGTCGCACGTGCAGCCGTGCGGTATACCTTCCCGTATCCCGTCCGCGCTGTCTGCACATCAGCAGAACCGCCGCAAACGGACGACGGTCATACCTTCCGTCTTGAGCCGAACACCGCATACATTTTCGCCGTAAACGGTCGCTGAGACAAGACAAAAAACAGAGGGCTCTTTCGGGCCCTCTGTTTTGATATGTTGCTTGGTGGGGGGGGGCTTTTGTTCCCGCTTGCCTTGTTCATCTGTATTTCGGTACAGTCTGCGTGTGTATTTCGGTACAGTCTGCGTGCGGAGATTCTGCTTCCGCTTGCCTTGTGCGGCTGCGGCTGCAGCTTAGTAGAGTCTCTTAAGCTGCTCGGTGAGATAATCGAAAGCGAGCTGAATATCCGCTTCGGGGGTATCGCCGCACTCGCGCTCGATAGTGAGAAAGCCGTCAAAGCACTCGTCGCGCAGCGCTGCAAGATACTCGGGGTACGGTACTGCGCCCGTGCCGAGCGGCAGCTCCTGATATGTGGTCTCGCCCGTCTTGATGCCGTCCTTTGCGTGCGTGTGAACTATGTAATCCTTCAGCACATGTACAGCTTCGACGGGGTCCTGACCACAGAGCATTACAAAGTTTGCAGGGTCAAGATTGACCTTTGCGCTCTTTGTGTCAACGCGCTCAAGTATCCCGCGCAGCTTGACAGCCGATTCGGGTCCCGTCTCAGTCGCAAAGCACACGCCTATCGAATCGCCGTATTTGCCGAGCTCCTCGATGGTGCGGCAGATATTTTTATATGCCGTGCTTTCGGGATCGTCGGGCACGTGACCGATATGTGTCGTTATGACGTGCGTATCAAGGTCGCGCGCAAGATCCATCATGCTCATGGTGCGCTTGATGCCTGCGGCGTTATTTCCGTAATCGGAAAAATCCATGCCGAAATCGGCGCAGAGCGCGGAGAAGGTCAGACCGCAGCCGCGCACAAAGCGGAGCAGGTCACGGCGGTCGTCCGCGGTGAGATTTTCGGGTGCGAGCTCGCCCTCGGTAACGTATGGCTGCAGACCCTTTGCGCCCATGTCGCGTGCGCGGAGAGCGGCATCCTTGAAGGGTATGCGGAATGAGGAGGGCATTACGCCTATCTTTAACATAGCTTATCCTTTCCCGCGGCTCGGCATATGCTGCTTGACAAAGCCGCGGCAGCACAGTATAATTTTGTTATAAATACATGACGCGGTCTCCGCGTCCGTTTATTTCGGTATGCACCGGTTGCCTCGGTCTATGCTTTATCAGAGAGCCTTTACAAGGTTCTCGGTATCGCGTGCAATCATGAGCTCCTCGTTCGTCGGGATAAGGAATACCTTAACGCGCGAATCGGGGGTAGAAAGCTCAACGATGTCAGACTGATGGTGAGCCTTTGCATTCTTCTCGGAGTCAATCTTGATTCCGAAGAATTCCATATCAGTGCAGACGCGCTCACGCAGCTCGGGGTTGTTCTCACCCATTCCTGCGGTGAATACAACGGCATCGAGACCGTTCATTGCAGCCGCATAGGAGCCGATGTACTTCTGAATCTGGTATGCCATGACCGATGTTGCCTTGACAGCGTCTGCACGGTGCTCGTCGTTCTCGCGGATTGACTTTTCAAGGTCGCGGGAGTCGGAGGAGTAGCCGTGAGTTACACCGAGGAAGCCGCACTTCTTGTTCATGTAGTTGTCCATCTCGTCCGGGGAAAGATTCTCGTTCTTCATGATGAACGTAACGATTGCGGGGTCGATGGAGCCGCAGCGCGTGCCCATTTCGATACCGTCGAGAGGGGTAAAGCCCATGCTGGTGTCGATGCACTTTCCGCCCTTGACAGCGGAGATGGAAGCGCCGTTTCCGATGTGGCAGGTAACTATCTTGGTATCCTCTGCAGGCTTACCGAGCAGCTTTATCATCTCCTCGGAGACAAAGCGGTGGCTCGTTCCGTGTGCGCCGTAGCGGCGGATGGAGTACTTCTCGGCGATGTCCGCGCTTATCGGATATGTATACGCCTTCTCGGGCATCGTCTGATGGAATGCGGTGTCGAAAACGAGAACCTGGGGGGTGTTAGGCATAATTGCCATGCAGCCCTCGAGACCCATAAGATGTGCAGGGGTGTGCAGCGGTGCGAAGGGGTGGCACAGACGCAGCTTTTCAATCACGTCGTCGGTGACAAGGCAGCTCTCAAAGAAGTAAGGACCGCCGTGCACTACGCGGTGACCTACCGCCTCAATCTCGCTCATATCGGAGATAACGCCGATCTCGGGATCGGTGAGGCAGTTGATTACGACCTGAGTAGCCTCTGCATGGTTCGCCATCCGGATCTCCTGCACATGCTTCTCACCGTCCTCGCCCTTGCGGTGAGTTATCTTACCGCCGTCGATGCCGATACGCTCGCATATGCCCTTAGCCTTGACGGTGTTCGTCGAGGTGTCGAACAGCTGATACTTCAGCGACGAGCTGCCGGCGTTAACTACAAGTACGTTCATTTTTATTTCCTCCGGAAAATTAATTATTTACACATACTGTTCCATTATAACTCAAGCGGGCAAAATTTTCAATACAAATCGAGGATATTTCCGCCTGATTTTATCAATTTTTTATCGGGAGACACATAAATGAAAGCGATTTTTATAATTTCCGAGTTCAATCTGCTTCACCGCGGTCATCTGCGGCTGTTTTCGGCATGCCGAGCGGCGGCGGGAGACGGCGTTGTTGCCGCGATAATGAGCGGTTCGGTCGTGCAGCGCGGTGAGCTCGCCGCGCAGGATAAATATGCGCGCGCTGAAGCGGCGGTGCGATGCGGCTGTGACCTTGTGCTCGAGCTGCCCGCGCCTTGGTCGTGCTCGGGGGCGGAATATTTTGCGGGCGCGGGCGTGAGCATTGCATCGGATGTTGCGACTGCGTGCGGCGCTGACGGTGCACTCTGCTTCGGCTCGGAGTCGGGCGATATCGACGGGCTGCGGCTGCTCGCGGAGCGGCTTGACAGCGGAGAATATCAGGAAAGACTCGCTGCGGAGCGCAGGGAAAAGCATGACCGCAGCGAGTCGGATATACGTCTGCGCGACCGCGTTTATCGCGAGCTTTACGGCGCGTCGTTCCCGCTCGGTGCAAACGACATACTCGGCATAGAATATCTGCGCGCGCTGCGCCGTCTCTGCAGCCCGCTGACTTCGCTCACCGTTCGCCGAGTGGGGGATGAAACGGCTACCCGCAGCCGTGCTGCGCTGCGCGGCGGTGACACGCATGAGATAAACGAGCTCTGCCCGCCCGAGATGACCGCGCTGCTGTCGGCGCAGCCCGATACGGGGCGGCTGTATCCGCTTGCACTCGACCGTTTTTCCGCCGATGCTCCGACGGTCGGTATCGACGGGCTCAGCGATGATCTGTATTACCGCATCGCCGACCGAATCACGGCTTGCCGCAGCTTTGACGAGCTTGTCGCGTCGGTCACGACTAAGAAATATACCTCAGCGCGCATCCGCCGCGTGATACTGCATGCGATGCTCGGCGCACGCACCGATATGCTGACCGAGCGCCCCGAGTTTACCGTCGTGCTCGCTGCGGGAGAGCGGGGAAAACGGCTGCTTGCCGCAGCAAGACGCAGTGAGACCGCGTTTCGCATTCTTTCGTCGACCGGCGGCGACGCAGACGACGTGCACGGTATCGCGCTGCAGCGCCGTGCCGACGCGCTTTATTCTTTGGCGGTCGGTGATGCTTCTGTCGCTATGCGGAAAAAGCATCCGTTTATCATGTAGGGTCGATATATTTTGTAGGGTCAATTTTTTTGCAGGGTCAATTTGCGTCGTCGATATGCGGGGACTCGGACACTTTGTCTTTTCGGTATTCGCTCGGTGACCTGCCGCAGTAATTCTTGAAAAATCTGCTGAAGCCGTATATGTTCTCAAAGCCGAGCGCTTCGCCCGTTTCGCCGACGCTCAGCCCGTCCGCAAGCAGTGCGCATGCCTTTTCAAACCTGACCGAGCTTAGATATTTAATAACGGTGATGCCGAACTGCTTTTTAAAATCCGCCTCGATGCAGTACTTATTTATATAGAAGCGACGCGCGAGGGTGTCGAGCGTTATCCGCTGCGTGTAATTTCCGTCTATGTAGCTCTTTATGTTCAACATATCGAGCTTCGGCGCGGCGGCGTGCTTTCGGCTTTCGCGATCAAAGCGCGAGAATACGAGATACATCAGGCCGAGCATCTTTTCTTTTATCAACAATTGATAAAAGGGCTCCTTCCGCTTGAACAGCCCGATCACCTCAAGCAGCTGCGCGCGAAAATATGCTGGATCGTCCGGCGTGAATACGGGCGGAATGTCAAAGTCGACGATGTCGCGGCGGATAAGCCCGCGCTCCTCCCGCGTCAGCTCATCGTATGTCTTATAGCAGATATAGACCCTATCGCTCAGCTCATCCGCGCACATGTCAAAGTGAACATGCGGCTGAATAAAGCTGCCTTCGGGAAGCCCCTCAAAGCGATGCACGACATTCGGGCGGAGAAAAACAACGTCGTTTTTTCGACAGATATACTCCTTGCCCTCTACCGTCAGTCGGCAGCTTCCGCCGTCGATTAATATCAGCTCGTAGTCGAAAATTATTCGGGTTCCGACCGTGAACGGCGGCTCTATGACCGAGTAGAGGGCAAGCCGCACATAGGGGGATAACATATCGTAATTCATGCTTGCCTCACTTAGATACTCAATAATTGATAAATAAATACTAACATTTGATATTGCATATGTCAATGCTTTTTCGTAGAATTCGGGTAAAGAAAAAATTACGGAGGAGCATGACCATGTTTAACGGACTTACATCCGATCTCGGCGATCTCACGCGCCTGTCGAATGCCCGCTCGCGTTCGATATCTCCCGAAAACTTTACGGGTGAAAAGGGCATGGGCGGAATGGCTACGGAGGGCACGGGCGCTGCGTTTGCAAGCGAGCTCGGCAGGGGATGGAAGATATCGCCTTCCATCGTCGTAAAGAGCGGACAGACCTTTACTCTCGGCGAGATAAACGAGCCCGGGGCGATAACGCATATCTGGATAACCCCGCTCGGAACCTTCCGCGACCTCATTCTGCGCATGTACTGGGATGGCTGCGAAAAGCCGTCGGTCGAGTGCCCGATAGGCGACTTTTTCGCGCATCCGTCGGCTGACGACGAGTGCCTGATAAATTCGCTTGCCGTCTGCTGCAACCCGCTCAACGGCTTTAACTGCTACTGGCATATGCCGTTTAAAAAGAGCGCGCGCATAACGCTCGAAAACACAAACGACCGCGACATCGTCGTATACTATCAGATAGACTATACACTGACCGACATTCCCGATGACAGCGCATATTTTCACGCGCAGTTCCGCCGTGTAAATCCGCTGCCGTACAAGCAGGATTATGTTATTCTCGACGGCATCCGCGGTAAGGGTCATTACGTAGGCACCCATCTGTTCTGGGGCTCTAACAACTCGCGCTGGTGGGGCGAGGGTGAGATGAAGTTCTTTATTGACGGCGACGACGAGTTTCCGACCATCTGCGGCACGGGAGTGGAGGACTATTTCTGCGGCGCGATGGGCTTTGCGATGCATTGGAAGTACAAGGACTTTTCGACTGCGTATACGGGCTTTTACCCGACCAAGACCGATACTCAGAATCTGTCTCAGCACAGGTTTTCCATGTATCGCTGGCATATAACCGACCCGATTCGCTTTGAGCACGATCTGCGCGTGACCGTTCAGGCGCTCGGATGGCGCTCGGAGGCAAGAGAAGAGGCGAAATATCTCCCGCTGCAGGATGATATCTCGTCGGTCGCATATTGGTATCAGTCTGAGCCGTGTCTCGACTTTCCGCAGCTGCCCGACCGCGATTATCGGGAGCTGATATGACGCGGATGTCTGCTCGAATGTGATTCGGATATAGCTCGCATATGATCCGGGTTTATTGCTGATATCTGCCGAAGTAAGCGATATATCGTATACAGACGGGGCGCTGCTGCCTCGTCTGTTTTTCGCTCGCGGTTTGCTACCCGCCGCAGCCGATAGGTCGCCGCATGCCGAGCTGCAGCCCGATCGCCGCACGCGCGGCGGAGAAGGTATTTTAGCGGCAGGGTGTACATTCGCCGCTCGGCTATTGACAATCCGCTCAAAAAATAATATAATAAAGTGATTGAATAAATTTCGCTGCGGCGATCGCTCAGGCGATGCGCCCGACAAAATCATCGTATATGAACGGAGAATTATTATGGCAGAGATAAAGGACGCAGTAAAGGCTATCGAAGCGGGCAACTACATCATGTTCCGCGACAAGCCCTTCATCAGAGAAAAGAACGCTATCTGCTATGGCAGAATGGACGACAAGTACATACTCTTCCTGCTCATACTGTCCGAGAAGGACGGAGAGGTGCTCGGTCAGACGAAGAAGATACCCGACAACGTTCTCGTGCAGATACTCAGCACGGATACGTCAAAGCCCTCGCACGAGCGTGTGGTAAAGCAGACGCAGAAGAACGGACTGTACGACGCGCTCGACATCGGTCTTATCTGGCTCGAGCAGATGAACAAGTGATAGGTGCGAAAAATGTCTGAACTTAAAAAACGCGGTGCATCCCGCACCCCCCGTATAATGCTTGCGCTCTGCGCGCTTACATGCGCCGCTGCCGCGGTGCTTGCTTCATGCGGAAAAAAGACGGACGGCGACGGCATAGGAGCCGACACATCCTCCGCCGAGTGTGACAGCATGAACGGCATAAGCGAATCCGATGCTGATTCGAGTAAGGTCTACAACGCCGCTGCGGTCAACCGTCTGACGGGTCTGCCGCTCCAAAATACGGCGCTTCATAACCATCGCCCCATCGCGATAATGATAAACAATATCAACGTCGCCTGCCCTCAGGAGGGCATAGCAAATGCCGAGGTAATGTACGAGTGCACCGTCGAGGGCGGTATCACGCGAATGATGATGCTCGTAAATGACTACGAATCGCTCCCGACCGTCGGCTCGGTACGCTCCTGCCGCGAATATTACCTCGATTTTGCTTCAAACCATGACGCTATCTACGCGCACATCGGCGGAAGCGAGGAGGCATATACAAACATCTATAACCGTCAGCCCGACGAGCTCGACGGACTGCGCGGGGATAACTTCTATTTCCGCGACCCAGAGCGCCGCGCGAATATGGGCATGGAGCACAGCGCGATGGCAAACGGCGAGCTGCTGAAGGCGGCGATAGAGAAGCGCGGCTTTGAAACCGAGATGAGCGACGACACCGATACGAGCTTTAACTTCATCCCGTACACCGAGCCGCAGAACGCGACCGAGGGCGGCGGCAGCGCCGTAAAGGTCGTTATCCCATACACGGGAGTGCATCAGCCGCGCTACGAGTACGATGAGGCGACGAACAAATACAAGCGCTGGCAGTTTATAGACTGGGCGCATATCGACGGCACGACGGGGGAGCAGATAGCGTTTACGAACGTGCTTGTCATCGCGTGCCCGCACGAGCTGCGCCATGACGAAAAAAACCATATCAACGTATACACCACCGGCTCGGGAAACGGTCTCTTCATCTCGGGCGGTAAGTACATAAACATTAAGTGGACCAAGAACGGCGTTGACGAGCCGCTTCATCTCTTCCGCGAGGACGGCTCGCCGCTCCTGCTCAACTGCGGAACCACCTTTGTCAATATCATGTCACCCGATACCATGGCTGCCATGACGGTTGAGTAATAAAAAAAGAGGTATAACAAGATGGAACTCAAGGGAAAGAAGATCAACTTTTTAGGCGACAGCATTACCGAGGGTGTCGGCGCGACCGATCCCGAGGCGATGTATGTCAACATCGTAAAGCATGATGCGGAGCTCGCTGAGGCGCGCAACTACGGCATCAGCGGAACGCGCATCGCGCGTCAGTCGGACGACGAGGGCTCGGCATACTGCGACCGCTATAGGAAGATGGACGACGACGCGGATGTTGTTGTCGTTTTCGGCGGCACTAACGACTACGGTCACGGCGAGGCTCCCATCGGACTGCCTACCGACCGCACGGGAGATACATACTACGGTGCGTGCCATGAGCTTATCCGCGGACTCATAGAGAAGTACCCGTCCGCGACGGTAGTCGTTATGACCCCCATCCACCGTGAGAACGAGGATGCGCCGAGTATGGGCAACGGTAAGCCGATGCAGCTCTATGTAGACATTCTGCGCGAGGTGTGCGAGAAGTACGCCGTTCCCGTGCTCGATCTGTGGGCGTGCAGCGGTATCGTTCCCGATGTTCCGTCGAATAAGGAAAAGCTCTGTCCCGACGGACTCCATCCCTGCAACGAGGGCAACCGCATTATCGCATCCCGTCTGATAGGCTTCCTGCGCACTCTTTGACCGATATAAGCAGCTCACTGCTGCATGGCAGCGGGTACGACCGTCGGCGATGCCGACACAAAAATTAACCCGATCGGGCGCGGCGCTGCAGTCTCCGCGCCCCGATTTCCGAAACGGAAAGGCTGAACAATGTCACAATTCAATTATTATGCCGAGAATTATACCATGCTCTGCGATTTCTATGAGCTGACGATGGCTAACGGCTATTTTGTCAAGGGAATGGCGGACAGAATCACATACTTTGATATCTTCTTCCGCGAGATTCCCGACGGCGGCGGATTTGCCATCGCCGCAGGTCTCGCGCAGATAATCGACTATGTAAAGAACCTGCATTTCACCGAGGAGGATATCGAATACCTCCGCGGCAGAGGCTGCTTTGACGAGCGCTTTCTTGAAATGCTCCGCACCTTCCGCTTTACGGGCGATATCTGGGCAGTACCCGAGGGCACGCCGATATTCCCGAGCGAGCCGGTCATAACCGTCCGCGCGCCCGCATATCAGGCGCAGTTTATCGAGACTTATCTGCTGCTTGTGTTCAACCATCAGTCGCTTGTAGCTACAAAGGCTAACCGCATTGTCCGCGCCGCAGAGGGCAGACCCGTCAGCGAGTTCGGCTCACGCCGCGCGCAGGGTGCTTCAGCTGCTATTCTCGGTGCAAGAGCCGCATATATCGGCGGCTGCTCAAGCACGGCATGTGCTATTTCGGACGAGCGCTTCGGTATCCCCGCAGTCGGCACGATGGCACACTCATGGGTGCAGATGTTCGACAGCGAGTATGAGGCGTTCGACACCTACTGCAAGCTCTATCCGACCGCTGCGACGCTGCTTGTCGATACGTATAATGTACTTAAGAGCGGTGTGCCGAACGCTATCAAGGCTTTCAAGGCGAACGGCATAACAAAGTGCGGCGTGCGCATTGACTCGGGCGACATCACATATCTTACGCGCAAGACGCGCAAGCTGCTCGATGAGGCGGGAATGTACGACTGCAAGATAGTCGTATCCAACTCGCTCGATGAGTACATCATCCGTGACACAATTCAGCAGGGCGCGTGCATTGATTCTTTCGGCGTTGGCGAGCGCCTTATCACATCGAAGAATTCGCCCGTTTTCGGCGGCGTTTATAAGCTTGCCGCTATTGAGCGCGACGACGGTACAATCATTCCGAAAATAAAGATAAGCGAGAACACAGCTAAGATAACAAATCCCCATTACAAAAAGCTCTACCGCATCTATGAGGGAGACAGCGGAAAGGCGATAGCCGATCTTATAACCGTGCATGACGAGGTTATAGACCCGAGTCAGCCGCTCGAGCTGTTCGACCCCGAGCATATCTGGAAGCGCAAGGTGCTTGAGGATTACCGCATAGAGGAGCTGCAGAAGCCCATATTCATCGGCGGCGAGTGCGTTTACGAATCGCCCACCGCATCCGAGATACGCGACTACTGCGCGGCTCAGCTCGATTTGCAGTGGGATGAGGTCAAGCGTTTTGAAAACCCGCATAACTACTACGTCGATCTGTCTCAGAAGCTGTGGGACGTTAAGCAGGCGCTGCTCTCGGGCAAATATAAGGCGTAAGAGCGGCAGCCGCCGCACAGATTTTAACGCCGATATGCGGCTGTGCGGTTGACAAAATCGGCTCCGATGTATATAATAATACAGAACTGAGTCGGACGATCGCGTGATATTATGCCGAAAGGTCGTATCATGAGGAAAGTCCGGGCTCCGCAGGGCAGGATAACGGATAACGTCCGCCGAAGGCGACTTCCGGGAAAGTGCAACAGAAAAGAACCGGATGCTTATGCATCTAAGGGTGAAAAGGCGAGGTAAGAGCTCACCGGCATTGTGGTAACACCGTGCAAGTGTAAACCCTATCCGGAGCAACACCGTTTATGGAAGCAGCGCGAGCTGATGTCTGCCCGACAGAATTCCATGGGTGGCGAGGATCGGCACGGCAACGTGACGGCAAGATAGATGATCGTCGGCGCATACGCGCTTACAGAACCCGGCTTATAGACTCAGTTCATGGGGTTGTTAAAAAATTCGTTTTTTAACGGCCCCGTTTTTTACGAAGCAGTGCAAATTTTATTCCGACCGAAGGGTCACAACGGAGTTATGCCATGTATACTTGTATAGAGGAAACGGATTTCCGCGGAAAAAGCTGCTCGGTATGCGGTATCGGCATATCAAACTATCCGCTGATAGATTTTCTGCTCTCCCGCGGCGCGATCGTTACGGCGCGCGACCGAAAGGAAGAAGCGCAGCTGCCGTGCGCCGAGGCGCTGAGGCGCAAGGGCGTTAAGCTCTGCTGCGGAGAGGCATATCTTGACGACATAAGAGACGATTATATTTTCAGAGCACCCGGTATACGCTTTGACGTTCCGGGCTTTACCGAGGCGGTCGCTCGCGGCAGTATCCTGACAAGCGAGATGCAGCTGTTCTTTGAGCTCTGCCCGTGCAGGATTATCGGCATCACAGGCAGCGACGGAAAAACGACTACAACGACGCTCATCTCCGAGATTTTAAAGGCTGCGGGGTACCGCGTTTTTGTCGGCGGCAACATCGGTCGCCCGCTGCTGCCCGAGCTCGGCAATATGACCGAGAATGACTATGCCGTAGTTGAGCTCTCGAGCTTTCAGCTGCAGACGATGACGCTCTCACCCGATATCGCGGTGGTGACGAATATTTCCCCGAACCATCTGAATTATCACGGTACGATGGAGGAATACGTCGGCGCAAAGGAGAACATTTTCCTGCATATGAGAACCGGTAGCAGACTTGTTCTGAACGCGAAAAACAGCTATACGCGCGATATGGCAAGCCGCGCCCCAGAGGGCACGGAGCTGCTTTTCTTCGGTGACGGCGGTGACGTTTGCGAGCGCGGCGGGTACATAACGGCGGGCGGAGAGCGCATTGTAAGCTGCTCGGATATTCTTCTTCCGGGACACCATAACATAGAAAACTATATGGCTGCCGTCGGTGCGCTGCGCGGTATCGCCAATGCCGATTCAGTGCATGCGGTCGCGTCGACATTTACGGGAGTTGAGCATCGCTGCGAGCTTGTCGGCGAGCGAGGCGGCATAAGATATTACAACAGCTCGATAGATTCATCGCCTACGCGGACGATAGCGGCACTCGGAAATTTTGCGCCGCGCAGTATAATTCTCATCTGCGGCGGCTACGATAAGCATATACCGTTTGAGCCGCTTGCCGCTCCGATATGCGAGCGGGTGCGCGCTGCGGTTATGACGGGCGCTACGGCGGAGAAGATATACGGCGCAGTCTCGGCGGAAGCCGAGCGCAGAAGCGAGCGCGGCGAGCCCGTACCCGAGCTGCAGATATGCCCCGATTTTGACGACGCGGTGCGCGCAGCTGCCGCACTTGCGCACAGCGGGGATGTTGTGCTGCTCTCGCCCGCGTGTGCGAGCTTTGATGCTTTTCCGAATTTTGAGGTGCGCGGCAGATGCTTTAAGGAGCTTGTCGGGCAGATAATAGGCGGGTGCGGAGACTGACGGAAGCACCCGACGCAAAAATTATGAAGGGATAAGGGCGGCTGTTGAAATAACGGCTCGGAGGGGATAATTTTCGATTTTTTCGCTATATCCCCAAGGTAACTGTTTATGTGTGTATCCGAATATACTGCGCTCACTGAGCGTCTTAAAGAACTGCTTGACCGTCTGACCGACACGATGAGTGTATCGGGCTACGAAAAGCAGAGCACCGCGACATATACCCGACTTGTCCGCCCGTATTTTGACAGCGTTACCGAGACCCCGCTCGGAAGTCTTATATGCAGAAAAAATTCGGGCAAGGACGGCGCTCCGCTGCTGCTCATCGACTGTCATGCCGATGAGATAGGCATGATGGTGAGCGAGATAACCGACGGCGGAAGGGTAAAATTTTCGCCGATAGGCGGTCTCGACCGCCGCGCTATAGTCGCGGAGACCGTAAAAATATACGGCAGCGGCGGCACGGTGAGCGGTATCGTGTGCGCGCCGAGCGCGGGAAAAGAAGAATCGTCGCTTTGCCCGCTTTCCGCGCTTGAGATAGAGACGGGGCTTGAGCCCGAGCGTCTGCGCGAGCTTGTTTCGGTCGGCGACGCGATAGGCTACGAGGGCAATCGCGCGGTGCACGGCGTCGAGTATATTTCGCGCGGCATCGACAACAGCGCTTCTATTGCCGCTGCGGTGGGTGCAATGCAGCTGCTCGGCGACGACACGGGCGGATGGGATATCGCCGTGCTGCTGTCGTCGGGCGAGGAAACGACCGCCCGCGGGGCGATAACGGGCGCTTACGCGCTCGCCCCCGACTATGCGATAGCCGTCGATGTCGGCTTTGCGCGGGTGCGCGGAACTGAGGAATCGCGGACGCTGAAAACGGGCGGCGGTGCGTCACTCTCGTATTCGGTGCTCACCGACCGCCGTCTGACCGATGCAATTATTTCCCGCGCGCGCAGCGCGGGCACGCCGATACAGACTATCGTTGAGACATCGGGCACGGGCACCGACGGCGATGCTATCATCAGTCTGCACGACGGTATACCGACGGCTGTGCTCAGCATTCCCGAGAAGAATATGCACACACCGTCTGAGACGGTCGATATCGTCGACATAGTGCTCACCGCAAGGGCACTGCGCGATTTCATCGCGGCGGGAGTTGAGTTTTAAACCGCGAGCGCTGCTGTGTGCGGCGATTGCAATGACGGCGATAAATCACACTGAGGTACCATTGATTCACGCTGAGACAGCACTGAATTACGCCGAATCACGCTGAGATAATACCGAATCTCACCGAATACTGAAAAGAAAGGAAGTCTTGCTCCGCGGAGCAGGTATGTGAACATGAACGAACGTATTCTGTCGGTTTTCAGGCAGTTGAGCGCTGCGTTTGCGCCCACGGGCCGTGAGCACGAGCGGATAAAGGTTATTGCCGATATGCTCGGCGCCGCGGGGATAGACTGCTCGACCGATCGCAGAGGCAGTCTCACCGCGGTGCTGCACGGCAGAGAGAACGGTGCGGGGCTTGCTTTTGCAACGCATATAGACTCGCACGGTATGATGGTCACATCCGTTGCAGACGACGGCGTATCGTTTGAGCGCGTCTCGGATATCCGTACCGACACGCTGTACGGAAAGCTAGTTTCCGTTCGCGGCGGCGACTGCAGCGCAGAGGGCGTTATCTGCGCCGTGCCGCTGCATCTTACCGCGCGTCGCGATGCGCTCAAAATACCGTCCGCAGACGAAATGTTTATCTCGACGGGCAATGCTGTCAATACAGACAATACGTGCAAGTCGTACTATGCTTGCGATACCGAACACGGGGTCGCTCACGATTGCTGTGCAGACGGCAGACATCCGGGCATCTCCCCCGGGGATTATATTGCAATTTCTCATTATGATGCCGTACTCGGCGACAGACTGCTTGTCTCGACATCCGCCGAGTCGTGCGGTGCTGCCTCGGCTATGCTGACGGTGCTGCTCGGGCTCTCTGAGGAGGGCTTTGTGCCGCGTCATGATATTTCGTTTATATTCGCCGTAGGCGGAAAATCCGCCGTTCCCGACGTTGTGTGCGCCGTGCGCGGGGTCGGACCGCAGGCGCTTGTCTATCTTACGTCAGCCGATACCGAGCGGACGGAGGATGGTATCGCCGTTCCGTGCAAGGTCGGCAGAGCAGTATGCTCGCCCGAGCTGCGCAGCGGTATAATATCGGCTGCCGAGCGTATAGGCGCGGTCTGCCGCACGGCTGCGGAGCTTAACGCTCCCGCGCCGCTTCGCGCACTCCAGACGGTCGGCTGCGGAGTACCCGCCGCAGTTATAGCCGTGCCGACGGAGATGGCAAACGCTGCAAGGCAGCTATGCTCGCTCGCATCACTTGAGGCGGCAGCGTCTACGATGTCGGCGATAGCAGAGTCGGACATGCTCGGCTGAGAATAGATTATACGCTCGTTTTTTAGCGTACCGCGCATTCGTCGATGGTGCGGGATATCCGAGAGTGGCGCAGGATATCGCGTGAGCGGCGCTGTGTCGTCGCGCGCGAAAAATGTCGAAAAAATATTATTGTAATTTAGGAGATCAATATAGATGGTTATTTCAGAAGAACTGAGACAGCTCAGAGATGAGGCGGAGGCGGCGCTTGCACCGCATTTCGCAAATGTTGACAGAATTTCTGCCGTATGCACCGAAAAGGTGCTCGAATCGTTCCGTGCTCATCGTGTGAGCGAGTCGCATTTTGCCCCAACCACAGGCTACGGCTACGACGACAAGGGCAGAGATACCCTTGACGAGATATATGCCGACGTACTCGGCACGGAGGCGGCTTTTGTTCGCCACAGCATCACGTCGGGTACGCACGCGCTGACCATCGGTCTGTTCGGTCTGCTCCGCCCGGGCGATACGCTGCTGTCGGTCACGGGTAAGCCGTACGACACGCTTGACAGCGTTATCGGCATCGTCGACGGCGAGAGCGGAATGGGCAGCCTTGCCGATTTCGGTGTCAACTTTAAAAAGATTGATCTGCGCGAGGGCGTATTCACCGATGCCGCGACGAACCATCCCGTATCTGATATAGTCGACCTGCCCGCCGTTGAGCGCGCGTTTGCGGAGGATAAGAATGTCAAGGTCGCTTTCATTCAGCGCTCAAAGGGTTATCTCAACCGCCCGACACTGTCGGTCTCGCAGATAAACGAGCTCATCGACTTTATTCGCGCACGCTCCGATGCTTACATATTCGTCGACAACTGCTACGGCGAATTTACCGAGGAGACCGAGCCGAAGGCAGATATTCTCGTCGGCTCGCTGATAAAGAATCTCGGCGGCGGAATTGCCGAGAGCGGCGGATATATCGCGGGCACCCGCAAGGCGGTCGACCTCTGCGGCTACCGTCTTACCGCACCCGGCATCGGTCTCGAGGGCGGTGCAACGCTCGGCACGACGCGCAGCATGTATAAGGGGCTGTTCTTCGCGCCGCATATCGTCGCTCAGGCGATAAAAACCGCAGCTTTTGCCGCATACATATTCGAGCGTCTCGGCTGCTCGGTCGAGCCGCGCTACGACACGCCCCGCAGCGATATTATCCAACTCATCCAACTCGGCAGCGCAGAGCGTCTGTGTGCATTCTGCCGCGGCATTCAGAAGGGCTCGCCCGTCGATTCCTTCGTTTCGCCCGAGCCGTATCAGATGCCCGGATACACTTCTCCCGTCGTTATGGCAGCGGGCGCGTTTACGCAGGGCTCGTCAATTGAACTCTCCGCAGACGGTCCCGTGAGACCTCCGTATACCGCATATCTGCAGGGCGGCCTGACATATGAGAGCGGAAGATACGGTATTCTCACCGCCGCTCAGTACTTCCTTGACGCCGAAAAATAACATAATATCAAAAGCCGAAGCGCCTACACCGTCATTTTTGAGTGTAGGCGCTTCGATGTTTTGAATCTTATTTCCCTGAGCAGTATTGCGTCTATTTATAAGCGCCTTCCGGAGCTTTAATTTTTTGTCTTCTCACTTTGTTTTCTCCGCGTGGGCTTTTGCTCGGCGTTTGAGGTGGACTTGGGGGCAGCCTTTGCAGAATGATTTTGTGAGGTTGTTTGGGCAGACCTTCGTGCGGTCTTTCGTGCGGGCGGCAGCAGACGCGAGATAAGGTCATTGCACAGTCGGTCTGCCGCTGTATAGTCCATCACCTCGCCGTATATCCTCTCGAGCTCAAAATGCGCCGTTTTTGCTTCAGCGAGTCTGTTTTTTGCGAGCTCTGTAAACAATTCCATCGCAGAGTCAAGCTCCGCAAATGCCCGCCCGGTTCTGCTGTCGGTGCGCAGCAGCTTTCGACAGCTTTGCATCCGCACGCCGCGCGCACGCGCGATATCTTCGCGAAGTGTTATCGCGACGCTGCCCGCGCGTATGACGCAAACATCGCCGCTCGGCGCATCAAGCCCCGCGGTATGCGGTATCCCACACGCGCACAGTCTGCGGCTGACCTCTTCAAGCAGCAGCGCCGCTGCACCGTGACAGTCGCGCAGCGCTATTATTTCGTCGGCATCCTGCTCAAGTGTCGGTCGGTAGACGTATCCACACATACCGAGCGCACCGACAGTCACCTGCGGGCTGATGATTGACTCGCAGCAAACCGATGCACGGCCTGAAACTTCAACACAGGATTGCGTACTTATTTCCCGGGAAATACTCCCGTTTCCCGCCTTTGCTTTACTGTTTGCAGCCTTTGTTTTAACGCTTACAGCCTTTTTGCCCGCTGTCTTTTCTAAGGGGGCTTTTCGGTCGGTCGCCGCTTCGTGCGATTTTGCAGCGCGCGTATATCCCGCCGTTGCTTTGCGTGTTAGCCGTGCCGCCGCAGCGCTGAGCGCATCGGTGTCGATGCATTCGCCGAGCAGCTCGAGCCGCAGCAGTGCCGCAGTACCCGCCATTCCGAGATATCGGTATGCGTTGTGATACGCTGCGGACTTATGCTCGGACAGCACGATTATCTCATCCTGATGCGCCCGCAGCAGCTCGGTATCCCAAAATGCGCCGAGGTCGATAAGATTATCCCGCCACCCGGGGGCGCTCGCCGCCTCCTCATGCGGTGCCGTACCGTCGAACAGCGCTATACCGAGCGACGGCAGAACGATACCGTCGAGCGAATCGGGGTCGGAGGAGCAGTCGTAGTATTCGACATCGCAGCCGCGCCGCTCCGCTTCCGCCGCTATCCTCCGCATAAGCGTTGATTTCCCGCAGCCGGGTCCGCCCTTGATTATGTATCTGCGCTCCTGCGCAAAGCTGGTCTTGTAGTGTGAGACAAAGCCGCCGTAGCTGTTCATGGCGGCGAAAAATTCCTTCTTCATAGAAAAAGCGACCGTTCCTTTCCCGTTGTTTTGTACCATGTACATTATATGCGGGATATGCGGAAACGGTCACTGTTCTGTCGGTTTGCTTATGATTCTTTTGATATGCCGAGTCGGGATATCGCAGCTTGATTTTGCATCGGCAAAGCTGTGCGGCGGATAGCGAAAGAATAAGCAGCGGATGCTGAGCCTTTTTTTCGGCTTGCGGCTCAGCCTCTGTTCTGCCGCAGCACCTCAAACGAAAGAATAGCTGCGGCTGATGCCGCCGACAGTGCCTCGGGAAAATCTCTGCCGTAGTCGAGGCGCACTATTTCGTCGGTCTGCTCCTTCAGCGCATGGGAGATGCCGCGCTTTTCACCGCCTATTATAAGCAGCAGCGGATAGTGCAGATCGGCATCATATACGGATACCGAATCGTCGAGGTCGGTGCCGATGATGCGAAAGCCCGCACCGCGGAAAACAGCGGCAGCGTCTGCGCCCGCCGCGGTTGCGATGTCGGCGAGCTCCGATGCGCCCGCACTTGAGCGGCATACTGTGCCCGCCGCGCTCAGCCAGTTGCGAGGGGAGAGAATTATGCCGTCTGCGCCTGCAGAGTATACGGAGCGGAGCGCGTAGCCGAAATTATACGGGTCCTCGATGCCCTCTATCATCACGTAAAAGCCGTGCTTTTTCGTGCGCGCGATGAAATCACAGTCAAGCGTCGGATATTCGCGGGGCTCGCAGTAAGCGAGAATACCGCCGTGCGTCGTGCCTGTTGCTGCGGCATCTACTGCGCTGCGGGGCGCGGTGCAGAGCTCAAATCCGAGCGCATGCGAACGTGCGCGCAGCCACCCGAGCTCTTTTTTCGCCGCAGCGGCGCGTTCCTCTGCTACGACAATGCGCTCGATATGTCTCGGCTTATAGCCGTTCTCGGCAGCTTCAAGCAGTGCTCTTACCGAGACTATACCCTCGAACAGTATGGGGTCATGTGTGTTTTCGTATATCTGCATTTGTAATTCCTTGTGTTATAGCGCATTTTCTCGTGCAGCACTGTCGTGTGTTCGCAGCGGCGGTGCTGCCGTGTTTTAAATGTCGGTATATTGCCGATTTGCCGAAGGTCGGAATCGGAAAAAATCATTTTGTAAGCCGCTCCGTCTCGGTAAGACATTCGAGATAGCCCTCGCGTACACCGGCGGTGCAATGATGCAGCGTTTCAAGCCCGCATGCATCGGCAATCGCGCGCAGCGCGAGCATGCCCGGAACAGCGGTCGACACGCGGTCGGGAACAAGAAGACCTACCATCGCGGCGGTGTCTGTGCTGCGGTATGCCTCGGCATAGCAGTCGCAGACTTTGTCAAAATCCGCCCTCCGAAGTGTGCCGCGCGATGCCTCATTGCAGCCCGTGCGGTAAGGAAAGCGCTCTCCGTCTATCTCAATATAATCTGCAGCCTCCCTGCGCGCTGCGGATTCGGGTTTTCCGCATGCTGCGGCGAGCTTGAAAAGCACACGCGCACTTCCGCCGACGAGAAATCCGTCATCGCCTGTATCGCATGTGCCGTTGATTGTACCGCAGTCTGTGCCGTTGCACAGAATTCCGCAGCTCTCAACAGCATCCAGCATGCAGCGGTATATTTCCTCGCTCTCCGACGCATTCGGAAACCTTCCGCTCAGCACAAATCGGTCGCGCAGCAGCACACAGCCGAGCGGAATGCTCACCGACCCGACAGGTTCGCTGTTTTCAAAACGAATAAGCTCGCAGCTCCCACCGCCGAGATCTACGGTCATTCCGCGCGCCGCTCCGCCTATCTCCCGCTTCATGCCGAGAAAGCTCATGCGCGCTTCATCCTCGCCCGAAAGCACGTCGATATACATACCTGTCTTTTGCAGTATCCGCGTGCACACCTGCTCGGTGTTTGTGATATTGCGCAGACTCGCCGTCGCGAATGCGTGCAGCTCGTCACAGCCGTGCGCAACGGCATCCTTTCGGTATTTCAGCAGCAGCGCGGTCAGCAGCTCGGTGCCCCTGTCGGTAAGCGCTCCGTTTTCGCGGTGTCCCGCAAGTCCGAGCGTTGAGCTTGCTGCGTAGACAAGACGCAGCTCGCCGCTTGGGCGGCGGTCGAAGATGTTCATCTTTACGGTGTTTGAGCCGATATCGGTAACGCAGTAAAGCATCGAATTCCTCCGTGTACTCATTACTGATATAATTATAACCGCGCAGCCGATATTTGTCAAGAAACAGCTACATTCCCTCGCGGAGCTTTCCGAGCGCCCGCTTTTCGATGCGGCTGACGTACGAGCGCGATATTCCGAGCCGCGCTGCTATCTCGCGCTGCGGCATGCCGCGCCGCCCGCCGAGCCCGTAGCGTAGGACGATTATCTCCCGCTCGCGCGGCGAGAGCAGGGTATCGACGCCGCGCAGCGCCTTTTCTATTCCCATCCGTCGGTCAAGATCCTCGGCTATCGTGTCCTTAACGCTGATGATATCCATGTATGTAAGCGGATTTCCGTCCTTGTCGGTGTCGATTGTCTCGCCGAGCGGAACCTCGTAGCATAGCTTTTTCCGCGAGCGGAAATACATAAGTATCTCATTTTGCAGACACTTGCTCGCGTATGTGGCAAAGTGCGTTCCGCAATCGGGGCGGAAGGTGTCTACAGCCTTGATAAGGCCTATTGTTCCGAGCGACATCAGATCATCCTGATCGGTGCCGCATGAGCCGTATTTTTTAATTATATGCGCGACGAGCCGCAGATTATGCTCAATCACCGTGCGGCGTGCGTCTGGGTCGCCCTCTGCGATTTTAATAAATAGTCTGCGCTCCTCCTCGGGCGCAAGCGGCGGGGGAAAGCTGCCAGGGGAGCTGACCCGCAGCGAAAAGAAGGAAAAACGGCCGAGCAGTGTTGAAAACGTGCTCCCGAGCAGAGAAAACAGATGTGAAAACAGCAGCATATAATGTCCTCCCGATGCCATTGCGGCGTTTTGCGGCGCTTGCGCACCGCTTCCGTTCATTATATGCGGCGAAAAACGGGAATTTCCCGCTTTGCGGCAGAAAATTCCCGTTTGCGATTTATCGGTATGCGGTTTTACTTTGCATTACCCTCGGTTATCGGCGGATTGAAGAAAGCAAAGCGGCGGCAGCCGGAAAATGCCCCGGCGCGTGCGCGAATCAACGCGTTCTCGGCGGATCCTTCGGAAAGCGCGAGCGCGGTTTATCCTGCTCGGCATGCCTGTTTGCACGTCTGCCTGCGCGGATAACGAGCAGTGCGATGCACAGCAGCAGTATGACCGCAGTGGGCATTATGTAGACAAGCGGAAGCGAGTAGGAGGGCGATTTAACGCTTGCAGTGCGCTCGGCTGCAAGATAGTTTTCGAGATACGCATCCTCATAGCGGACTGACAGCCCGACGGGGGAGGATATCATCATCGTCGGCGAGCCGATATATTCGCCGCCTTCGCCGCGCAGCATTATCACCATACGGTCGGTGGATTTGAGTGCAGGGTAATCCGAGAGCGGCAGGATTATTCGGTTCCATTCGCCCGGAGTGACCGAGCAGGAGGAGATGATATAGCTGCTGCCGCTGTACAGCATGATATCGAGCCGTACCGATTCGATACTGTCGGGCAGCTGCGATACGAATGCCTCCATGCTGAGACTGTCAAAGGGCGAGAGATCGCGGGTATATTCAAATACCGAGCGGATGCAGCGGTGCGACGGGTCGGAGATATCCTCGAGCTTTGCTACAAGCGCGTTTTTGTGTCCGAGAATGTCGGAGACGCCGAGCGACTGACAGCCTACCCCTGCGCGCCATCCGTCCGCGGCGGTGCCCGACAGGTCGAACAGCTCCGCCGAGCCGAGATAGAAGGGCAGGTCTGAGTCCGCCTTTACCGACGTTACAGCCTTTGTTATCAGCGAGAGCGCGCTCTCATCGATGAGCTCGCTCCATTCGGTGCAGGAGCTGTCATAGAGTGCGGCATATTTTGCAAGCAGCTCGGATGCAGACGAGGTGTCTATGTACGTCAGCACGTCGCTCGGCACGCGCTTAATAAGCTCGGATGAACAGATGAACTCGCCGACAAACGGAGCTTCTTTTCCTATGAGCGAAAGATAGAGGTGGATAAGCCCCGCGGAAAGAAGCTTCGAATCTCTCCCCGCGCCGCCCGATACCGCGTACACGGATATTCTGCGCGGCATATCCGAGTATTCGAGCGACGGCGAGAGCAGCATGTCACACAGCAGTGAAATGTCGGCACCCGACATGCGGTCGGCGCTCACCTCTTCACCCTCCGCCGCATCTGCGGGAACGGTGAGCAGCACCAACCACGGCAGCTCGCCGCCTATCCGTGTCTGAGCCGCTACCGCCGTGAGCAGCAGCGACGCGGGATATCTGCTTCTGCCGTCAGCCGAAAGACCGCCTGTGAGTCGCGATGAAAGCGGGAGATAGACGGGAACGGCGCAATCGGATGCGGTATATGTTATGCGCAGCAGCTCGGCACAGCGCGCGGAATATTCGGCGAGCATGCCGTCCGCGGCATATTCCTCGGGCACAGCAGTGTCGGCATCCGCACCGACTACGTAGCCCGCAAGAGCCGATTTTCCGTTAAAACGCTCGGTCAGTACACGGATAACGGCACTGTACGCGCGGACGGTCTGTTCGTTCCGCGTATCGGGCAACATATAGCTGCCGCCGCGGCTGCCGGTGCTGAGCATGGATATCTCGCCGCTCGACGACGGTATTTGCAGACGCAGCAGAAGCGATGAGCCGAGTCCGTCGTATGCGCGTACCGCGCTGTCAAGCTCGGTCAGCCGTTCGGGGCGGAAATAATACTCGTCTCCGCCTATCGTTATGCTCTCGGTCGTAGGCTCGGCGGAGAGCAGCGATGCGATGTCGAGTTCAAGCACGGCACAGCTCGAACCGAGCAGCGCGGCATCGGTCGGGTCGCCCGAGATGCCCTTTATCGGCGCGTTCGGGACTGCCTGCCGCTCCTTTGCGGCGCTCGGTGTGATACCGTGATCGCGGAAAACGATTGTCATTCCGTCGCCCGTGCGTATCACGGCGGTGAACTTCTTTGACATGTATCCGTCTACCCTGAGCTTTACCGAAAACGTCTCGTCAACGCCGACGGAAGCAACGGGGGAGAGCGGCGTAAGGGTCGCGGTGTCGCTGCTCTGCCATGGGTCAAGTGCGTAGACGTATATCTTCGAGCCGCTGTATTTTGCGGCAATATTCGTGTCAAGGCTGCCCGATATCGTTATCTCGCCCGTGCCCGAATTATAGCGGCAGGAGTCGCAGCTGCCCGCGAGCAGACCGTCCGAGCAGGGAAGGTAGGCGGGCACGATGCCGAGCAGCGAAACATCGCCGCCGCTGCCGTCGCTGAGTGTCAGCTGCAGCGATTCGGGAGCCTTATCGGGGAGCGGGAAGGTGTAAACCGTTATATTGCCGCCGCTCGGTGCAAAGGTCAGCGGTTCATATGCGGGCACGGCGCTGCCGTAGCTGCCGTCCGTCATATACGTGCATGTCATACTGCCGACGGGTTTATCATGCATCAGCAGCACGGAAAGCGAGCTGCAGCCCGAAAAGCTCTCGCTGCGCAGCTCGTCAAAGGTAAGTACGAAGGTCTCGTTCGAGAAGGTATAGCGATAGAGAGCATTCAGCTCACCGCCGATATTTACCGAAACATCGTTTGAGAGCATGAGATAGCGGTGCGCGGCATCCTCGCGCGAGAATGCGAGACCGTCGAGCATCATCGTTCCGTCGCCGTCACCGTCGCCCCGTTCAACGCCTACGACGACGCGGGCAATCGCTGCGGGACCGTAGATAGAGCCGTGCATGCCGCTGATGTCCGCAAAAACGGCGTTCCAGCCGTTGCCGCTGACGGTAAAGCGCTCGGTGAAAACAAGATATTCCGAAACATATATCTCGACGAACATCGTCTCACTCTTACTCGAGCAGAGATTGACGGCAAACGATACCGTGCTCACCGAATGAAAATCTATCCCTTCGGGCGAGCCCGATGCGGGCCCCTCGGCAATTACATATTCGTCGTCATTTTCGAACTTCGCAAACTCGCGGCAGACCGACGTTTCGTCAGAATGCGGATAGTGCAGCTGCATGCAGAGCCCGCCGTACAGCGAGCGGTACGGATAGACCGAATCGCCGCTTGTGCTCGAGATTTCCATGCCCGCCGAGCTCCAACCGACCGCCTGATTGTCGATGATAAGGTCGGTGCTTGACTCATAGAGTCTGCTGTCCGCGTTTTCTATCACGGTCATGCTGCCGTCGCGGTGCACGCCGAGCAATGCTGCATCCGCCGCCTCACGTGAATCAAAGCGGAAGCCGTCGGCGCTCTCGCTCTCCGCGCTGCTGACGCTAAGCATTGCTTCGCCGCCCGCCGCAGATATCTGCGGCAGAGTCTGAGCGAGCAGACAGAGCGACAGCGCGGCAGACAGTGCTGCGCGCAGGGAATATTTTTTGTTGCTTCCGTGCATGGTGATGTTCTCCGTTTTACTGTGCATACGCATGTGCGTGTGCGGTCGGTTTCCTGTTATGTACGTGTTGCCCGCGTCGGGTGGTGCGGGCGTATGGGGATTTTCGGTTTGGAAGATTGTTTTGCCTCTCATATTGTAACATGGATTTGTAGAATTTTTGTTAACACGAATTAATTTGCCTAATTTATAAAACACCGTTGATTCGCACGCAATAATGTGTTATCATAATACACGGGAAGCAGGCAAACGCCGCTTCACCCGAGCATTTCATTCCTACAGAGGAGAAATATCAAAATGGACAAGAATAAAAAACTTCGCATAGGTATCATCGGTACCGGCGGAATTGCGAATCCGCATCTCGACAGCTATCTTAAGCTCGACAACGTAGAGGTTGTTGCGGGCGCTGACCTTGTACCCGGAAAGGCTGAGGAGTTTTTCCGCGCACACGGGCTTGAGGGTATCCACTGCTATTCGAGCCACAAGGAGCTGATAGACAACGAGCCCGATCTCGACGCCGTGTCTGTCTGCACCTATAACCGCACGCACGCGGAATGCACTATCTACGCGCTTGATCACGGTCTGCATGTGCTGCTCGAAAAGCCCTTCTGTGTAACTATGGATGAGGCTAAGGCAATGATGGAAGCAGAGAAGCGCTCGGGCAAGATTCTGACCATCGGATTCCAGCCCCGCTTTGACGCTAATATGCAGATGATAAAGAAGATTGTTCAGTCGGGCGAGCTCGGAAAGATATACTACATCCAGACGGGCGGCGGCAGACGCCGCGGTATACCGATCTCCCGCGGAAACACCTTTATCCGCGACGATACAGCGGGAATCGGCGCTATGGGCGATATCGGCTGCTATTCGCTCGATATGGTGCTCAATGCCATCGGATATCCAAAGCCTCTTACCGTAACGGGCTATACATCTTCCTTCTTCGGACGTGACCCCGAAACGTATATCAACTGCGGACATCCCGAGTTTGCGGAGGAGTTCGGCGTTGACGATTTTGCCGCAGGCTTTATCCGTCTCGAGGGCGGTATAATTCTTGACTTCCGCATCTCGTGGGCTATGAATATGGACACCCCCGGTGACACCCTCATCCTCGGTACAAAGGGCGGCCTCCGTATCCCCTCGACCGACTGCTGGAACGGCTCCGTCGGCGGTCCTATGAAGATTTATAAGACCGTTGCGGGTGCTGAGACCGAGATGACTATCCCGATTATAAACGACGGCGGCGGACTGTTCGAGCGCAAGGTAAAGGCGTTCGTTGACGCTATCGTTACGGGCGGCAGCTCGCCTATTCCGTCGAGCCAGATCGTTATAAATCAGGCAATCATTGACGGTATAGTCAGAAGTGCACGTTGCGGCGCTGAGGTTACCGTTGATATTCCGAATATTAATTAAAATGATTTGATACTTAAAATCCGACTGCTGAATTATTTCGGCGGTCGGATTTTTTTTGATGCTATTTCGGCGGTCGTTTTCATATATGTGCGAGCTGCGCACAGAGATATTACTGTCAAATATATAAAAACAGACCGCCCCGTGAATAGATAAGACAGGGCGGTCTGCGTTACAGCAAACAATATTTTGTTTTTTTCCGCACAGCGGGGATATCAAGCCTTTCGGCGAGCGGCTTTACGGTTCGGGCGGGGCTTACTGCTCGACCTCTACCATCTCGAATGCCTCGAGAATATCGCCCTCCTTGATGTCGTTGAAGCGTTCGAGACCTACTCCGCACTCGTAGCCCGAGTTGACCTCACGAACATCATCCTTGAAGCGGCGCAGCGAGGATATCTTATCCTCGAAAATAACGATACCGTCACGGACAACGCGGATCTGCGCGCTTCTCGTGATCTTGCCGTCGAGGATATAAGAGCCGGCGATGGTACCGATGTTGGGCACATGAATAGCCTGACGCACCTCTGCATGGCCGAGCAGATTCTCCTTGAATTTCGGAGCGAGCATACCCTTCATAGCGGCCTGAATCTCCTCGATGCACTCGTAGATTATACGGTAGGTACGGATATCGACCTTCTGACGCTCTGCGGTATCGAGCGCGTTTTTGTCGGGACGTACGTTAAAGCCGACAATGATGGCGTTAGATGCAGATGCGAACATAACGTCGCCCTCGGTGATTCCTCCGACAGCGGAGTGAATGACCTTGACCTTGACCTCGTCGTTCGAGAGCTTTTCGAGCGAGCTTTTGACTGCCTCTGCAGAGCCGCCGACATCAGCCTTAACGATAATCTTGAGCTCCTTGGTACCCTCGGAGATCTGAGCAAAAAGGTCGTCGAGGCTGACGGTCGCGTTCGACTTGAAGGATGCTTCCTTCTCGCGCGACTTGCGCTGCTCGGCGAGCTCGCGTGCCATACGCTCGTTTTCAACTGCGTTGAACTCATCGCCCGCTGCGGGAACTTCGTCGAGACCGATTATCTCAACAGGAACGGAAGGACCTGCGTCCTTTACGTTGCGTGCCTTATCGTCTATCATAGCGCGGACTCTGCCGACTGCGGTGCCCGCGATAACAACGTCGCCTATATTGAGCGTACCGTTCTGAACGAGCACGGTAGCGACGGGTCCGCGACCCTTATCGAGCTTAGCCTCGATGACCGTACCCTTAGCGCGGCGGTTCGGGTTAGCCTTATATTCCTTGACCTCTGCGATGAGAAGAATATCCTCGAGCAGGGTGTCGATGCCCATACCCGTATGTGCCGATACGGGAACACACATAACGTCGCCGCCCCATTCCTCGGGGACGAGCTCGTACTTTGTCAGCTCCTGGAGAACGTTATCGGGCTTTGCGCCGGGCTTATCCATCTTGTTGATGGCGACGATTATCTCGAGCCCTGCATCCTTTGCATGGTTGATTGCCTCGATGGTCTGCGGCATGATACCGTCGTCGGCAGCGACGACTATGATGGCGATATCCGTAGCCTTGGCACCGCGCGCACGCATTGCGGTAAATGCTGCGTGACCGGGGGTATCAAGGAAGGTGATGTCCTTGCCGTGAATGTTTACGCGGTATGCACCGATGTGCTGAGTAATACCGCCCGCCTCTCCTGCGGTTACGTTTGCATTTCTTATCTTATCGAGCAGCGAGGTCTTACCGTGGTCGACGTGACCCATAACGACAACGACGGGTGCGCGCTCGATGAGCTTGTCGTCGCTGTCCTCGGTATCGTCAAACAGACGATCCTCGATGGTGACAACAACCTCCTTGGTCGCCTTTGCGCCGATATCCTCGGCTACGTACAGCGCGGTATCAAAGTCGATATCCTCGGTGACGTTAGCCATAACGCCCGCGCTCATAAGTCTCTTGATGACCTCCGCTGCGGTGACCTTGAGTCTTGCCGCAAGGTCGCGTACGGAGATGGACTCGGGGATTGTTATCTCGAGCGGCTGCTTGGGCGTGTTATCCTGCTGCTTCTTGCCGCGCTTATCCGCGCCTATTCTGTTCTTGCCGCCGTGGGTTCCGTAGGCGTTTCTGCCCATCGGACGGCGTGTGTTCTTGCCTCTGTCGCCCGCGCCGCTCTGTTTCTTTGCGCCGCTGTTCTCTGATACAAAGCGGTCGAGCTTTTCATCATAGCGCGAGAGATCGACGGACGATGTACGTGTATCGACGATGCGCGTTTTCTTTGCGGATGCGGTCGGCTCGGTGAGTATCTTGCCCTGTTCCTCGTTCGATGTGTTGCGCTGCAGCATCTGATTTTGCTGTGCGAGCTTCTGCTGGCGCTGCTGATTCTGACGCATGAGATTCTGCTTCATCTTCGAGTTTGCCTTTGCCGCTATAGCGTCGGGGCGGGGAGCCTCGCGCAGCTGTTGCATACGCTCGCTCCGACCGTGCTGAACTCGCTTCTCGGCTGCCTTTTCGGCTGCGGCTCTTGCGCGCTCTTTCTCCTTTTCGCGCTCAGCGTCGGCATCCTTCCGCTCGGGCTTTGCCTCTGCATTTTTTTCTGCCCTTGCGGGCTCTGCCGCCTTCTCGATATGACCGTCACCCTTTGCATGCTTCTCGGAACTCTTGCGTGCGGGCAGACCGAGATCGAGCTTTCCGCCGATGTAATCATCGATGCTGACCTCATGTGCAGATGCGGTCAGGGTGTCGATCACATAGCCGAACTCGTCGGGTGTGAGCTGATGTGTGATGCCTGCATCGCCTCCGGGCAGGAGTCCCGTGAGCTGCTTGCTCTTGAGTCCGAGGTCCTTTGCGAGGCTGTTGATTCGGTATTTCTGGTTTGATATCATATATCTATTCTACCTCCTGTGTTGTGCTTTGCTTGTTTGCTGTATAACCGATAGGATCTATGCCTTTGCACATTGCATATATAACGCGTCCGAAATTCGGGTCGGTGAGTGCCGCTGCGCCTACCGCGCTGTGCCGTCCGATGCATTCTCCGAGCCGCTCCTTGTCGATGGGGAGCAGGTAGAGTGATGTGCCGCATGCACGGCAGCCGCGTGCGGCGCGGTCTGCGGTGTTCGGTGCGGCATCGGATGCAAGCAGCAGTGCGTCGGTCTTGCCCGACCTTGCCGCTTCAAGCGACATATCGGTACCTGTTATGAGTGCGCCCGCTTTTTTTGCAAGCCCGAGCATGCCGCACAGTCGCTGTACGGTCCGCTCGTCAGGTGCGCTTCTTTCGGAGCTCTCGGTATCTGCCGCGCTGCCCGCAGGGGAGGCGGCAGCCACGGTGCTGTGGTGTTCGGTGCTTCGGAGCTTATCCTTCATCTTCGTTGAGCAGCCGCATTACCGATTCGCGGAGTTCGTCGGTCGACTGCGCCGACAGACGGCGGATCATTCGCCCGCTTTTGAGTGCTTTTTTAAGACAGCTCTCCGAGCGGCAGATGTATGCGCCGCGCGACTGTGACTTTCCGCCCGGGTCGAGCGACAGACTGCCGCCGTCGTTTACCGCGCGCAGCAGCTCGTGCTTCGAGCGGCGTTCTCCGCAGCCCTCGCAGCGTCTTGTCGGCGTATACTTCGGCGTGTGCTTTGCGTCGGCGGTGACACGCGCATCTGCCTGAGCTGCTGCATCAACAGTAACTCCGGAATTTGCTGCGGCTGCCGTATCTGCTGTGCGGTGTGCCCCGGTGCTGCCATTTTCGGTATCGGACATGCTCTTGCCTCCTTCGTCGCCTGACCGACATGCCATCGGCTCGGGCGTATCAATGCAATGTGTGCTTATCCTATTCTGTTCCTGTTATATTCCTATTCTATTCCCGTCACTGTGCCTTGATGTCGATCTTATAACCCGTAAGACGCGCGGCGAGACGTGCGTTCTGACCCTCCTTGCCTATTGCAAGAGAGAGCTGCTCGGGGTCGACAATGACGCGCGCGGAACGGTCGTCCTCGATGATAACGTTGCGTACCGTTGCGGGAGCAAGCGCGGAGGAAATGTATTCCGCAGGATCCTCGCTGTACTTGACGATATCAATCTTTTCGCCGTTAATCTCGCGGGTGATGTCGCTGATACGGATACCGTGATTACCGATGCACGCACCGATGGGGTCAACATTGGGGTCGTTGCTTGCAACAGCCATCTTGGTTCTTGAGCCTGCCTCGCGGATGATGTTCTTTATCTCTACGGTGCCGTCCTGTATCTCGGGAACCTCAAGCTCGAACAGACGCTTAACAAGTCCCGCATGCGTACGGGAGAGCGTTACGAGCGGTCCGCGGGTCTCTCTGCGTACCTCGATAACATATACCTTGATGCGGTCGCCCTCGTGATAGACCTCACCGGGTATCTGCTCCTCGGGGAGCAGGGCAACGCGGCTTGTCCCCGTATCTACGATGACTGCGCCGTTTGCCGTCATGGTCTTATAGACGGTCGCGGTGATGATCTCTTCCTTCTTATTCTCGTACTGCTCGATGAGCATTCCGCGCTCTGCCTCGCGTATACCCTGGATTATGACCTGCTTAGCGGTCTGAGCGCTGATACGGCTGAACTTCTGCAGCGGTACCTCTATCTCGCAGATGTTGCCGACCTTTGCTCCGCGGGTGACGCGCTTTGCGTCGACGAGCGATATCTGCTTGTCGGGGTCGGTGACCTCGTCAACGATCTCCTTGAGCTCGACCATTCTGAACACCTTTTTCTCGGGGTCGAGAATGATGCGTATCTCGCAATCGCCTTCCTTTTCATGCTTGTATGCCTTGGTCAGAGCCTGCTCGACACGGTCGATGATAATGTCGGTCGGAATACCTTTCTGCTTGCCGAGCTCATCAATTGCCTTGAAAAAATCTGCGTTCATCTGTTTTCCTTTCACTTCTCATTTAATTTATGTATACAGCTTGCAAAGCCGGGCTTTTATGCAGCTATGTCTGCGGTGCAGACGGTCAGTCTCCGAAATCGTACCAGATATTCGCGCGGGAGATGAGGTTCCACGGAACGATCAGCCCGTTCTCGGTGCCGTCCTCTACGGTCACATTCTTCGTTTCGGGGTCGAATGCGATCATCGGTGCGATTATCTGCTTGCTCTTTGTGCGTTCGTCGCCCTCTATCGGGGCAAAGAGCTTAAGATTTACCGTCTCGCCGATGCACGCGAGAAAATGCTCGGGCGTGCGCAGACGGCGCTCTATTCCCGGACTCGATACCTCGAGCAGATAGGATTCCTCTATCGGGTCTGCCTTGTCTATGAGCGGATCTATCGCGCGATGGACCTTTTCGCAGTCGTCGATGTCTATTCCGTCCTCGGAATCAATGGTGATGCGCAGATGCATATCCGCGCCCTCCTTGACATACTCGACGTCCCATATGTCGTAGCCGAGTTCCGTAACGGTGGGCTCTATAAGCTCACGGACGGCGTTTGCCGTTCCCTGTGTACTGTTTTTTGCCATTCGGGCTCCTTTCGGGTTAAGCTGTATTCGCTCGCCGTCCTGCGGAAAATATTGCCTCCGCAGACGGTCGTTATATAAAGATTAAAGAGCAGGACGAGCCTACTCTTTAATATCACAATATTGAGCTTGGTACATTATACCACACATTATGGGAAAAATCAAGGGGGTTACAAAAAAAACATATCTTTTGCGAAAAAAATAATATTTTTATGTTTCGCCGTGAGCGGGCGTTCGATTTTTTTGCGAACCCTATCGCGATTTTCACGCTGCAAGCCTATTCTTGCACTTTACCGACGTACTCTCGCGCACGAAAGCTCAGCCTTCCTCGCTTCCGCTGTCCGTGCTTTCCGAGTCCGGCGACTTCTTTTCCTTCTTGTTTCCGCCCATCATCTCATCAAAGGCGCTGTCGAATTCCTCGTCGCTCTCGGTCTTTTCATCACGGGGAAGGGCGGCTCCGCAGTGCGGGCAGAACGAAAATGTACTTGCGACCGTGCGCTCGCAGCCCGGGCAGCGCACAGAGCCCGAAAGCCGACCGATAGCCTCCTCGGTCTGTTCGATGCGGGCGAACGTCTCGCGTATCTGCTCGGAGATAGCGTCGCTTTCGTCGACCGCCTTTGAGCAGCGAACGGCGTAAACGTTCTCTCCGAGACAGCGGTACAGCTCGTCAAGGTGTGCCTTTTCCTTGGTCAGCCTGAGCTTGAGCGATGCGAGATCCTTAGCACCGACAGCGTTCTTCTTAACGTTTGACCATATCCCGTCAAAATTGATTGCCATTGCGGTATTCCGCCTTTCGTGTAGTTTTTTTCGGTGTCGCCGTGAAACGGAGGATGTGACCGTATCGACGACAGCGGATGATATTTTTCGATGCTGCGCGTTGCGGGAAGGTGACCGTGTCGACGCGGCAGGGAGATCAATAGTAAAGATTCAGCGGTGCATCCTCTATGGGATGCGCCTTTATTATATCATCGTTTATAACGACGGTGTCGGCGAGTGCGTCGAATTTTTCGGTATAGCTCTCGCGTGACGCATTGTCGCGCAGCTCGGACAGCTGCTCGGATTCCGTCTCGTCGAGCGCATCAAGCTCGGGCAGCGGGAGCTTTATTGCGATATAGGTTACGGCGTCTGTTTCTATGCGCCGCACCTCGCCCTCCGACATTTCGGCAGCCGCCGCAACGAGGTCCGCACCGTAGGTGTCGGTCTCCGCAGAGGAAACAAAGCACCCGCTTGTATAGTATGACATATCCGCGTCGGAATATTCCGACGCGAGCTCCGACCAGTCGGCACCGCCGCGCATCCGCTCGTATACATCGGCTGCAATCGTCTGCTTTGCCGCCTTTTCTTCATCGGTCATCTCGGAGACGGTTATGTTTCCGCTTTTGTCGTAAACGTACGCTCCGTTTCCGTCCCGAACTGCCTTGTTTTCAGTGTACAGCGTTACGAGACCCAGCAGCGAATAGTTCGACTTATAAAACTCCGACAGCTGCACATCTGACAGACGCTCGATGCCGCTTGTGCCGAAATAGTAGTCATACACCGCCTGCCATTTTTCCTCGGCTATGTAGATATCCTTGAGCCCGTCGATATTTATCCCGTAGCGGGAAAGATCGGAGTTGAGCGCGGGGCGCGAGCCCGCGTACTCGAGCTTTTCATTTATATCGTCGTTTACCTGCGCGCTGACCGAGCTGTCAATTTTCAGACCGAGCACGCGGAACTGCTCGACGGCTATCGCAAAATTGCGCACCGTCGTTCTTATCCGCTCCTCTGCGTAGTCGGCGTAGCTCTGACCGCCGGGTGCTTCAGATCTCCACAGCTCGGCACTGTCGCTGCCCCCGCCGTAGGTGTAGACGAAGTTTGTCTTATATGCCGAGAGCCAGTACGAGTACATCCCCTCGGTTATTTCGGTGTCTCCGCAGGTCATTGCCGTCTGCTTCTTTCCACAAGCGGAAAGCGAGAGCAGGAGCACCGCCGAGACTGCAAATGCCGCGGCGGTGCGTATCGCCCTCTTAAAATTATATGCTTTCATATGATATCCGTTCTCCGACGGGCGGTATCTGCCGCCCAAATATTTATTTTTGTTAATTGTAGCTTAAGAATCGGTGGTTTTCAAGGCTGTTTCTTCTTGAACTTGTATATATTTTGCAAATATTTCACACAACAGCGACAGCGTGTCGACCCCGTTTCGTATACGGTAGGTAACATACGGCTGTGCGCCGAGCGAAACGAGCAGCTTTCCGCTGTAGATGTGCGAAAGCTCCGCCCATACGGGCAGCTGCATCATGCGCGGAATTATGACGACACAGCCGTTCTTCTGCTCGACGCGCGTCATGCCGCATGCGCCGGACAGCGCACGGATGAGCGAGATGCGCAGCAGATTCTTTGCCTGCACGGGCGGCTCGCCGTAGCGGTCGCTCAGCTCGTCGAGAATATCGTCGTAATCATCGGGGCGCTCGATGAGCGCTATCTTCTTGTATGCGTCGATGCGCTGCGCCTGACTTCCGATATAGCTCTCGGGCAGGTAAGCGTCGTATGCGAGCGCTACAGTGCACGCGGGCTTTTCCTTCTTTTCCTCGCCCTTTTCCTCGAGTATCGCCTCACTTAGCAGCTTCATGTACATGTCGTAGCCGACGCTGTCTATCTGACCGTGCTGCTCGGCACCGAGCAGATTTCCCGCACCGCGGAGCTCAAGGTCGCGCAGCGCTATCTTAAAGCCCGAACCGAACTCGGAATAGTCGCGCACCGCCTCAAGCCGTTTGTCCGCTATCTCGGATATGACCGCGCCGCGCGGGTAGGTAAAGTATGCATATGCGCGCCTGCTCGAGCGTCCGATACGTCCGCGCAGCTGATGCAGCTGAGACAGTCCGAGACGGTCGGCGCGCTCGACTATCAGGGTGTTTGCGTTAGGCACGTCTACGCCCGTTTCGATTATCGCCGTGCTGATAAGAACGTCTATCTCGCCGCGTATCAGCTCGGTCCATATATCGGATATCTGCTCGCGGTCCATCTTTCCGTGCGCAAAGGATATGCGCGCCTCGGGTATCAGCTTGCGCAGCGCCGCGCAGGTCTGCTCGATGGTCTCAACGCGGTTGTGCAGCCAGAATACCTGACCTCCGCGGTGCAGCTCCTTGCGTACGGCGTCGGCGAGAACGACCTCGTCGTATTCGAGCACGAAGGTCTGCACGGGGAGACGGTCGCTCGGCGCTTCCTCGAGTATGCTCATGTCGCGTATGCCGCTCATAGCCATATTGAGCGTACGCGGGATGGGCGTTGCCGTCAGCGTAAGAACATCGACGTTGCACGCGAGCTGCTTCAGCTTTTCCTTCTGCGCAACTCCGAAACGCTGCTCCTCGTCAACAATGAGCAGACCGAGATCGTGAAAGGCGACATCCTTTGATATCAGCCTGTGCGTGCCGACGATGATGTCTGTCTCACCGCGGCGCAGTGCTGCGAGCGTCTTTTCCTGCTCGCGCGGGGTGCGGAAGCGTGAAAGCACGTCGATATGTACGGGGAATCCGCGCATACGCGACAGAATGGTGCGGTAGTGCTGCATAGCAAGTATGGTGGTAGGCACGAGTATCGCGACCTGCTTGCCGTCCGATACGGCTTTGAACGCCGCACGCAGCGCGACCTCGGTTTTTCCGAAGCCTACGTCTCCGCAGAGCAGTCTGTCCATCGGACAGCTGTCCTCCATATCGCGCTTGATGTCGCTGACGGCTGCAATCTGACCGTCGGTCTCCTCGTATTCAAATGCGCTCTCGAACTGCCGCTGCATGTCGTCGTCCGCATGGAATGCGTGACCCGGTCGGCGCTTGCGCTCGGCGTACAGAGCAATCAGCTCCTTTGCCATCTCGCGCGTCGCAGCCTTTGCTTTCGCCTTTGCCTTGCCCCATTCGCGCCCGCCGAGCTTTGACAGACGTACGGTGTCGTCCTCTCCGCGCGCGCCGATATATTTCGAGAGCATATCGAGCTTGTCGGTGGGGATGTAGAGCAGGGAGTTGTCGGCATATACGAGCTTTGCATATTCCTCGGTAACGCCGTCATGGGTTATGCTCTCAAGTCCCATAAAGCGTCCTATGCCGTGTATGTCGTGCACGACGTAATCGCCGACGGTGAGGTCTGCATACGACATTATGCGTTCACGCGCCGACTTTCTGCGCGGTGACTTTGCTTTGCGGGACATTGCGGCTTTGCCGCCGACGGTCGCCGATTCGTACATCGACAGCAGAGCAAAGCGCGATGTTGTCAGCTCAAAGCCCGAAACGGCGACGGGACCCGTCACGACAGCTATGCGTCGGTCGTCGGGCAGCTTCGCATCCGCCTCGAGCTGTACCACGGGTATCTTCTCCTCGCGCAGCAGCTCTGCGGTGTTTGTCTGCATCGCCGCGCTCTCGCAGAGGATAACGGTGCGGAAATCGTGCCTGAGATAGAAGTGTACATCCTCCAGCAGCAGCTCGCGGTTATCGCCGTAGCAGACGGTGTTTTTCGTGACGAACGAAAAAAGACTGTCGCTGCGCACCGCGTGCTGAGTAATAAAGGTATCTATATACGCGCTGACCGTGCTGCGCATAAAGCTGTCAAGCCGCTCGCGCGGCGCAGCATAATCCGCATGCTTTCCGTAGACCTCGCCGCCTGAAATGAGCGAGCGCTGCATCTCCTCCTCGCGCGCCCTGCATGCCTTGAGTCGGTCGCGGACGGCGTTCTCCTCGACTATGCAGCAGAGCGTCGGTGCGGAGATGTAATCGAGCAGGCATGCCCGCTCGGGATAGATTACCGATATGTATTTGTCGCGGAAGCATATCTCGCGGTCCGACGAGAGCATTTCGAGCTCGGAGAGCAGCATGTCGCGCACGCGGTCGTCCTTCACGCGCTTGCTCTGCGCCTCTATCTCGCTGCGCAGTTGTGCTTTTGCGTCGTCGGGAATGAGTATTTCGCGCGCGGGAGTCAGCTCGACCGACGAAAGATGCTCGGTGCGGCGCTGCGTGACGGTGTCGAAGTATTCCATGTCCTCTATCTCGCAGTCGAAGAACTGGATACGTATCGGGTCGCCGCCGGGCGAAAATATGTCGACGATGTCGCCGCGGATGGAGAACTGCCCCGCGCCCTCGACCATATCAACGCGCACATAGCCTGCCGAGAGCAGGAAGGAGATAAGCGTCTCGCGCTCTATCTCGCAGCCGACGGCGAGCCGCAGGCATGAATCCGCAAGCAGCTCGGGCGGCATGGTGTACTGCAGCGCCGCGTCGGGCGTCGCTATTATCATGTCGCAGTCGCCGAGCATCGCGGAGCGCAGTGCGCCGAGACGCTCATACTCAAGCTCGTGCGATACGGTCATATTGTGATAGATAAAGTCGCGGTAGGGATATACCGCAGCGCGGCAGCCGCAGTCGCTGCATGCGGCGAGCAGGCGGTTAGCCTCTCGTTCGTCGGGTACTATGACGAGCGCACCGACCCCGCTCTCGGCACGAAAGTCGCGGGCGAGCGATGTCAGCAGCGCGGTTCTTGCACCCTCGCACAGACCCGTGACGGCTATCGGCTGCGGCTTTTTCGCGCGGCTCTCGCGCACCGCCGCTTCAAGCAGCCCTTCGTATTCACGCTCCCCGCGTATGCTGTCGGTTACTGTATTCTTTCTTTCCATAAACACCTCACGCGGCAGAAGGGATGCGCCCCGCTGCCGCCGAAAAACCGTCCGACCTCCCGAGAGTGACCGACGGTAAAAGATTTTTATATTCCGCGTACGTCGGTCTCCGTCTTTCGGTATGTCCGAATCCCGTTCGTCGCTTCGTCCGCATTCCGACCGAGCCCATCCTGATTTTGCTCGACCGCTGTCCGAATCTCGAAAGAACCCATCCGAATCAAATCCGAAGCCCGTCTGAGCTCAGCTCTGCGTGACCGTGTCCGCTTTCCTAATATTATAGCAAAGCGCGCATCGGATGTCAAGGTATGCGGCGTGCCGAAAAAGCGCGAAAATGCGGCGAAAGCAGCTCGTTTTCATATTGTGCGGGCAAAAAACGGCAGCGCTGTATAAATTGCGTTGTTTTCAGAAAAAATAACCCCGTGCGACCGCGCACTGCTGCGGTCGAAATCCGAAAGCCGTGCCGTCGCGGGATGTATATTCCGAGCGGCGGTACGGCGAAAACATCATTTTTTCGAGGCGGTGTCTATGACAAAAAGCATTACACGAAGACAGCTGCATGACCTCAGAGCGCGTCTGAGAGCGGAGGACGATGCTGCGGCGCTCGCCGAGCTCGATGCGCTGCTGTCGCTCGAGCGGCGGGGAAAGCGCGCATCCGAGCCCTTTATCGGTGCACTCGGCGGCATACTCGAGGAGCATAATTTCCGCATGGGCGCGGAGGAAGTAATAAGCGAGACGGCGCGCAGATACGGCGCGATATGGGAGGAAGAGGACGTAAGGCTGCTCCCGTCCGCGCTGCTGTCCCTCTCGCTCGCACACATTGCCGAGGAGGGGAGCGCGGAGGCGGTCTCTGCCGCGCGTGCGATGCAGAGCTCTTTTTCAGCCGTCTCTCCGTATTCGGCTGCGGAGAGCCTTTCGGCGATGCACAGGATGCTCTGCGACAGCTCGGAGGATTACGGCGCGGGAGACAGGGAGACGCAGCTGTACTACCGCACTCTGCTGCTGCGCGTTGCTGAGCGCGAGAGGATAAGCGGCAGCGAGGCGGCGGAAAAATATGCGCAGTCGCTTCCGGGGCTCCCCGGTCGGCTGCTCGGCTGTGCGCCGCGGCTCTATTTTGCCGTTTACGGCGCACTTACACTTCTGCCGTCGGCGCTGCTGCTTCCCGTGCTGCTCATGCTCGGCGACGGCGGGCGGGCGCTTCCGCTGTCGCTGCACTTCGGCGGGAGCGGATATATAATTGCTTCGGTGCTGTGCGCGCTGCTTTTGCTTTTCCCGTCCGCAGAGGGCGCGCGGATGATCTGCGACCGCATCTTTTCGCACTGTCTCGGCTATTCGGTGCTTCCGCGCACGCGCGGCGAGCGGATACCCGACGACGGAAAAACGCTCGTCTGCATCACGTCGCTGCTTTTCGGCGGCGACCGTGACGGCGAGCTGTTCGACCGTCTCGAGCGCTATTATCTCGGAAACCGAGACGAAAATCTCAGGTTTGCGCTCCTTGCCGACCTGCCCGACGGCGACGCTGAGCATGCGGACGGCGATGCTGCGGTGCTCGCGTACGCGCAGAAACGAACGGCGCAGCTCTGCGAGAGTTACGGCGACCGCTTCTATCTCTTTGTTCGTGCGCGCAGACAGGCACCCGACGGCAGATGGCGCGGATGGGAGCGCAAGCGCGGTGCGGTGCTTGAGCTGATACGCTTCTGTCGCGGCGAGAGTGCGAGCTTTTCGGTCGCGCCGACCGATTCCGACTTTCCCCGCGAGGCGAAATATCTTATAACGCTCGATGCGGACACGACTCTGCCGATAGGTGCCGCGCAGCGTCTCGTCGGCGCTATGCTTCATCCGTCGGCGGAGCCGATTATAGAGAACGGTCGGGTCGTGCGGGGGCACGCGATAATTCAGCCGCGCATGGTAACTACGGCGCAGTCTGCCTCCGCTACCCCTTTCGCGGTAATGTGCTCGGGCGGCGGTGGCTCTGATACCTATGCCGTTGCGGGCTACGATACCTATCAGTCGCTTTTCGATGAGGGCAACTTCTGCGGAAAGGGCATTATCGACATTGATGCCTATCACAGGCTGCTGTGCGAGCGCTTTCCCGAGGAGACGGTGCTCAGTCACGACCTGCTCGAGGGCATTATACTACGCTGCGCAATAGACGGCGGCTGCCGACTGAGCGATTCGACCCCGAAAAATCCCGTCTCGTTCATGACCCGCGCGCACCGATGGATACGCGGCGACGTGCAGGCGTGGCTGTGGGGCAGACATGCGGAGCTCGATTCGCTCTCGCGCTTCAAGCTCGCGGATAATGTTCGTCATGCGCTGACCCCGCTTGCGTCGCTTATCGCGGCGGTAATATCGGCATTTATGGGCAGGACCGCCGCTGCCGTTATCATTCCCGCGGTGCTGTTCTATATCGCGCTGCCGCCGCTCATCACCCTGATAGAAAGGATTGCGGCTCTGCCGTCTGCGCTGCTGCACGGCGGTGCGGTGACCGTTCGTTCGGGTCGGATACGCGGTGCGGTAATGCTCGAGCTGCGGCGGGCGCTGTATGCCGTCTGTACGCTCGCATATCAGGCTGCACGCGCAGGAGATGCAGCTCTGCGCGCACTGTGGCGAACGCTCGTTTCTCACCGCAGGATGCTTGAGTGGACGACCGCCGCGGAGGGCGACAGATACAGCGGGTATCTCACCGATTACACCGTCAGGATGATGCCGTCGGTGCTGCTCGGAGTCGCATTTATGCTGATGCATTCGGTGCCGCTGCGGCTGCTCGGTGTACTTCTGTTCATTGCGCCTACTCTCGCATGGCGGCTCGGAACACCTTACGGCAAACGTCACGACCTGCCGAGCGACGGCGAGCGCGCACAGCTGCTGACCTATGCGGCGGATATATGGCGGTTCTTTTCCGATACGGTGACGGCAGAAGAAAATCATCTCCCGCCCGATAATATATCATACCTGCGCGAGATACGTGTAGCCGACCGAACTTCGCCGACGAATATCGGTCTGTATCTGATGTCGGTTGTCGCCGCACGTGACCTCGGGCTTATCGGCACGGCGGAGCTCGAGCGCAGACTCGGCGCAACTGCGGAAACCCTCTCACGGCTCGAGCTGTGGCACGGGCACCTTTATAACTGGTATTCGGTCAGCGAGCTGTCGGTGCTCTCACCTTACGTGTCGGCGGTCGACAGCGGAAATTTCGTCGCCGCGCTGATAACGGTCTGCTCCGCGCTTGACGGCTATGCACAGGAGCGGCAGGGGCTTGCCGCGGTGCGTGATAAGCTCATGCAGCTGCTGCGCGGCGCGGACTTTTCGGTATTCTATTCGCTCGAGCGCGGGCTGATGCACACGGGCATAAACACATCGAGCGGCGAGCTCGACCGCGGCTTTTATGATATCTATATGAGCGAGAGCCGCACGGCGTACTATGTCGCTGTCGCGCTCGGTCAGATACCGCCGTCGGCATGGATGAGCCTCGGCAGAGTCTATGCAAGCAACAGCGGCGGCGTGGGTATGCTGTCGTGGGGCGGTACGGCGTTTGAGTATTTCATGCCGACGCTGTTTTACCTGCCGCCCGTCGACACCGCAGAGCGTCAGTCGCTGCATTTCGGTGCGCGCGGTCAGCGCTCGGCGGCATATCGCGGCGTATGGGGAAAAAGCGAAGGCTGCTACTGCGCATACGACCGTGACGGTAACTACCGTTACAAGGCTATAGGCGTTTCGTCGCTCGCGCTCGGCGCGGGCGGGGGAGAGCGGGTGTACTCGCCGTATTCTTCCTATCTTGTCATGCAGTGCGACCGCCGCGCGGCGCTTGAAAATCTCGCCCGCTTCCGCGATTACGGCATGTACGGGCGCTACGGCTATTATGAATCGCTCGATCTCACACCCTCCCGCGTCGGTGCGGGTCATGCCGTCGTGCGCTGCTATATGTCGCACCACATGGGTATGAGTCTCGCGGCGATAGATAACGTCTGCACGGGCAGCATCTTCCGTGAGCGGATGCATGCAATGCCCGAGCTTGCGGCTGCGGAGAGCCTGACCGACGAGCGTATACCCATCGGCAGCTTTGCGCCGCGCGTCGGTAATATCAAGAGCCGCACCCGCCGCCCCTCGGCACATTCGAGACAGCCGCTGCCCGCACCGCATACCGATGTTGTACGCGCGCTGCCGGTGTCGGACGGCGCGATGCATGTAACGCTCTGCTCCGACGGTTGCATCGGACTTAGCTACGGCAGACTGCCGCTCTGCGGCTCGGTGACGGTCGGTCAGGATCTCGCGCTTGTTCGTATTCGGTCTGGCGCGGATGAAAACGATAATAATATTGATATTTCGGACAGCCGCACCGTCGGCAGTACCGCCGAGAAATATAAAAGAATCGGCGGAATAGCAAAGAACGTCGACTGTTCTCACGTCGGCAGTATTGCAAAGAAAACCGACCGCTCCGTTGTCGGCGGTGCTGCAAAGAAAGCCGAACATTCCCCCATCGGTGCATATGACGCATCCGACGGCACGGAGCAGCTGCGACCTACCGACGACCGCGTCGGATGTGCTCGCGTAGTGCTGCGCGGCGGCGACGGCGATGCGCATGTGATGCGGGGCGATATACGTTGTGACGGGGAGAGCGCGGAGCTGCTGACCGCCGACGGTGACAGACTGCGTCTGATTCCCGACGGCAATGACAATACCGTGCTCATGCTCGGCAGCCTTGCGGGCAGACGGCACACCTCCGTGCTGCTGTATCTCGAGCCTCGGCTGACTCCCGAGGATGAATGGCGCTCTCATCCCGCATATGCGGGGCTCGGCTTTTCATCGCGCTTTGATTCGTCGCGTCAGACAGTGATACTCACGCGCGGCGACCGCGACGGCAAGCGGATATATATGTGCGCCGCACCGCTCGGCACACGCATCGACGATTTTACGACGAAGCGTCGCGGGCTGCTGCCCGAGCGGTATACCGAGTCGGACATTGCCGCGCTGCTCGACCGTGAACTCGGCGGCGGAGAGGGTGTCTGCATCTCGCCGACGCTCGCACTGCGCACCGAGTGCATAGGCAGCTTTGCTTTTCTTATCTCTGTCGGCAGAACCGAGGCGCAGGCGGTCGAAGCTATCGAGGAAAAACGCCGCCTGCTCGGTGCCATCGGTCGCCGAATGCCGCCTATGCGGGACAAAGCGCCCGATATCTGCGAGCGCCTGCTCGGTGAGCTCGTTACCGCCGCGGTCTACGGCAAGGAAAAGCCGGCTATGCCGCTCTGCGACGCATATCCCGTGACAGAACTGTGGCGCTTCGGCGTGTCGGGCGATGTCGGCATCGGCAGTTTCTTTCTCTCGGGCGACGGCGAGGAATCGGGCAGGGGGCTGCGCGAGCTTATGCGCTGTGCAGTCAAGCTTTATCTGCACGGCTTCCCGTTCGACCTTGTATTTGTCTATGAGGGCGGTATCGAGTATTACGACCGCCGACGTGACATGCTGCTGCGTGCGGCTGAGTCTGCGGGCGCGGATTTTCTTATCGGCGCGCGGTCGGGCATTCATATCGTCCCGTACGAAGCGGGGGATGAGTCGGTGCGGCGGCTGTTTACGCTCTACTCCGCCTTTACGCTCGAGGTCTCGGGTTCCGATACGGCGGCGGGAATGATAGAACGGCTCGCGCTTCAGCACGCGCCTGCATTTCTCCCCGCTCCCGCACGTCATGTGTCGGGCGGTGCGGGGTCATCCGCGGGAAAATCCGATATTACGCATGAGCAAGCCGCAGCTTTCGTTTCCGACTCTGCCGGCAGAGCTGACGGACACGGCGACTGGCGATTTGATTCTGACGGCGGATTTACCGTAGATGGCCGTCCGTCGCCCGTGCCGTGGTCGTACCCGCTCGGCGGCTGCTGTCTCGGCACGCTTGTCACCGACCGCAGTTTCGGCTTTACCTGGATGTCGAACAGCCGCGAGCTGCGTCTGACCCCGTGGAGCGGCGACGAGGTCGGCGGGCTGCGCGGCGAGGATATAGTGACCGTGATAGGCGGCTGCAGCTACAGTCTGTCTCTCTGCTCGGAGTCGGTGACCTACTCGGGCGCGTGCGCGATATATCGCGGCAGCCTACCGGGACACGACTGGGAGGTAAAAATCGGCTGTGAGGCGCGTCTGCCCGTAAAGCTGTACTCGGTCAGCGGGCTTGAGGACTGCGAGCTGCGGCTCTCGCTCTGTATGCGTGAGGGCGCCGCCGTGCATACGCATGCTTCCGACTGCGACTTTTATACCGTTCTTGCGGGCGGACTCGCGGGACGCACCGTCGCGGTGCTGCGTCCGTCGGACGGGGTGTTTGCACTCACCGTATTCTCAACGCCGCAGGGCGCGTCGGCATCCGACCTGCTCGCACATTCGCTTATCGCATATCTGCGCGAGCGGTATTCGCATGACGGAGCGGTCTCCGATGTTATTGACAGACGCGATATCGGCTGCGGCATAACGATGCGCGGCGGCTTCGGCGAGACCGACGCACTTCTCGGCTTATTTTTGCCGCATCAGGTCTATTACAGCCGCATGCGCGGCAAAACGGGCTTTGCTCAGCCGGGCGGCGCATACGGCTTCCGCGATCAGCTGCAGGATGCGGGGGCGCTGATATATGCCGACCCGCGGCTCGTGCGCTGTCATATCGTACGCTGTGCGGCAAGGCAGTACCGAGAGGGCGACGTCATGCACTGGTGGCATGATGTTCCGCGCCCGCACGGCAGAGCGAGCATCCGCGGCGTGCGCACACGCTGCTCGGACGACCGCTTCTGGCTGCCGTATATCATCTCTGACTATATTGCGATAACGGGCGACGGCTCGGTGCTTGATGTGCCTGTTCCGTATCTATCTTCCGAGCCGCTGTCGGCTCGCGAGGGCGACCGATATGAGGATGCGGTATTCACGGGCGAGAGGGAGAGTGTTTATGAACACTGTATGCACGCGATGCGTACGGTCGGGCTCGGTCTGTACGGTCTGCCGCTCATCGGCTCTTGCGACTGGAACGACGGGCTGAGTGGGATAGGTCGAGGCGGCGGCGTGAGCGTCTGGCTCGGCTTCTTCCTGCGCGTTGTTATCGGGCGGATGCTGCCGATGTGCGAGCGGATGGGTGAGTACGACGATATCGCTTATCTTGCGTCGCTGTACAGGCATCTGACCGACGCGACGCTCGATGGGCGGCACCGCTCCGGAGGCTTTTATATCCGCGCTTACTATGCCGACGGAACACCGCTCGGCTGCGAGTCGGGCAGCGAGCCCGTGCTTGACAGCATCGCTCAGAGCTGGGCATATTTCGCCGCGCAGGAGCGCGGGGAGACCGAACGTTTTCTCTGCGGCGGCGATGAGCTCGGCGCGGAGCTGCGCGACAGCATGGAGCGGGAGCTTGAATATGCACGCGGCGCCGTGCGTATAGCGTATGAGCGGCTGTTTGACCCGTCGGCGGGGACCGTCGCACTGCTTTCTACCCCGCTGCGGTGCAGCAAAACGCATGACCCCGGTTATATTTGCGGTTATCCCGATGGGATGCGTGAAAACGGCGGACAGTACACGCATGCAGCCGTATGGCTCGCCCGTGCACTTATACGCAGCGGGGCATCGGATGAGGGTATAGCAGTCATTCGCGCGCTCGACCCGTCGTCGCACCGCACCGCCGTCTATCTCGGCGAGCCGTATGCCGCAGCGGGCGATGTCTGCACGTGCGGCGAGACCCGCGGCATGGCTGGATGGACGCAGTATACGGGCGCTGCGGGGTGGTATTACCGTCTGCTGCTCGAGGATATGCTCGGCTACCGCGAGCACGCGGGATATTTTACGCTCTCCCCGTGCGCGGGGCTGCCGCAGCGTCTGTCGCTGACCGTGTCGCGGCATTCTACGGTGTGGCGGATAACGCTCGTCTCGGGTGTCGGCACGCACAGGCTCGACGGCAGGGAATATACAGAGCTGCCGTCGCTGCCTGCCGATATGCGGCACGACACGCGGCATGACCCGTCCGTGCGCGGTGCTGCGCGGCTGCCGTTTGACGGCGGCGAGCACACGCTGACATTCTGCACGGGGGTGTAGCTTAAAAAGACCGCCCGACGTGGAAAGAGCATATTGTAATTTTGCCCGATATGTGATATAATCGGTGCGTACCCCGAGCGGGTGCGCACCGATTTTTTTACACGAAGAATTGAACGGAGAACTGATATGACAAATCATGAGACGATAATCTCCTTCCCGGGGCTCGGGATAGGCGAGTTTTCGGTCAACAGCGTTGCTTTTACCGTTTTCGGCATCAGCATCGCATGGTACGGCATAATAATCGTGCTCGGCATGGTCGCAGCGTTTGCGTACGCCGCATGGCGCGCAAAAAAGAGCGAGGGTATTTCCTTTGACGACATGCTCGACTACGCGATATTCCTGATAATATCGGGCATCGTCGGCGCGCGGCTGTATTACGTTGCGTTTCACGGCGGCGTTAGCTCGTTCGGCGACCTGATAAATCTCCGCTCGGGCGGGCTTGCCATCTACGGCGGCGTTATCGGCGGAGCTATAGCGGCGTTTATCGTCACAAAGGTGAAAAAACTCAGCTTTGCCAAGGTGACCGATGCGGTGCTCCCGGGTGTAATGATAGCTCAGGCTATCGGCAGATGGGGCAACTTTATGAACGGCGAGGCACACGGCGGTGTCACCGAGCTGCCGTGGCGTATGGGGCTGAGAACGGCGTATTCGGACGGTACGATATATGTTCACCCTACATTTCTGTATGAATCGCTCTGGAACGTTATCGGCTTCATCCTGCTGAATATCGCATATAAGAAGAAGAAATTCGGCGGCGAGATCGCGCTTATGTACGTTATCTGGTACGGCATCGGCAGAACGATGATAGAGGGTCTGCGCACCGACAGTCTGTACATCGGCGGCAGCGGAATACGTGTTTCTCAGCTGCTCGCGGCGCTCAGTGCGTTAGCTGCGCTCATTGCGCTGCTCCTGCTCAGACACAGAGCGCTTACATCATCGCAGACCGCGAAGGCGGGCGCGGCATCGGGTACGGCAGACGATTCGGTTTCCGCTGCTGCATCCGTTTCCGATTCTGCGTCGGAGTCTGACGGCGCAGCCGAGAGCGGTGAGACGGCAGACAGCGCAGATAACGGCGTGACTGCAGACGGTGCAGAAAACGCCGCGGCAGAGCAGTCGGACGACGAGGAAGAAAACGGTACGACCGCAGCGAGCGGCAGTGACAACGGAGGGGAAGAATAATGACCGAGGGCATGCTTGAAAGATACGCAGACAAAATAATAGACGGCAAGCGCATTGCCGCAGAGTATCGCGCGGAGATAGCCGCAGAGGTCGCGGCGATGGAGAGAAAGCCGTCGCTTGCGGTAATCATCGTCGGCGAGGATCCCGCATCAAAGGTATATGTACGCAACAAGGAGCGCGGCTGCGCGGAGGTCGGAATGACGTCGCTGCTCTACCGTCTGCCGACCGAAACGACGGAGGAGGAGCTGCTGCGTCTGATCGGGCATCTCAACGCCGACGCGGATGTTGACGGGATACTCGTTCAGCTGCCGCTGCCGTCCGTGCGCGACGGCGGGAGCGGGATAGACGAGAGCGCGGTCATAGCCGCTATCTCGCCCGAGAAGGACGTTGACGCCTTCCGCGCGGAGAACGTCGGTCACATAATGCTCGGCGACGCGCAGCTGCTGCCGTGCACGCCTGCGGGCGTGATGGTGCTTCTCGAGCGCTCCGGCGTAGAGATAGAGGGTAAGCGCTGCCTTGTTATCGGACGCAGCAATATTGTCGGTAAACCGATGGCGATGCTGCTTCTGCACAAGAGCGGCACGGTTACGGTCGCGCACTCCCGCTCGCGCGATCTGCCCGCGCTCTGCCGTGAGGCGGATATCGTAGTAGCGGCGGTCGGACGCGCTAAGCTGATAACGGGCGATATGCTCAAGCCGGGCGCGGTCGTTATCGACGTCGGAATGAACCGCGACGAGAACGGAAAGCTTTGCGGAGATGTCGATTTTGACTCCGCTGCGCCCGTCGTGTCGAAGATAACTCCCGTTCCGGGCGGGGTAGGTCCCATGACCATATCCATGCTGCTGCGCAATACGCTCACCGCCGCGCGTCTCCGCGGGAAAAAGTGAACTCGGTTTTGCGCGGATTTTAAGAGAAGCCGTTGGTTTTCGCGGCTGTCTTATATTGTCGTATATTGTCGCCGCACGGCGAGGCAGATATGCCCTCGCCGTGCGGCGCTATTTCGTATATCGCCCGTTCGTTACACTTTTGCGGACCGTGCGTTCATCATGTATTTGTATGTCGCGTGTTCATTTCACCCGTTCCGACGTTTCCGATTCCGATTGTAATAGTTTCCGCGCTGTCGGAATAAAATATTACAACGGAATTTACGCCGCGATATGCGGCAAGCTCATGAGAGGAAACGGTGAATGTGATGAAAGCTGTATTTACACGGTACCGTGCGGCTGCGTGTCTGCTTGCGGTGCTGCTTGTCTTTTTGCCCGCGCTGCCCGCCGCGGCGCTTGACCCCGGCGAGCTCGATGCAAAAAGCGCGCTGCTGATGGAAGCGGAAACGGGCGAGGTGCTTTACGAAATGAATGCCGACGAGAGTCTGCCGCCCGCGTCGGTAACAAAGATAATGACGCTGCTGCTCGTTATGGAGGCGGTAGACGGCGGAAGCATATCGCTCAATGACAGCGTTTCGGTGAGCGAAAACGCCGCGGGGATGGGCGGCTCGCAGGTCTTTCTCTCACCGGGGGAGCAGATGAGCGTTGAGACGCTTGTCAAATGCACCGTCATTTCGTCGGCAAACGATGCCGCCGTTGCGCTCGCCGAGTATGTGTGCGGGAGCGAGGAGGCGTTTGTCGCGCGGATGAACGAGCGTGCGGCGGAGCTCGGGATGAATTCCACACATTTTGAAAACGCGACGGGACTTGACGACACGACGATAAATCACGTGACGAGTGCGCGCGATATCGCGATAATGTCGGAGCAGCTGATGCGGCACGAAAAAATTCTCGAATTCAGCTCTACTTGGATGGATTCGATACGCGACGGCGCATTTACCCTGACGAACACGAACCGTCTTGTCCGCTTCTATGACGGTGCGACGGGGCTGAAAACGGGCTCGACATCAAAGGCAGGCTACTGCATGAGTGCGACCGCAAAGCGGGGCGAGCTCCATCTCATAGCTGTCATAATGGGAGCGAGCAGCCGCGACGCGCGCAATGCATCCGCAAAAAAGCTGCTCGATATCGGCTTTGCGGGAAAAGCGCTGTTCCGCTGCGCGGGCGGCGAGCTTGAGCCCATTCCCGTGCACGGCTCGATAGGCGGCAGCGTCGTGCCCGTCGTGCAGCCGTTTTCCCGCGTTATCGAAAAGGGGCAGGACGGCAAGGTCACGACCGAGTACGAGCTGCCCGAATTTCTCGGCACCCCCGTCGCGCAGGGGCAGGTCATAGGCAGGGCGGTCTTTTCGGCAGACGGCAATGTGATAGGCGAGAGCGAAATTAGGGCGTCAAATGCGGTCGATGCGGCTTCGTTTTTTGATGTTTTTACGCAAATAATGTTAAAGTTTTTGATGAATTAAAAAAAATAGTAAATATCCCTTGCAAGAAAATAAAATTGCGTGTATAATGTAATCAACAATAAGTGTAAAGAAAAGGCGAAGCTATGGCAGTAAAATTAAGTACAAAATACGCAGACAGTTTTATTTCCGACGAGGTGCTTGCCTCGATGAAGTCTGAGGCCGAGTCTGCATTTGAAAAGGTGATGACCGGCAGCGGAGAGGGCAGCGATTTTCTCGGATGGAGAGATCTCCCCCTCAACTACGACAGAGAAGAGTTCGACCGTATCAAGAAGGCTGCTGAGTACATCAGAGCTAATTGCGACGTTTTTGTCGTTATCGGTATCGGTGGCTCCTATCTCGGTGCAAGAGCGGCTGTTGAATTTGTAAACAGCCCGTTCTACAATTCGCTTGTAAAGGACGGTCCCGCTGTTTACTTTGCAGGCAACTCCATCTCCCCGACCTATCTCTCGGAGATTCTCGACCTGTGCAAGGATAAGGACGTTTGCATAAACGTTATCTCTAAGTCCGGCACAACGACCGAGCCCGCGCTTGCGTTCCGCGTGATGCGCAGCTTCCTTGAGAAAAAGTACGGTGTAGAGGAGAGTGTTAAACGCATCTTCGTTACTACCGACAAGTGCCGCGGTACGCTCAAGCAGTTCTCGACTGATATGGGCTATGAGAGCTTTGTCGTTCCCGACAGCGTCGGCGGAAGATATTCGGTACTTACGGCAGTCGGACTCCTTCCCATCGCCGTTGCAGGTATTGATATCGACGCTATGATGAAGGGTGCGGCAGACGCACGTGCGATATACACCGCCGCGCCCGTAGAGGAGAACGACGCAGTTAAGTACGCATTGATCCGCAACTACTTCTACCGTACGGGCAAGAAGATGGAGATGCTTGCCGCGTACGAACCCGCGCTTGCTCTTTTTGCGGAGTGGTGGAAGCAGCTGTACGGCGAGAGCGAGGGCAAGGACGGTAAGGGTATCTTCCCGACCTCCGCAATGTTCTCGACCGATCTCCACTCGCTCGGTCAGATGATACAGCAGGGAGAGCGCACTCTCTTTGAGACTATCGTCGACATTGAGAAGCCCGATCGCGATATCCCGATCGAGACCGACCCGCAGAATCTTGACGGCATGAACTTCCTTGCAGGAAAGGATATGAGCGAGGTCAACCACACCGCATTTACCGCAACCGCTCTTGCTCATAACGACGGCTGCGTACCGAATCTTATCGTCAGCATTCCGTCGAGATCGGCAGAGAGCTTCGGCGCTCTCGTATACTTCTTCGAGTTTGCATGCGGCATCTCCGCATATCTGCTCGGAGTCAATCCCTTCAATCAGCCCGGAGTCGAGGCGTACAAGACGAATATGTATGCTCTGCTCGGCAAGCCCGGCTATGAGGCGCTTCGTACCGAGCTTGAGTCCCGTCTCGGTGAATAATAAAGGAAATCCAAATTTTAACCATATAGGAGGATTATTATGATTAAACTTATTGTCGGCATCAAGGGAACAGGTAAGACCAAGCAGCTGATCGACCTTGCCAACAAGGCTATCGAGACCACAAAGGGTGCGGTTATCTGCGTAGAAAAGGGCAATAAGCTCATGCATGAGATTAAGTATCAGGGCAGACTCGTTGACGTTGACGAGTATGCTGTTACCGACGCTCATATGCTCTACGGCTTTGTTTGCGGTATGATAGCAAGCAACAGCGATATCACCGACCTCTTTATCGACTCCGCACTCAAGATCTGCGCTGACGATATGGCTGAGTTCATTAAGTTCGTAAAGCACGCTGGTGCTCTTGCCGAGAAGAGCGGTGTAAACATCGTTATCACCTCCTCCATCCCCGTTGAGGAGCTTCCCGCTGAGCTTGAGGGTTACACCAAGTAATGCACCGAGTAAAATAATGCTTTTCTTCCGTGGCATTGTCGCGGAATTCGGGGTCGTCGCGGTCGCGGCGGCTCCGTTTTTTTCATGCGTCGGCACTATCACCGTGCGGCGGTTCTATATCCGTCAGCTTGATGCGCAACTTGTCCATTGCTACACCGAGGTTAACATTAGGTAACTCCGACACGCAAATCTTGATTTTTTTCCCGCTCTGTGTTATAATACGGACAGCTGTCCGATCCGGCTGCTGTGTGTATAGCCGTCTGACAGATGCCGCAGCATGCGGTACAATATCGTTTTTTCATTTGCCCGACAGACAGAGGAGGATAGAAATATGTCTCAGCTGACAAAGCGCGCTCTTGAGGAGTCGCTGAAAAAGCTGCTTCTTAAAAAGCCGCTGACGAAGATAACCATCAACGATATTGCAGAGGACTGCGGTATCAACCGCATGACGTTTTACTATCACTTCAAGGATATATACGACCTTGTCGAATGGTGCTGTCTCGAGGATGCGCGCCGCGCACTCGAAAACAAGACTACACATGACACATGGCAGGAGGGGTTTCTGCGGATATTCGAGGTCGTGCTTGAGAACAAGCCGTTTGTAATGAATGTTTATCGCTGTGTTCACCGCGAGCAGGTCGAGCGGTACCTGAAGCCGCAGGTAGACAGTCTTGTTATGGGCGTGCTTGACGAGCAGTCGAAGGATGTCACCGTCCGTCATGAGGATAAGAAATTTATAGCACAGGTATATTCATACGTCTTTGTCGGTCTTATGCTCGACTGGATAAAGGACGATATGAAGGAGGATCCGAAGGAGATAGTGGGCAGACTCTCTATGCTCATTAAGGATTCGGTAAACGATGCGCTCTCGCGCTTTGCCGTTTGAAGGTGCTGCTTTTAAGCGCTGCTGTATTATCATAAATCTGTCTTTGATAAAAAATTATACATCCTGCAGTCCCGTGATAAAACTTTTATCGCGGGACTTTTTCTGCTTATTGTAAGAGCTGAAAAATCGGTTATAATAGAATCACAAAAACAAATCGGAGGCGCTTATTATGTATTACTCAGCCGGAACCTATGAATCGTTTGCACACCCTGAAAAGCCGAAGGATGTGGACAAGAAGTCCGCATATATAATCGGTACGGGACTTGCGGGACTCACCGCTGCATTCTATCTTGTCCGCGACGGTCAGATGAAGGGGGAGCATATTCATCTGCTCGAAAAGAGCGAGCTTGCCGGCGGCAGCTGCGACGGCAGACGTGATATATCCAAGGGCTTCTTTATGCGCGGCGGTCGTGAGATGGACAACCATTTCGAGGTAATGTGGGATATGTTTCGCGATGTTCCTTCGCTTGAGCATCCCGGTCAGTCGGTGCTTGACGAATATTACCGCCTTAACAAGGAGGACCCGAACTATTCGCTCTGCCGTGCTACCGTTGACTGCGGCAAGGATGCGCATACCGACGGACGCTTTGAGCTTGACCGCGATTCCGCAATTGCACTCTCTCGCCTGTTCATCACGCCTGAATCCGAGCTTGAAGATAAAAAGATATCCGAGGTGCTTCCGGAGTCATTCTGGAGCACGAATTTCTGGCTCTACTGGCAGACGATGTTCGCTTTCCAGCGTTATTCGAGCGCTCTTGAGATGAAGCGCTATCTCTGCCGCTATGTTCACCATATCGACGGACTTCCCGATTTCAGCGCGTTGCGCTTTACTAAGTACAATCAGTACGAGAGCCTTATACTGCCGCTTGTCAAATACCTTGAGTCGCACGGCGTGCGCATCGAGTACGGCATGGACGTTAAAAATGTCGTCGTTGCACACGAGGGCGGCAAGATAATCGCAAAGCAGATAGTCTACGTCCGCGACGGCGAGGAGCAGACGATAGACCTCATCGAGGATGACCTTGTCTTCGTCACGAACGGCTCCTGCACCGACAGCACATGCTACGGCGATCAGACGCATGCGCCCGACCTTTCAAAGCTCGAAAACGGAAAGGGCGAAGCATGGGATATGTGGAAGAAGATAGCTGCTCAGGCTGAGCACGGTGAGTTCGGTAATCCCGACGCGTTCTGCAGCGATATAGAAGCGACAAACTGGATGAGTGCGACCGTTGAAACCTCAAACGAGGAGGTCATCCGTCACATCATGGATATCTGCAAGCGCGACCCCCGCGCGGGCAGAGTCACAACGGGCGGTATAGTTACCGTCAAGGACAGCGCGGATAACTGGTATCTCTCATGGACCATCAACCGTCAGCCGCAGTTTCATTCACAGGATAAGAATGCCGTTCTTGTATGGCTGTACGCGCTCAACACGCGCGCCGAGGGCAACTATGTAAGGAAGGCTATGCGCGACTGCACGGGCGAGGAGATCTGCCGCGAGTGGCTGTATCATATCGGCGTACCCAAGGACAGAATCGAGCCGCTTGCAGCCGATGCATGCAACACTACGACCTGCTTTATGCCGTATATCAACGCATTTTTCCAGCCCAGAAAGAACTCCGACCGCCCGCATGTTGTGCCCGACGGCTCTGTAAACCTTGCATTTCTCGGTCAGTTTACCGAGACACCGCGTGACACCATATTTACTATCGAGTATTCGATGCGTACAGGTATGGAGTCGGTCTACACGCTGCTTGATATCGATCGCGGCGTACCCGAGGTCTGGGGCAGTAAATACGATGTCCGTGAGTTGCTGCGCGCATGCTATTATGCGGTAGATAAGAGGCCTGTCAGTGAGATAAAGCTATCGTTCAAGGAGAAAGAGCTTCTTAAGATTGCACTCAAGAAGGTGCAGGGCACCGATATCGAGCTGCTGCTGCGCGAGAGCGGTCTCATTGAGTGATAGACAGCCTCCCGTCAGCGAGCCACTTTATAATAGCTTCCCCCATGATAAATATAAGTGTTCTGCCTCACGGCGGAGAAAAGCAACCGACGGTCTTTGTGACTGTCGGCTGTTTTTCCGTCGTGTAATTTTCCGCTTTAGCCGTCCGATTGTCGGCTTTCGGCATCGGTATTTACGTCATGGAAATATGATGCAGCGCCGATTCTGCGCGGCTGCAAAAATAGGCTGATTCTTACACAAAAATTCGCCCGATTTCGGGGCGGTTAAGGTAGGAAAAAGAAAAAAATTCGCAAATTTTAAAAAAGGGATTGACAATTGAAAAATCTGTGTTATACTTTTTCATGATCTCAATTGGACAGTGTTCCGAAGCAGGATTAAAACGACCGCCGACGCAAGTCGGCTGAGGCCATACGGACAGCCGGGTCGAATGTCGAAATTCGCCGCAGCGCGGCAGTTGGCAACTTCTGTTGCCTTATTGGTTGAGTTAAAAGCTCAGTTTTATAAGTTGGTTACTTTATAACCGAAAATGCCTTTGGCATGAACTTGTGAAATGATCAATAAGAGTAGTAAAAGTAATCTTTGCTATATAGACTCTGATCTAATTGTGATTTGATGTTTACCCATACCGTATCCGCGCCGACGCACGGAGATTTTGTCGGGACGGCTTCTGCCGTGCCGCGCATTCGGCTGTGGGCTGCACATTGCGCGCGTCCGTTTACCTGCGTGCGGTGTGTGTTGTCATGCAATTTTTACAAGCGATATGCCGCGGGGCGGTGTGTCGCTTTTTCTTTTGCGTCGGCTGCGGCGCGGCACGCGAAAATACGGCTGCCGAGGCGGTCTGCATTAGGAGAACGGGCATGAAAAAGATAATTGAACTTAAGAATATTTCCAAGTCGTTTGACGGAGAAACGGTGCTTGACGGCATCAGTCTCGACATACACGATAACGAATTTATAACATTGCTCGGTCCTTCAGGCTGCGGAAAAACCACAACGCTGAGGATAATAGGCGGCTTTGAATATCCCGACGACGGCGATGTCATCTTCATGGGCAAGCGCATAAACGACGTTCCGCCGCACAAGCGCCATGTAAATACCGTATTTCAGAAATATGCGCTTTTTCCGCATCTAAACGTTTTCGAGAACGTAGCCTTCCCGCTGCGCGAGCGAAAGCTGCCGCGAAAAGAGATAAAGGAAAAGGTAGAACGCATGCTCTCGATGGTAATGCTCTCGGGCTTTGCAGAGCGGCGTGTAACAAGCCTCTCGGGCGGTCAGCAGCAGCGTGTCGCGATAGCGCGCGCACTCGTAAACGAGCCGAAGGTGCTGCTGCTCGACGAACCGCTCGGCGCGCTCGATCTCAAGCTGCGTAAGGATATGCAACAGGAGCTGAAAAAGATTCAGAAGAACACGGGTATCACCTTCATATTCGTCACGCACGACCAGGAGGAAGCGCTGAGCATGTCCGATACCATCGTAGTTATGAGCGAGGGCAAGATTCAGCAGATAGGCTCTCCGAGCGATATATACAACGAGCCGCAGAACGCATTCGTTGCCGACTTTATCGGCGAGAGCAACATCGTTGACGGCGTTATGCTTGAGGATTATCTTGTTTCGTTCGGCGGTCAGACCTTTAAGTGCCTTGACAGCGGCTTTGCCCCCCGCGAGGCAGTCGATGTTGTTATAAGACCGGAGGATGTAGATATCGTCTCACCCGAGCGCGGAATGCTGCGCGGTAAGGTCACGTCGGTCACATTCATGGGCGTACATAACGAGGCTATCGTCGACATAGACGGCTTTAAATGGATGATACAGACCACCGACCATGTCGAGGAGGGCGCATATATCGGCATAGAGCTTGAACCCGATGCCATCCATATAATGAAGAAATCCGAATATTCGGGAATGTACGGAGACTACTCATCCTTCTCAAACGAGCTCGATGAGCTCGCTAACCCGGAAAGCGAGGAAGATGAATGAAGATAACTCAGAAAAGCTCGGAAAAGATAACTCACGGCACCTACCGCGCGGTGCTTGCGCCGTATTCGGTATGGTCGCTGCTGTTTGTTGTCGTGCCGCTCGCGTTCGTCGCATACTATGCGTTTACGGACAATAATTTTGCCTTTACCACCGAGCATATCACCCGCTTTTTCACCGCTAAGAGCAGCATTGTTCAGGACGACGGAAGCTCCGCAGAGGTGCGCACGTATCTTATCATTTTCCTGCGCTCGCTCAAGCTTGCGGCGATATCTACGGCAATATGCCTGCTGCTCGGCTATCCCATCGCATATATCATGGCTCACGCAAAGGAAAGAACGCAAAAGACCATGATGACGCTGATAATGATACCGATGTGGATGAACTTTCTTATCCGCACCTACGCATGGATGACCATATTGCAGGATTCGGGCATCGTAAACGGTCTGCTCGGTAAGCTCGGCATCGGGTCGATGCATGTTATCGGCACAGAGACGGCGGTCATTATCGGAATGGTCTACGACTATTTTCCTTACATGATACTGCCCATATATTCCATTCTTGTCAAGCTCGACGGCAGACTCATCGAAGCGGCGCACGATCTCGGCTGCAGCGGCATTTCCGCACTGCGAAGGGTGGTGCTCCCGCTGAGCATGCCGGGTGTAATATCGGGTGTGACGATGGTTCTTATCCCGTCTATCAGTACCTTCTATATATCGCAGAAGCTCGGCAGCGGTAAGTTCTTTCTCATCGGCGACGCTATCGAGGGACAGTACGTTGCGAACAATCTGCATTTCGCAGCCGCTATCGCGTTCGTGCTCATGCTGATACTGCTTGCGGGCATGGCAATCATGAAGTACTGCACATCCCGCTTTGTCTACGGAGGTGAATAAGATGAAGCTTTCGGGTAAAATATACAGCGGAGTAATATTCGTCTTTCTTTTCGCCCCCATTGCGGTGCTGCTCGTTTTCTCGTTCAATGAAGGGAAGAGTCTTTCGGTATTCTCCGGTTTTTCACTGAAATGGTATGAGGAGCTGCTGCGCGACCGCAATACGCTCGAATCGGTCAAGAATACACTCATCTTAGCGGCATCCGCGACCGCGATATCAACCGTTATCGGTACGCTTGCGGCGCTCGGTATCGACAAGCTCCGCTCGCGCTGGTACAGAGCGGCGATGAATACCGTCACCGACATCCCCATGACTAACCCCGATATTATCACGGGTATCTCGCTTATGCTGATGTTCGTTTTCGTCGGCAGGCTTTTCGGCGCTTCAACAAGTCTGAGCTTCGGCACTATGCTGATAGCGCATGTGACCTTCTGTACGCCGTACATCATTCTTCAGGTGCTGCCTAAGCTCCGTCAGATGGACGATTCGCTCCCCGAAGCGGCAATGGACCTCGGCTGCACCCCGATGCGGGCGTTTCTCAAGGTCGAGCTGCCCGAAATTCTCCCCGGTATCGTCACGGGTGCGATAATGGCTTTCACCCTCTCGCTCGACGACTTTGTTATCAGCTATTTCACATCGGGCAACGGCTTTGAAACGCTCCCGATACGCATATACGGCATGACGAAAAAGACGGTCACGCCTAAGATGTACGCGCTCGCGACCATCATATTCTTTGTAACGCTCACACTGCTGCTGATAAGCAACGTTATTGACAGCGACGACCGCAGAAAGCTCCGTGAGGAGCGCAGACAGCGCAAGCATCACGCGCGTGCGGAGGGGCACTAAGGCATCGAGCATCAAGCATCGAGTATCAAGCATCAAATATCAGGCGCTGAATATTATCGGATATCAAAAAAATTATATCTATACGAACTACATCGCCGCACCTGCGGCAGTCGGATTCGGGCGGCATTCCGCTCGGGAAAGGAAATAACAGAATGAAGCTTAAGACAGTCAGAAACGCAGCTGTGCTGACCGCTGCAGCCGCACTTCTCGGCACCGTACTCACCTCCTGCGGCAGCTCGAACACGCTCACCCTTAACGTTTATAACTGGGGCGAGTACATCTCGGACGGCAGCGAGGGCAGCTTTGATACCGTACGCGAGTTTGAAAAATGGTACGAGGAAAACTACGGCCGGAAGGTCAGCGTTAACTATACCACATATGCCTCTAATGAGGATATGTACAACAAGATATCGAGCGGTGCCGTCAGCTACGATGTTATCATCCCCTCCGACTACATGATAGCAAGAATGGCGGGCGAGGAGCTGCTGCAGCCGCTGAATTTCGATAACATCCCTAACTACAAGAACATCGACTCTAACTTCAAGGGGCTCTATTACGACCCCGACAACAAGTATACAGTGCCGTATACCTACGGCATTGTCGGCGTTATCTATGATGCGAATGTCGTTGACGCGGCGGATGCCGGTGATTGGGACCTTATGTGGAACGAGAAGTACAGCGACAGTATAGTTCAGTTCAACAACTCCCGTGATGCCTTCGGTACGGCTATGTACAAGCTCGGCATCGATGTAAATACCACCGACCGCGCAGAGTGGGACAGTGCTTACGATGAGCTGCTTGCGCAGCGTCCTCTTGTACACAGCTATGTAATGGACGAGATATATAATATGATGGAGTCGGGCGAGGCTGCTATCGGTGCTTACTATGCGGGCGACTACTTCACGATGGTAGATGCTCAGGCGGACAGTGTAGACCTGCAGTTCTACTATCCCGAGAGAACGAACTTCTATGTTGACGCAATGTGCATCCCCTCATGCGCCGAGAACAAGGAGCTCGCTGAGATATTCATCAACTACATGCTCTCCGAGGAGCCGGCTGTCGCTAACGCAGAGTACACCTACTACGCGTCCCCGAACAGCGTTGTTTACAACAGCGCTTCTTACATTGAGGATATGGGCGCGGATACGATGGCTATCCTTTATCCTGAGCTCGGAAGCTTCTCCGAGCAGTATAACACCCTTGCATTCCGCAACCTCGATACCGATACTCTCAACTACATCAATACCCTGTGGGAGAATGTTAAGATCAACTGATTTCTGCGGGCGCAAAGGAAAAATGAGTTCCGCTTAGGCGGGCAAAAATAAGGGACACGACATGCCCCGTGCGGGTGCGCCGTGTCCTTTTTGCGTTTTATTTTTGTGCCGTGCCGCGCCGGTGTCCGCTTATCTGCGGTAATTCTCGACCGTGTTCGTATATACGAGCGAGAGAACGCCGTCCTCTCCGAGTGTGTACGAGAGCGTAGAGGGTGTTTCCTCGCCGTTCTTTGTCATTATTATCGCGTCCGCGCTTACCTTGTAGCTGCCGTGCTCTATCTCGCCGTCGCCGAGAGCGTAATAATCGGTGACGAAGGCATTCGCCGCCGCACCGAGATATTCGCCGTAGCTCTCATAGCCGTAGACCTCGGCATAGTAGTTCGCAAACTCATCAAAGCCGTATTCGACCCCGCCGAAAATATCGGACAGCGAGCCGAGATTGTCATGAACGGTATGCATGCAGCGATCGAAAAGGTCGATGAAATGCTGCTTTGTCGATTCAATATCGTAGCGGAAGTCGTATTCGCCGTCCTCGGAGAAGCTGACCGTTTTGACGGTGGTCAGCCCCGACTTGTCGCACAGCTCTATTTCTTCTTCGGTAAAATCGTAGAAGGCGAGAATGTCGGATACCGTTTTCTCGTCAATAGCAATCTCGGTGTCCCAGTCGCCGTGCAGCGCCTCTGCACGGTCGGAGCAGGATGCCAGCGATATCAGAGCCGTACCGATGAGCAGGGCGGATATTATCTTTTTCATGTCGTGTTCTCCTTTTGTGCGGCTGAGCGCTGCGCGCAAATCAGCTATGTTGTTTGGACTGCCGTGTGCTTTGCACATAATATAGCTATGCCGCGCGGATGCAGCGATATGCCCGCAGGCGGCAAAAATGAGCGGGACACACCGACACATTCGATGCGTCCCGCTCAAGAGTATAGCACATTTATATGCTGTTTGTCAATATTCGGTCTTCGTCAGGCAACAGACGATGCCGTGCAACCGTCGTGTGACTCCGTATCACTCTACCATTTCTATCATTCGGAGCGAAGTGCTACTACCGGATCCTTCTTCGATGCGCTGCGCGAAGGGATGATGCCCGCTATCAGCGTAAGCAGCACGCTTATCGCAACAAAGAGCAGCGCAGACGGGATGGGCAGCACGGCGTTGAGATTTTCGAGGTCGGTGAGCGAATGCAGGATAACATTTACGAGCAGGCAGAGCAGGTAGGTAATACCCACACCGATAACTCCCGATGTGAAGCCTATAATCGCTGTCTCGGCGTTGAACATGTTGGAAACGTTCCGCTTCGATGCACCTATCGCGCGCAGTATTCCTATCTCCTTTGTGCGCTCCTGAACGGATATCAGCGTGATAACGCCTATCATTATCGAGGAAACGATGAGCGATATCGCGACGAATGCAATCAGAACGTAGGTTATCGCGTTTATGATGGTGGTGACCGACGACATGATGATGCCGACATAGTCGGTATACTTTATCTGTCTGAGCTCGTCAACGGAGTCGTTGTAATCGGATATCGCGTCGACGATGGTATCCTTGCTCTCGAAGGAGTCGGTATAGATATTTATGGTCTTGGGAACGCTGCGGTCGATGTAGCCGAGCTTTTTCAACGTGTCGTCCCGGCTGTTAACCGAGAAGCTGAGCGCGGTTTCGTAGTATTCCGCGCACTGCTCGTCGGTATAGCCGTCAAGCGCCGCATCAAACAGCGCCGCGCGTGCAGCGGTATCGAGCGATACCAGCTGCGCTTCCGCCGCCTGCGAATACTGCGCACCGAGCTGTTCGATGAGCGATTTTCTTATCATATCGGAAATCTCGTCGTCGCTCATGGAAGCGATGTATGCGCGCACCTCGTCCTCGCCGACCTTCATCTCGGCGCTTACGTACGAGATTACCGCGCTCTCCATATCCTCGCGCGACATGGAGGCAAGTGCGGCATCCGCCTGCAGCGCGACCGTTTCTGCGGGCGGTGCGGTAACGATGGATGTATACAGCTCTGCGCGGCCCGACTCGCCGAGCGCTGCCGCTGCGCGGCGAAAATGCTCTGCTTTTTCGGATGTGTCGAGGCTTTCATCCTCGGGCTTGAACGGCAGACCCGTCAGCAGGTCGGTCTCATGATTATCGAGCTGCGCGGTGACAGCCTCGGATGCATCGGTCTTCGCTATAATATAGTCGGTAAGCTCGGAGGTGTAGGCGATTGAGCCGTTCAGAATAGAGGATATCGCGCCCTCCTTCGGACGGATTATGCCGCTGATGTGCAGCTCCTCTGCGTTCTTCCACAGGTATTTAAGACCCGTTTCGGTCTCGCGGAGATCGGTATATGTTACCGTGCCGTCGCTCGCCGTCTGACTCTCATAGCAGGAGGAGGGAAGAACAAAGCGGTAGTCGCGCCCCATTATCTCGTCGTAATCCCATCTGCCTGTCGTCTCGTCGATGCCCTCGCCGTTCTTTGTTGCCTCGAGTATTTCGGATATCGTATCCTCCGAAATGAGGCCGAGCGCGTAGAGACTCATCTCGTCGAGCTCGTTGTTCTCGTCTACGACGAGCAGGATGTCATTGTATTCGTTCGGCCAATCGCCCGTCACAAGCTCATATTGATCGTAAAAAATGTCCGAAAAGAGCGAGCCGTCGAGCCCGGGGAGCATCTCCTGCCAGAGCTTTGCGCCGCCCGCAGAGCTGCTCATCATAGAGGAAAAGATATTGTTCGCGCCGCCCGCGGTCATCATGCTTGATACGGAGTTCTCGTCCATGCCGTAGTACTCAGCGAGCATGCGGCGGGTCAGCTCCTCCGTGTCGCTCTTTGTGATGCTGCCGTCGATGTTTTCGGTGTATATCTGCGGCTCAAGTCCGTAGCCGTACTGGATTCCCGTCACTGCGTCGCGCAGACCCGTTGTGTCATTCTCGTTGTTTATCGCGGCTATGAGATAGTCGTTGAAGGAACCGAGGTCATTTTCGGATTCCTCTATCTCGCTCAGTGCGTTTATCATGTCGTAAACCATCGACTTTTGATAAATCGCGTCCTTTTCATGCTCCTCGTCCGACTTTGCATTGCCCGTAAAGGTCGTGAGCAGCGTCGTGACATCGACGGTAGTCGACTCAAGAGTCAGCGGATAGGATGAGAGCGTTTCCTCCTGCACCGAGTCGATGAACAGGGTCATGCCCTGCGATACCGCGAATATCAGCGCGATGCCGATGATTCCGATGCTGCCCGCAAAGGATGTCAGCATCGTGCGCCCCTTCTTGGTGAAGAGGTTTTTCAGTGACAGCGAGAAGGAGGTCGCAAGCGACATCGACGGCTTTTTAGCAGCCTTGCGGCGCTCTGCGGGCGTTTTTGCTTCTGCCTCCGCGAGCTTTTTGCGGTCTGCCGCTTCAAGCTCTGCAAGCTCAGCTTCGCTCAGCGGCGCGGAATCTCCCGTTATGCAGCCGTCGAGGATGTTTATTATTCGCGTCGAATACCGCTGAGCAAGCTCGGGATTGTGCGTTACCATGATAACGAGCCGACGCTCGGATATCTTTTTCAGTATCTCCATGACGGTGACGCTCGTCTCTGTGTCGAGCGCGCCCGTAGGCTCGTCCGCGAGTATTATATCGGGGTCGTTTACTATCGCGCGGGCGATGGCAACGCGCTGCATCTGACCGCCCGAGAGCTGGGACGGGCGCTTTGAAAGCTGCTCACCGAGCCCGACATCCTCGAGTGCACGAACGGCGCGTTTTTTGCGCTCGGATTTTTTGATGCCCGAGAGCGTCAGCGCAAGCTCAACATTCTGCAGTACCGTCTGGTGCGGGATAAGATTGTAGCTCTGGAACACAAAGCCTATCGAATGGTTGCGGTAGGCATCCCAGTCGCGGTCGGTGTAGCCCTTTGTGCTTCTGCCGCCGATAGACAGGTCGCCCGACGTGTAGCTGTCAAGACCGCCGATTATGTTCAGCATGGTTGTCTTTCCGCAGCCCGACGGACCGAGTATTGACACGAGCTCGCTCTCTCTGAATGCTATGCTGACACCGCGCAGCGCTTGCACCTTGCCGTCGCCTGCGGGGTATTCTTTTCTTATATCGGTTAACTTGAGCATAATACTCCTTTCGTGCGGTGACGCAGCACCCGCGATATAATATCTCTTATTAACACGTATATTATAAGCCGCACAAGTGAATAGTTCATTCGGAATTGGTTAATAATCATGCGACATATTTATAAAATCGTGCGATTGGGTGCGGCTTGCTTTCCGCGAATGCAAAACCCCCCTGCACAAGCGTGCAGGGGAGCTTTGCTTTTTAGGGGATAGGTAAAAATATATTCTTTACCGCTGATCAGTCTTCGTCTGACTCGTCCTCATCCTCTACCTCGATATCATCTATCTTGGTATTGCAGTTAGGGCACTCGATGCTGCCGTTGAGCATATCCTCGGTGATATAAATCTTATCGCCGCAGTTAGGGCACTCGAGCTCGTAGAGATCATCCTCGTCGTCATCGTCGTCGCAGCAGCAATCGCAATCGTCGTCGCAGCAGTCGCAGTCATCGCCGTAGACATACTCCTCGACCTCTCCGAGATCGTGGTCAAGCTCGTCGATGTAATCTGCCATAACGTCTGCGCGCTCTTCTGCGTCAGCGAGATCGTGAGCGAGATCGTCAACGATGTCGATCAGCTTGAGAACGACCTTGCCCATGTCGGAGTCGGCATCAAACTTCATACCCTCAAGCATACCCTTAAGATATGCGACCTTTTCGATGTTTTCCATGATATTACCTCCGAAAAAACGTGTCGATCGTACCGTCCGCCTTATGCGCGGGCGAGGTACTCACCTGTTCTTGTGTCGATCTTGAGCTTATCGCCGATGTTGATAAAGAGCGGAACCTTGATCTGTGCGCCGGTCTCGAGCGTAGCAGGCTTAGATGCACCTGTAGCGGTATCACCCTTGAAGCCGGGCTCGGTGTCGGTTACCTCGAGCTCAACGAACATGGGAGGCTCAACGCCGAAAACGTTGCCCTTGTAGGAAATGATCTTACACATCATCTCTTCCTTGACAAACTTAAAGTTGTCATCGAGCTTATCTGCGCCGATGGGCAGCTGCTCGTAGGTCTCGGTATCCATGAAGTAGTACAGATCACCGTCGTTGTAGAGGTACTGCATTTCCTTTCTCTCAACGTAAGCGTTCTCGAACTTATCGGTCGGGCTGAATGTACGCTCCGTAACAGCTCCGGTTATAACGTTGCGCAGCTTTGTTCTTACGAATGCCGCACCCTTACCGGGCTTTACATGCTGGAACTCAATGACCTGAAGAACGTTTCCGTCCATCTCAAACGTTACGCCGTTTTTGAAATCGCCGGCTACTACCATATAGTTTTTCCTCCGATTAAATGTAAGAATGAAAATAACGAACTTTACAATTCAAGTAATTATAACATCTCTGCGACTTTTTGTCAATAGGGAACTACCCGTGTCATTTGCGCGAACGGTCGGTCGCGCAACGCGGCGGAAAAACGTCTGACTATGTGTGTTTTTTCGGAGCGCCGCATGGCGGAAAAATATCCGTCCGGGCATGCAAAGCCGCACTGTCGAACTGTTGCGCCCGTGCAGTAGAAATATCGGCACACAGCATGCAGCCGCCCGTCAAGTCAAGCAATCAGACGACAAGTCAAACATCAGACGACAAGTCAAACATCAGACGCAGAGCTCGATAAGCTCCTTCGGGCAGCTTGTAAGTATGCGCGCGCCGCCGTCCTCAATAAGCGCCATATCCTCTATTCTAACGCCGCCCTTGCCCTCGACATATATGCCCGGCTCGACCGTGACGATATTGCCGCTGCGCAGCCTGCGCTCTCCCGCGCGGGGCGAGAGATTCGGTGCTTCATGAATAAAGAGTCCTACGCCGTGACCGAGACTGTGACCGAAGCATTCACCGTAGCCTGCTTCGTCGATTATCGTGCGCGCTATGCCGTCCGCCTCGCTGCACAGCATTCCCGCACGCAGCGCGCTCTCCGCTGCGAGCTGTGCCCGCAACACCGTGCAGTAGATAAGACGCATCTCCTCGTCCGCGCGTCCGATGCACACCGTGCGGGTCATGTCGGAGCGGTAGCCGCCGAGCTCTGCGCCGTAATCCATCGTCAGAAAGCCGCGCTCAAGCACCGTGTTTCTCGGAACGCCATGCGGCAGCGACGATGCGCGCCCCGACACCGCTATTGTCTGAAAGGCTATGCCGTCCGCACCGCAGCGGCGCATATAATAATCCAGCTCAAGCGCGACCTCTGCCTCGGTCCGCTCTGGCGTTATGAATTCGAGAATGTGGTCAAAAGCGCGCTCCGCAATGCGCTGCGCGCCCTCGATAAGCTCTACCTCGTCTGCGGACTTTATCTCACGCAGCGCATCAAAGCCACCGCGTATCGGCTCGAATGTGCAGGCAGGGTACTGCCGCCTCCATCTCTCGAGCTCGGCACATGTCATGTAAATATCCTCGTAGAACAGCCGTCTCACTCCGCCGTCGCGCAGCAGCGGCTCCGCCGTACCAATTCCGCGGTCGAGCAGCTGAACCTCTATCGGGCGCGGCACTGCGGCTCGCGCCGCCTCGATGTAGCGGGAGTCGGCAAATACAACGGCGCGGTCGCTCATCACTACCGCATAGCCGTCGGTATAGTCAAAGCCGCACAGATAGCGGATATTTTCGGGACATGTCAATATCAGCGCGTCGCCGCGAGCGACAAGCGCGGTCGCCCGTTCGAGCCTGTTTACGATTGCATTATTACTCACATTTATCATCGCCTTTCAGGTTTTGCGGCAGCAGAAAGCGCTGTCGGTATCATGTTTTTACTCAGTCGGCTGCGCGGCCTGTGTCTTATACACACGTACACACTCAGTCGGCTGCGCCGATGAGCTGTGCCGTCAGTGTCTTGAGTGCGAGTGCATCCTCCGCTTGCGTACCGTCCGACTCGCAAACGATGCTCGGAGTCAGCCCGTATTCGGCTATCGCCTCGGCAAGCGGCTCGTACGGCGGTCCGAAACGGTCGTCCGCGAACGTGAGATGCTTTTTCTCGCCCTTGTCGGTGTACTCTATCTTTGAAAAATGGCAGTGCAGATTGCGTGCATAGCTGTCGCCGAGTGCATCACCTATACGGTCGAAAACGCGGCGGTAGTCATCCTTTGTCCTGAACGCCTTGCCGAGCTCGCGGCAGTTAACATGACCGAAGTCAACGACGGGACAGAGTGTTCCTCCGAGCCTGCAGAGCTCGATGACCTCATCTATCGTACCGAGCTGATTCAGCTTTCCCATCGTTTCAACGCCTATGCGCACGCCCTCTGGGTTATTCACCGTTTCAAGCGCCTTGTACAGCGTGTCGGCGGCGAGCTTCATCGCTTCATCGCGCGATATCTTTGCCGCGCTGCCCGCGTGTACTACGATAATATCCGCACCCATAGCCGCAGCCGCGTCGACGCTCTGCTGAATATATACAAGGCTGTGCAGCCGCTTTTCGAGGTCAACGCCCGAGAGCGATATGTAATACGGCGCATGCACCGAAAGTGCTATGCCGTGCGCCCTCGCTTCCTCACCGAGACGGCGGAAGCCCTCCTCGCTGCCGCGAATGCCGTTTCCGCCCTGATATTCGTATCTGTCGAGCCCGAGCGATGCGACGAAAGCGGGGGCTTGCAGAGTGCTTTTTCCGCCTGCGGCGGCAAAGCTGAGCGAGTTTCCCGCAGGTCCGAAGGTTGCTTTGGTATTCATTATCTGTTTTCCTTCCTCTTGTACAGATGCTTAAACGGAATCTCGCCGACGCGCTTCAGGCGCGTTCCGATATCCGTTCGGTCTTTAATCGGGTCAACGAGTATGCAGCGCACCCCCGCGCCGCGCCCCGCGCACACGTCGGTGAATATCTGATCGCCGAGCATGACCGCCTCATCGGGCGATACCCTCGCCTCGCGCATAAGCTGCAGCAGAGCGCTGCTTTTCGGCTTTCCCGCCTTGGAAATTGCGGGATAGCACGTCTGCTTATTATACAGGTCGACCCGCTCCGCGCAGTTGTTAGATACAAAGGCGATGCGTATTCCGCACTCCCCGAGTCTGCGGTAAAAATCAAGCGCAGCATCGGGCGGGGTAGGGCTCTCGTACGGTGCGAGCGTATTGTCGATGTCCGATATCACGAGCTTTATACCGCACTCGCGCAGCATCTCGGCATCAAGTGCGGAGATGTCGTGAACATAGAGATCGGGCAGAAAAAATGAGAATGCGCCTCTGCGGCGGCGGAGCTTTTGTGTCATATTCGGATAATTACCTCAGATCTGTGTTATAGTCGCGGCTTTCTGCTCGCTTGAAAAGCATGTCTGCTCGGTCGCGCTGCATGTCTGTCCGGTCGTATCGCACGTTGCTCGGCAGTACCGCGGGTCGAAGCGGCGGAGGCGGTCGGTTCGGGCAGCTGTATGTTTAATCGGTAGCGGTGCGTGGCGTTGCGGTAGGGTCTGTCGGCTCGGGCAGCTGCTCGGGCAGAGTGCCGCTGCGGATGCAGAGCGAGATGCGGTAATCGCCGCAGAGATATGTTCGGACGGGATAAATTTCGTCGCCGCACCGGATATACCCGCCGACCGAATAAAAGCTGTCCATCGGCACGGTAAAGCCCCTGCCGAGCAGCTTCATAAACGCCTCTCGGCGGGTCCAGATCCGATAGAATTCGCTCTCGGTGTCGTCTGCGGATTCGACTGCGGCTGCGTCGGGCGGCGAAAAGTATCGCGCGGCGAGCGAAAGCAGACGTTCGCGCGGCATTCCTCTCGGCTGCTCGATATCGAGCCCGCACGGCTCGTCGGCAAGCACCGCGCCCGCAAGCACGCCGCTGTGCGAGAGCGATACGTAGTGTCCGGTCAGCGTCGGCGCTCCGAGCTCGGTGTACGTTACAACGCCGTCGCGCTCACTCAGCCCCACCGTTTCGAGCACCGCATCAAGTGCCAGCGATGCCGCAAGCGACAGTGCGCGGTCACGCGGTGATGCAAGGGACAGATATTTGCGCCGCCGCTGCTCAGATAGCCTTTCACACAGCCCGCCCGGCAGTGAATTGTCGGCAAGCGGTGAATCATCGGCAAGTGTCGCGCTTTCTGCGAGCAGCGGCGCGGCGGTAATCAGCGAAACGGCGCAGACAGACTTTTTCGCGGTTGTGTTTTTATGCATTGCAGGAACACTGTTTGCCTCTGCGGTTGAGGCGCTATCTGTCGAAATGTTGCTTGCTTTCGCTGCCGCGGCATCAGCTGTCGCGGAAACGCTGTTTGCCGTTACGGTTACGGTCGCAGCATCATCCGCCGCGGAAACGCCGCCTGTCGTCGCGGTCGGATTCTCGCTCGCCGCAGTCGGTGTGTTATCGGACATCGGCAGACGTGACAACGGCGGCAGGTATCGTCGGCTGTGCCGTTTTAGCCTGACCGAAGAGATAGTATATTGTGCTTACCGCGCCGCCGAGAACCATCAGCAGCGCCATAATGAGCGCAACTATTCTTGACGCAGGGGTTCTTTTGCCGCCCTTTTTCGCGGGCGCGGTTTTGGGTGTGTAAATACTCTGCTTATCTGCCACTTTCTTACCTCTCATTATGCTCTCATTACGGGGATGTTAAAACACTTTTTTAGTGTCCCGCTCGATGTTGTGTTTTCTCTTACTTGATTTTCGGTCCGCACTTTTTAACGTTAATTATATATCATATACCGAAACAAATCAATGCGTAACTGTTAAAAGAAATCGGTGCGGCGCTTATCTGCGCAGCTGCCGCGCGGCGATGTTAGGTGCCCGAATCCTTCGGTGTCCTGCGCTCCGCTTTTTTCGACGCATTACGGCCCGTGTTTTTTGATGCCTTGCGGACTGCTTTTTCGGATGCTTTTCCGCTCGCATTTGCGGATGCTGCGGCATCGGACTTTCCCGATGCGTTTTCGTCTGCGGCGCATGCGCGCTCTTCCGCGAGCTCGCGGCGGTAGAGCACGGCGTTCATTATCGCGCCCATGAGCAGGAACAGCCCGCATATTATCGAAAATGCGTCATGCGTGAGCGATGCAATTGTGCTGCCCGAGCGCATTCCTATATCTGCCGTAATGTAGCCATCCTCGCCGTAGTCTATGGAGTCAAGTATAACGCCCGTCGGCGATATAAAGGCGGAGATGCCCGTTGATGCCGAGCGGACGGTGAAGCGTCCGGTCTCGACCGAGCGGAGTACGGTGCTGCGCAGCAGAAGCTCCGAGCCTGCTCTGCCGTACCATGAATCGTTAGACAGGATAAAGATCGCATTGCCGTCGCGCGCTGCGCGCCTTGCTTCCGACGGGTAGAGCGAATCGGAGCAGACGAGCGCGCCGACAGTGCCCTCATCGGTCGTGAGCGAGCCGCCGTCGCTTCCCGCCGTCAGCTCCGTACCGCTGAGATTCAGCTTATGCAGTGCGGGGAATATGCGTCCGAGCAGACCGCCGAGCGGAACATATTCGCCGAACGGTACAAGATGCTTTTTGCTGACGGTGCTTTCTTCAATCCCGTCCTTGGGGGAGACGGCGTAAACCGAGTTGTAGGTCTTTGTGAGGCGGCTGCCTTCATCGTCGTAATCGGTCGACTTAGAGAACGCTCCGATTATCAGCGTGCTGCCGCTGTCCGATGCAAAGGATTCAAGCTGCTCGGCGTACGATTCGTAGTAGCCGATATCGACGCTCACCGCCGTTTCGGGCCAGACGATGATATCGGGCTCGTCCGAGTCGGCGGAATACGAGGAAAGCTCAAGATATTCGGCGAGTGCATCGGCGCTTGCCGTACCTCCCCATTTCTCGCCCGTTCCGATGTTTGCCTGAATTATACTTACCTTCTTGCTCTCATCGTCTCCGCCGCCGAGCCCCATGGCGAGCAGTCCGAAGATATAGGAAAGCAGCACGGTAAAGGTCGCCGCGACAACGTAGCTGTTCTTTTTTGTCCATGCGCTGCGCGTTTTTTTGCGCTCCGCGGTCTCACCCGGTACCAGCTTGCGGTATCTGTGATGAGCGGATGCTGCGGGGGCTGCAGCGTCGTGCCCCGACTCCGAAAAGCTGCGGAAGCCGAGCGCGAGCAGTGATGCGACGAACACGATAATAAATGAGACAAACGGCGAGCCGAACAGCGCGCTGCCCTGAACAAGCGGCAGACAGTCGGTTTGCGTCAGCGCAAGCGGGATAAGCTGAAACTGCATTGGGATATATCCCGCGAGCAGGTCATACAGCGCAAATCCCGCGGCGAGTGCAACTGCTTCGCCCGCGCCGCCGAGCCGCACCGAAAGCGGGTAAGCGAGACGGCACACAGGCGCGACGAGCGCAAGCGGAAGCGCTGACAGAAGCACGAGCAGCAGCCAGCCGCCGAAGCAGAGAAGTGCCGCAACGGGACGCGATACCGACGCATATTCCATCGGGTACATGCCGTAGATAAAGAGATAGCCGATGCCGAAATAGCCGACGGCGTACATCAGCGCATGACGGAAGAGATATCCGCGCGTGAAGATAATATATGCTATGAGTGAGATAGAAAAATACGGCAGAAAAAACAGTAGTGGAAGGTGTATCGGCAGCGCCGTCAGAATTCCGGATATCAGTGCGAGTATATAATACATCGTTTATCCTCGTTTGGTTTTTGTTGTTTTCGCGGGTCTGCGTGCTCCCGTACCGCGCGGTGACTTGTATGCGCCGTGCACTTTGCTTGCACTGCGCGGAGATTTGTCTGCATTGCGCGGTTTACCTGAGTTGCGCAGGGATTTGTCTGTTCCGTATGGCTTGCCGACTCCTCTGCGTGATGCGGTATTCGTTTCTGTGCGGGCGGTATCTTTCGTAGACCCCGACGAGCTGCGGGGTGCTTTTATCCCGGGCGAAACGCTGTCGGTCGGTGAGAACGTCGGCTCAAAGCTTCCTCTGTACCCGTCAAACTCGCGCAGGAACGGAATATGCTCGGGGTCGGCGGGAATCTCATATTCCTTGCCCTCGAGCGACAGCTTATAAGCATACAGCGCCTGATAACGGTAGCCGTGCGCGCGATCCTCGCGATTGACTCCGTACTTACCCTCTCCGAGCAGCGGATGTCCCGCCGCCTGCATCTGCGCGCGTATCTGGTGCGTGCGCCCCGTGATGAGCGTTACCTCGAGCAGCGAAAGACCGTTCTGCTCGGCGAGAACGCGATAGTCGGTTATCATTGTGCGTCCGTCGTCGCTCAGACGCTCGCCCGAATGCACGTGCACGATACCGCGCTCCGCATCCTTCTCCATCCATCCCGTGAGCCGCCCGCGCTTTTTCTCCATGCTTCCGTGAACGGCGCAGAGATAGCGCTTTGTCACCTCGCCCGCGCGTATCTCCTCGTTTATCCGACGCAGCGCCTGTGCGGTCTTTGCGGCGATAACTATGCCGCCCGTGTTGCGGTCGATACGGTTGCACAGCGCGGGGGTAAAGCTGCGCTCCGACTCGGGGTCATATTCACCCGAGCACCACAGATATGCAAGGATGTTGTTTATCAGCGTGTCGCGCTCGTCTATGCGGCTTCCGCCGCCCGCGCTGTCGTCACCGCCGTGAACCGCCATCCCCGGCTTCTTGTCAACGAGTATTATCTCGTCGTTCTCGTAAATTATGTCGATGTGCGGCGTTACGGTGCGATAAGGCTCCGTACCCGCGTCACCCTCTCCCGCAAGCAGCTCGGGCGGGAGGAACAGCTGCACGGTATCGCCCTCGCAGAGCTTCTGCGATATCTCTGCGCGCGTGCGGTTTACCTTTATTTTTTTCTTGCGTATCGCCTTATACATAAGCGACTGCGGCAGCAGCGGCAGACTCTTTAAGAGATATTTGTCGAGCCGCTGACCCGCATCGTTTTTGCCTATAATGAATTCTTCCATATTTCCTTCCGTTCGGGAATGTACGTTGTCGGCATGCATATCAACGCATTTGTGTCGGGGCAGCATATCGGGTGTATGTGCATTGTGAATACATGCCGCGCGCCTGTGCGGTTTTACCGCTCGGCGGTCTGCGCCCCTTCGGTCGTGCAGCCGCTCACGCGCCACATCGTTCCCGAAAAGGGCGGCAGCGAAAGTACTGCATCGCACCCGCTGCGTTTGATTTTGCCCTCCGTACCGCAGCCGCTGCAGCACCTGCTCTCGGAGCAGAGCAGCATGGTAAAACGAGCTGTAGAGTATTCGGGTGGCAGGGTGAGACGGTAGCCGCTCACGGGCTTATCGGAAAAATTGAACGCCGCCGCAATGCGCTTGCCGCTCTCGGATGTGCGCTCAATGACATAGACGCAGCTGCGCTCGCCGTGACACTCGAGCCAACGGAAGCCGCGGGGGTCGCAGTCAAGCTCCCACAGCGCGGGAGAGTCGAGATAGATATGCGAGAGGCGGCTCATATAGTGAGAAAACGAATCGTGCAGCGGATAGCGCAGGAGATCGTGATCCATCTCTCTGTCCTCGCTCCATTCGCGGAGCATGCCTATCTCGCCGCCCATGAAATTCAGCTTAGCGCCGGGATGCATATACATGTACATGTACATCGCCCGCGCCTGCGGGAATTTCGCCTCATATTCGCCGTTCATCTTTCCGAGCACGGTCGCCTTGCCGTGAACGGATTCATCGTGCGAGAGGGGGAGTATGTAGCGCTCGCCGTAGTAGTACATCATCGAAAAGGTCAGGCGGTGATAGTCGCGGCTGCGGTATTCGGGGGCGGTGCGGAAGTAGTCGAGCGTGTCGTGCATCCATCCCATGTCCCATTTGTAATCAAAGCCGAGCCCGCCGTCACGCGGCGGCTTTGTAACCCCTGCATATGCGGTCGAATCCTCCGCGCAGAGCATGATGTGCGGAAATCTTGCGCGCAGACCGTCCGTGAGCGTGCGCAGAAATGTCACGCCGCCTTCGCATATGCCGCGCGCGGGGTCTCCGAGCCAGTAGATTATGCGGCTGACGGCGTCGACGCGCAGCCCGTCGAAATGAAAATCCTCGGCAAAGCACGCTGCGGCAGAGCAGAGAAATGAACGTACATCGCCGTGCGCATGCATAAAGTTGCAGCTGCCCCATTCGCTTATTCCGACATCGCCGCTCGGGTATTCGTACAGCGCCGTGCCGTCAAAGCGTTCAAGCCCGTAGCCGTCGACGGCAAAATGCACGGGTACATAGTCGAGCAGTACGCCGATTCCCGCCGCATGACAGCGGTCTATGAGCTCGCACAGCTGCTCGGGTGTGCCGTATCTCGCCGTCGGCGCAAAGAAGCCCGTTGCCTGATAGCCCCATGAGCTGTCGCACGGATATTCGGCGAGCGGAAGCAGCTCAAGATAATTATAGCCGTGCTCCGTAAGATAGGGGACAAGCAGCTCGGCAAGCTCTGCGTAGCTGTAGAGACTGCCGTCCTCTTTGCGTCTGAAAGCTGACGCATGCAGCTCGTAGATGTTGACCGCGCCGCAGCAGCCGTCTTTAACACCGCCGCCCGCACTGCGCCGTGCCATCCAATCGCCGTCATGCCAGTCGTATTCGGGCGCGTCTGCAAGCACGGAAGCGCCGCCCCCGCCGAGCTCCGCACGACGTGCGTACGGGTCCGCCTTGTCGCGCATGTATCCATCCGCACCGAGCACGGAGTATTTGTACATCATGCCGCGCTCAGCGCGCTCGTCGTAGTATTCCCATATTCCGCCCTCGCCGCGGTGCGCGGGGCAGGGCTGCCAGTCGCTCCATTCTCCGATTACGGATACCGCCCGCGCAGATGGCGCATATATCCTGAAAATATACCCGCCCGCTTCGCGGTGCGCACCGAGGTATTTGTGCGCGTCAAAGCTTGTCCCTGCATAAAAGCTGTTAAAATCGAATCTCATACCGTTGTTTCCCGAAATATCAGTTTGCAGCCGCCCGCCGTACCGGGGGCAGCCGAGATATTTGTACGAAAAAAGCTCCATAAAAAGCTATCATATAATTAACGCATTATATTTTAGCACAATCGCGCCTTGCAGTCAAGAAAAAACGGCGGGGCGGGGCGGCGCTGCATGTACGGAACGGAACGGCGCGGGTGGCGGTCCGAAACGCAGTCCGAAACATACAAATTTTTATCTTGATTTTTTTGACGCTTTGTTGTATAATGAATAGGTCATATATTTTGGGGTATCGCCAAGGGGTAAGGCACAAGACTTTGACTCTTGCACTACGATGGTTCGAATCCATCTACCCCAGCCATAATGCGGACACAAAAAAGATGTGTCCGCCGAAAAGCCCGATTTTATCGGGCTTTTTCGCTACCCAAACGGCGATTTGCCTCTACGCTAAAATGTAGATGTCAAATCGCCGTTTTCCCTTTGCGAATAGACTCGGACAACCGAAAAACAGAATAACGAAACTCAAGGCAGATAGAAATCAAAATCTATCTGCCTTTTTTATTGCCCTCAAAAAAGGAGAAAACAGATATGCTGCAGAAAGAATTAGCCAAACGGCTCAAGGCTCGGTATGACGCCAAGATGGACGGCAACGAATGGCTGGAGGTTTCCTCGGACGGCATCCCCCTCTGCCGGATAAAATACAACGGTCAATTTCTAAGCAACGCCGACCAAAACCTCTCGGATGAATACCGCAGTAAAATTGCAGATATTCAGGATGAGATCTCTACGGTGCGGGAATATGTCGGACTTTACGAACACGCACCGCAAATGCAAGCTGCCGATGTCTCTGATTACAGACAGCTTGCCGCCTTCGGAGATACCGTATTGGCGGCAACCTACAGCGAAAAGAACGGCTTTATGTTCTGTACCTGGAAACAGAACGCAGACGGCGACTCGGTGTTTTGGGGAGATTACTCGCCGAACTATGAATATGTCAAGGAAGCCTTTGCCGTGCGCTCCGGTCTCGTCAGCAAAGACCGACTTTTCAGTGAGAATGAATCGGCATACCTTTGTCGCTGTGTGGACTTTGCAAAAGGCAACTGCGAAACGCTAACCTATGAACAGGAACGGCTGCTGGATAAACTCCAAGAAAAGCTCACGGACGGATATCCCTCCTTTGAAGCCGAGCCGCCGACCTTTGAACAGGAATCAGCACCACAACAGAATATGTAATACTATCAATCGCCCTTCGGTTACACAAAAACCGGAGGGC
>URDX01000002.1 GCA_900546695.1 uncultured Eubacteriales bacterium | reverse complement strand
CTTGCCACCTACGTATTACCGCGGCTGCTGGCACGTAGTTAGCCGTGGCTTATTCATGAGGTACCGTCACGTCCTTCGTCCCTCATAAAAGAAGTTTACAATCCGAAGACCTTCTTCCTTCACGCGGCGTTGCTGGGTCAGGCTTTCGCCCATTGCCCAATATTCCCCACTGCTGCCTCCCGTAGGAGTCTGGACCGTATCTCAGTTCCAATGTGGCCGTTCAACCTCTCAGTCCGGCTACTGATCGTCGGCTTGGTGGGCCGTTACCTCACCAACTACCTAATCAGACGCGAGTCCATCTGCAAGCGGTTTCCCTTTGGCATCATCCCCATGCGGGGTCGATGCTTTATGCGGTATTAGCAACAGTTTCCCGTTGTTATCCCCCTCTCGCAGGCAGGTTACTCACGCGTTACTCACCCGTCCGCCACTAATCCGGTCAGAGCAAGCTCCGACCTTCTTCGTTCGACTTGAATGTGTTATGCACGCCGCCAGCGTTCATCCTGAGCCAGGATCAAACTCTTCATAAAATTCTTTTATGAAGATTCAATACTGAATCTGCTTAGTACTTTACTTAGGTTTTTATACTAAAGGATTTGACAAGAACTTTTTCTTTGTACATCTTGTCTTGTTTGTTGTTCAATTTTCAAGGACCGATTCGCTCCCGCTTCTCGCGACAGCTTGGTTATTATACCACTTTAGTTTTAACTTGTCAAGACCTTTTTTTAAGTTCTTTCGACCTATTCGACCGAAAACGCTTTTCCGTGTTCCTCAAGTACAAACTATGCGGTTCACCGCAATGCGGTTTTTACAGTATATCACCCCGAGCGCGCTTTGTCAATAGAAAATTTCAAAAAAACGAATATTTTTCTTTATTCGGGAAATTATACGGTTACGGCGTACACCACGCGGCGGATGCCGCAGCTACGGAGGCAGAATGGTAAGCATTTTATTCAGAACTATTTTCATATATTTATATCTCATTCTCTGTATGCGTCTGACCGGCAAGCGTCAGATAGGCGAGCTGCAGCTGTCGGAACTGATAACCGCGCTGCTGCTGTCGGAGCTTGCCGCGGCTCCGACGGCAAATCCGTCTATCCCCTTGCTGCACGCGATACTGCCCATAACTATGCTGATAAGTCTTGAGATAATCGGCACTATGCTCGTTACAAAGTCGGTCTTTATCCGTCGGCTTCTCGATGGTGTTCCGAGCATCATAATCAACCGCGGTAAGCTTGACATAAAGGCGCTCTCTAATGTTCGCATGAGCGTAGAAGAACTGATGGCGGAGCTGCGGCTCAAGGGCTTCTCGCACCCGGAGGATGTTTTTTACGCGATACTCGAACAAAACGGTAAGCTGTCGGTTATCCCGCGCGTTTCGGCTGCGCCGCCGTCTGCCGCGGATACCGCACTGATACTCCCCGAAAAGGGCATTTCGCATCTTCTGATAGTTGACGGAAACGTGAGCGAGCGCAGTCTGCGCGATACAAAAAAGAGCCGCGCATGGCTTGATAAGCGTCTCGGCGCACTCGGCTATGCTTCGGTAAAGGATGTTTTCATATTCGCAGTCGACGATTCGGGTGCGGAATACGTCTGCGCGCAGAGTGAAAGGGGCATAAAATGAGAAGCTTTTTGATTTCCGCGCTTCTCTTTCTGCTGTCCGTCGGCGCGGCGATAGCATGCAGCGTCTACACCGAGAACTTTTGCAGCGATGTGCGTGAGGTGGCAGCGGCATTACCTGATGAGGCGGAGCTTTCGCAGCTCGGTACGACAGAGCATGCGGATAGCGGGAGTGATGCGAGCAGAAGCGACAACAGCGGCACTGCAAGCATCGTCAGCGGTAATGATGGTGCAAGCGGTGAAGGCGCAATTTATCCCGAGCTCGGCAAGGCGTTTGAAGCACTTGACAGGCTCGACGGACTATGGAAGCAGCGCCGCAAAGTGCTTGATGTTTTTGTGACAGCCGATTATCTGAATCAGGCGGAGCAATCGCTCATTCGTCTCAAGGTATATCTCGAATGCGAATATTACAGCGATTATCTCGCTGAGAAGGATGTTTTTGACTCGGTCATAGAGCAGATACGTCTGCGCGAAACGCTCTCACCCGAAAATCTGTACTGACAGGCAGAAAAAGCATCAAGGATCTGTTAAAAAACATTTTTAACAGACCCTTGATTGTCAGGGGATAGATAAAAATGTTCGGAGTGAGTGGTTTTGCCCCGTCAGGCGTACAAGCGTACGTCGAGGGGCAAAAACGCTCGCAGAAAAAGCGAATTTATTCCTTTCGGAGAAATCTGTTAGGATTTCTTCCTATTTTTTTATGGCTGTTATGTCATACCAAAACAGAATACTCTCTTATTCGCTTTTTCGGTCCGGACTTTTTTAGCATCCCCATCAGCAAATCAGCTGAAATCGGTTTCTCCGTCGGCAAGCAGCACGCGGCGGCGCATGACGGTATAATCGGTAACATTCGCGAGCGCGGCGATATAGTCGGGCTTGAGATAGTTGGTATTATCGGCGCAGAGCACACACGTCAGGCGATTACCATCCTGAGAAAAGCGCAGTATCTGCGGGCGTATATCCACCGTCTTTTCACCGCTCTTTGTACGTTTGGTTATAACGAGCGGCTTATCGCAGATTATCTCCGAAAAAACGGGTACGTGCTCGTCTCCCTCGGGCGAGAACACAATCTCATACTCCGACCATGCAATATCGCTCGGCTTTCGCTCGGGCACGTATGCATCCTCGACGTAAAGATCCTCGGTCAGATTTGCCCGAAGAGCGCGGACGATCTCCTCGCAGTGCGGCGGTTCGGTCAGCTTGAGCTCCATAAATTCGCAAATGCTCTCCGTTCCGACCGAAAGGGTCAGCGCGAACGACATTTTAGGATGCGGATTAAAGCCCTCCGAATACTTGACGGGTATCTGCGCGCGGTTTATCGCGGTGCGCATGGTACGACCGAGGTCCAGGTGCGAGATATACTGCGCCCTGCCCGTCTTATGAAAGCGCACGCGGAGATTGTAGGTCGGCTGCTGCTCGACTGCGCGGTTCGGGCTCTGCGGACTGCGCTGCTTTGTGCCCTTCGGGGTCTGCGCGGTGTGCGATAGGCTCTTTCCGTTCTGCTCCTCGAGCTCGTGCAGATTGCTTGTTACTTCGTTCTCGCTCATCTCACTTTTCCTCCGTACATGCTTTTCCCGTCTTAGGGCACCATCTGTGCTCACCGGGCAGGCTGTTCGCTCCGCAGCCGGAGCATGCCTCTGCGCAGTTTCGCGTCGTCTGCGATTCGTATGCCTTGTCCGCCTCGCGCGCGAAGAAGCTCTTTTTCACGCCGCAGTTGATAACATCCCATGGGAGAATCTCGTCCCGCGAGAATTTTCTGTTGGCATAGAACGCAGGGTCGATACCGACCGACGCGAAAATATCGAGCCATTCGTCATAGTCGAAAAATTCGTCCCATGCGTCAAAGCGTCTGCCGCGGCGATGCGCTTCAAGCAGTGCGGCGGACAGTCTGCGGTCGCCGCGGGCAAAAACCGCCTCGATACGGCTGACTCGTGCATCATGCCATGTATAGCGTATCTTGCGGTCGGTGATAGCCTCGCGCAGCCAGTACTGCTTTTCCTCAAGCATCTCGATGGTATCCTGAGCCTCCCACTGGAAGGGGGTGAAGGGCTTCGGGATAAAGCATGCAACGCTTATCGTCACCTGCGGGCTCTTCCCACGACGGACGTTCGGATTTGAATAATAGGAATCAACGACCGCCTTTGCGAGCTTTGCAATGCCCTCGACATCCTCGCGTGTCTCGGTCGGAAGTCCGTCCATAAAATAGAGCTTGACCTGATTTTTGCCGCATTCGAACGCATTCGCGCAGGCACGCAGCAGTTCCTCCTCGTGCACGTTCTTATTGATAACGTCGCGCATACGCTGCGTTCCCGCCTCAGGTGCAAAGGTAATGCCGCTCGTGCGCACCGTAGAAATCTTCTCCATAAGCTCCTTTGTAAAGCTGTCGACACGAAGCGACGGCAGCGAAAGGCTGACCTTCTTATCGTCGGTCCACGACAGCAGCCTATCGGTCAGCTCACCGAGCCGCGAATAATCGCTGATGGAGAGCGAGCAGAGCGATATCTCGTCAAAGCCCGTCGTTTTGTAAAGCTGACGGCACTGAGCATCGAGCACATCAGGGCTCTTTTCGCGCACGGGGCGATATATCATTCCCGCCTGACAGAAGCGGCAGCCGCGTATGCAGCCGCGATACACCTCGGGAACAATGCGGTCGTGCACCGTTTCTATATACGGCATGACGAATTTATCGGGAAAATATACGTTGTCAAGGTCGGCGATTATCTGCTTTTGCACGGTGCGGGGAACATCGTCGTATTTCGGTTCAAATGAGGATATCTTACCGTCCTCACCGTATTCTACGTCATAAAGTGACGGCACGTAAAAGCCGTCAAGACGCGATGTTGCACGGAGAATTTCCGCACGGCTTGCACCGCCGCGCTTCATCTCGGCGTACATCCGCGTAAAGCGCGGAAGCATCTCCTCGCCCTCGCCGATGTCAAAAACATCGAAAAAGTCGGCAAGCGGCTCGGCATTATACGCGCACGGACCGCCGCCTATAATTATAGGGTCGTTTTCTCCGCGCTCGGAAGCGAGCAGCGGGATGCCGCCGAGCTCAAGCATGTTGAGCACGTTCGTATAGCAGAGCTCGTATTGAAGCGTAAAACCGACTATATCGAAATCGGAAAGCGGGTCTCCGCTCTCATGCGCGTAAAGCGGGATACCGTGCTCGCGCATCTTAGCCTCCATATCGGGCCACGGCGCGTATGCGCGCTCGCACCAGACGTTCTCCTCATTATTGAGAACTCCGTAGAGAATACGGATGCCGAGATTCGACATTCCTATCTCGTAGTTATCGGGAAAGCAGAACGCAAAGCGGACATCGACTGCGTTTTTATCTTTTATGGTCTGTCCCCACTCGCCGCCGGTATAACGTCCGGGCTTTTCAACGCTTTTCAGTATGGTATGCAGATTCATCTTTACAGCGGCAGCCGCAGCTGCCTATGTCCTTTCTCGGAAATAATTACGGGCTCCGCACACGGCAAAAGCCCCGCACCGACAGAGCAAAGCCGTATCGGTACGGAGCCGGAGCATTCTCTACCGGTCAATTTTTACCTACGTAGATCTTGGTTATGAGCACCGCGGGTACGATCCATGCGAGCTGATAGAGCACGGCGTGCCACGAGCTGACCGAGCCGCTGAGCTTGACAAGTATCATAAGCGCGACTATGACGAACGAGAATACCATCGCGAGTACCTTCAGCATGGTTCCCGTTTTCATCGCGTGCAGCACCTTTTCGCAGAGCGAATATGCCGTCATCATCGACTTGACCGAGCGGCGCGACGCGACACCGCTCTCGGTATGCTCCGAGGAGACGGCGAGATCGTCTATCGTGCGGCAGCGGAGTATCTTAATCGGATAATCGGCAAGGCTGATGCTGCGGTCGAGCATAAGATCGGTGATGTTCGGGTCAAAGGTCTTGATGCCGACGCAGATGCCGAGCTTCGACAGCTGCTTGATGGTAACCTCGAAATCGGGGTCAAGGGTGTACTGGATGTAGAGCTTTGCAGCGACCTCGCCGTCGATGGCAAGGTACATTATGCTTACCGAGCTCTGTCCGCGGAGTATTTCATCCTCGGGGTCGGACGGTGTGGGAAGTCCGTTATCGGTAAAGTAGTCTATGTTTCCGCAGTACACGTGTCTGCCCTGAATGTACGCCTCGAGTCCGCCCGACACGACGCTTGTCAGCTTGACATCGTCGGTATGCTCGAGGTCATGAGTTGCCGCTTCAAATACCTGAGCGAGCGGTCCTCCGACCTTCATGAACAGGCTTGCTACGTTCGAGATGATATAGTCGAGGGGGCTGTCTCCGTAGGTCTTTATGCTCTTGACCATCACGCCGCGCGCAGGGAAAACATCCTTATCCTCAAAGGTAATGGCGCTTGCACTGGTAGAATATTCCTCGAGCGCGCGCGCACCGATTATGGCGCTGCCCGACTTATATGCGAGCTTTGAAGCCGAGAAGAACGGCATGCTGTATATCACCATAGCTGCGCACGGAACGCCGATGGATATAGTGAACTGCGCGACGGAAAATGCGCGGTTGAAGCTGCGTCCGAGGAAGAGATCAAGCGCGAAGAACACTGCGGCTGCAGCAAACGCTATCGGAATAAGCACTCCCGTCGCGCGCTCCGCGGAGCAATGCTGCCGCATGCGGGCATAGAAGCCGTCGACGAACTTTGTCTGACCGAGGCGGAATATCGTAGCATCCTCGGGCATGAAGCCCGCAAAGGCGTTTGTCTCAAGGGTTGCCTGAGTCTCGCTGAGTGTTTCGATGACGTATTTATCCTTCTTTGACGCGATGACATTGAAGCTGAACACCTCGCGGCGGAAGTCCATATACTCGCCGAGCAGTGCGGTGAGTGCCATGAGCACGCCCGTGCAGCTGAACATGCGGATACCGTCGGCGGAGCCGTGAAGGTTGGCAAGGCACATGACGACATCGTATATCGCCGAGAAACCGAGCACGGTCACAAGCAGCGAATCCGCGCCTATGCGTCTGTCGCGGAAGCCGAGCACACCGTCACGCACGTGCTGTGCGGTGAGCGCAGCCGCAAGAACGGTTATCTGCAGTCCGAACATCGTATAAACAACAGGGTATGTATGCGAATCCATCCATGTCGGAAGTCCTGCGCCGAACACGGGAAGATTATCGTAGAAGAAGGAAAGGACGAGCAGCAGTGCCGCGCCCGCAAGGCGGATGAGCAGGCTGCGGTATTTCTTCTTGTAGCCGCCGAGAATGGTCTTTATCTGATCGGGTGAGGTGAATTCCTCTATCTCCTCGACCTGCGGTTCGGGCTCGGGCTCCTCGCCGTTTTCTATCTTGTTCATCATTCCCGTGACGTATTCGGGATTCTCGGAGAGCTCGGCAGCCTTTTCAAATCCGACGGTCTTTGCGAGCTCGTCGTCCATGCCGAACGCTACCATGAGCTGAACATCGGTGTCGTCTATATCCTCGTCAAGGGCATCAAAGCCATCGTCAGAATCTTCGGAATTTTCGGAGGCATCGGCGTTTTCGGTGTTGCCCGCAGCGTCTTCCGTACCATCCGCAGCGGTTTCAGTGCCGGAGGTCTCCTCGGCGGATGCGTCGGCAGCGGATGCAGGAGCGTCGTCTGTTGCACCGTCCGTCACAGCGTCGGCGGTCACAACGTCGGCGGGCGCATCAACGTCAGTCGCATCGGCGGTGTCTGCATCGGCATTGACATTCGTGCCGTCGGTGCTTGCAACTATATCCGCAAGCATGTCCTCGGGGGTAACGGCGCAGTCAATAGGTGAGGGCGCAACCGCGCCCGAATCGCCGGATACATCTGCATCGGCTGCCGTATCGGCGGATGCCGCATCGCTCACGGCATATGCATCTGTCGCAGCATGTGCATCGGATGCCGCATCTCCGTCGGCAGGCTCGGCAGCGGCGGCAGGCTGCTCGGAAGCCGCCGCAGCGGGCGCTTCATCCGACGAATCGGAACGTCCGTCTACATTCTCCGAGAACTGGGTAACAAACTCATCATAATCATCGGAGTCCGAGTCCTTACCCTCGCCCGCAACATATTTTGCGTACTCGGATTCGCCCATAACATCGCGTATGATGGCATCGGTGTCGAAGTCATCCGGCACATCGTTTATCGAAAGATCGTAAAAATCCGAGGTCGTGTCTCTTGTCTGCTCGAGAGCTTTTTTCTTTTTGCGCTCGCGACGCGATTTGCGCTTGCTCCCTCCGATATTCGAGTTGAGCTTTCCGAGGAGATCGTCTGCCGTAACCGAGCCGTTTTCGGTCTCGGAGGAATCGACAGCGGCACCGTCGATAAATTCTTTATCTTCGCGCTTTTTCTCGTCCATTTTCAAAAACCTCATTTATAATCATTTTGCCAAAGTGTCGCGCATCGGCGAAGGTCGCCGCGCATAATCCCGATGCAGCATCGGCCCGCACAGCCTACAGCGCAGTCACCGCATATGCGGCGCACCGCTCAAGCATCGTCGCGCTGATTGCGTACCTCGTACAGAACCACCGCAGCGGCGGCGGAAACGTTGAGCGAGTTTATCCTGCCGCAAAGCGGCACGGAAACGGTGAAATCGCACTTTGAGCGCAGCAGCTGCGAAACGCCCGTGCCCTCGCCGCCCATAACGACCGCTACGGGTCCCGTCATGGATGTGGAATGCAGCGGCTGTCCGCCCGCCTCGGCGGCGTAGACCCACAGTCCCTTTTCCTTCAGCTCCTCGACGGCAGCCGTAAGATTCGGAACGCGCGCGATAGCCATATACTCGAGTGCACCCGCCGACGTTTTTTCGACTGCGGCGGAAAGCGTTGCGCTCCTGCGCTTCGGTATAATCACGCCGTGAACCCCCGCGCACTCCGCGGTACGTATTATCGCACCGAGATTGTACGGGTCTTCTATGCCGTCGAGCACAAGCACGAACGGCGGCTCGCCGCGCTCTGCCGCTGTCGCGAGAATATCGTCGATCGACACATATTCCTTTGCAGCCGCATAAACGATTACGCCCTGATGATTCAGCCCGCCGCAGATGCGGTCAAGTCCCGCTCTCTCGGTGTGCACGACAGGAATTCCGCGAGCTGCAGCCTCCGCAACTATCAGCTTGGCAGAGCCCTCGAGCTCGCCCTCTTTTACAAGCAGCTTATCGATGCTTCTGCCCGACTTAAGCAGCTCAAGCACGGCGTTTCTGCCGACAATGACTCCCTCGGGGAGCTCTGTCTCGTGCTCGCGCCCGCGTCCGCCGTGAGGCGTGCGGTCACGGGATGCTCCGCTTCTCTCGGGTCTGCGGTCGGTTCTCTTTTTATCACGGTATTCCATATCTTTTATCTGCCTCAAAATCTCGCTTCGCATAAAATGTCCACTGTAATCTAAGCTATTATATCATATATTTTTCGGTTTGTACACAGTATTTTTCAAAAAAGAGTCCGCTTTTGCAGAATTAATTTGCCCGCAGCGGCAGAAAACGCGCGGAGAACGGCAAAAGGTGCGTAGAGAAAAGCGGAAACACGCGCGTGGATGGGCAAAAAATACACAAAAAAAGACAAAGGGCGCGCATCTGCGGGATACGCGCCCTTTGTTCTGACGGGGTCAGATTACTGTCTCTTTGCTGCGTAGCATTCGCTGCAGTAAACCGGTCTGTCGTTTGTCGGCTCAAACGGAACTCTTGCTTCCTTACCGCACTCGGCACAGACAGTAGTATAGTACTCTCTTGCAGGCTTGCCGGCATTCTTTCTTGCATCGCGGCACTTTTTGCACCTCTGGGGCTCATTCTGGAAGCCCTTTTCAGCGTAAAACTCCTGCTCTCCCGCGGTGAAGACGAATTCCTCTCCACAATCCTTGCACTTTAAAGTCTTGTCCTCGTACATTTTTTACCTCGCTTTGTGTTTCTGATGCCAATGTTCTTTGCCCCGGAACGGGATCACACCGTTACCTTTGTAAAATCCGCCTCAGCGGACAGCTGTTTGTCGGAAGCCCCATGGTCGGAATTAAGTTTTCCCGCAGATTATCCGATAGGGGTCATTGCGACACACACCCATGTGTCTTTGCTTGAACCAAGCCGACACATAATCAACAACGCTCTGTTATTAAGCTACTCGGGCGTATATATGTATTCAGGCATCAATATTCAATTTTTCTGATCTTACCGCGTATACGGCAGATGGCATTTTCAGCCGACTTTTTGTTTCTGCCCGTGCGCTCTGCTATCTCCGACGCATTACAGCCGCCGAGATACAGCGAAAGAACAAGCGACTCATACGGGGTAAGCTCACGGCGTATCCGCGACAGCAGCAGTCTGCAGCTCTCCGCCGAGATAACATTTTCCGCCGGGTCACGCTCCGCAGCCGTGTCAATGCAGCTCTCACCGCGCAGCTCAGACAGCAAAACGCTCTTCTCTCTGCCTGCGCGCGACTCCTCACGCAACAGCGAGATAATGCGATTCTTCAGACATACTCCCGCATAGAGACCGAACGTCACGCCGCTCTGCGTCATGTCATAGGACAAGACCGCCTGATACAGCGCTATCTCCGCCTCCTGTCTGAAATCCTCTATGCTGTAGCCGCCTCCCTCGAGATAACGGTACAGAAGCGACTCGATAAGCGGCTCGTAACGGCAGCTGATCTCCGAAAACGCATCCTCGTCTCCCGCACGCGCCTCCGATATGAGTCTGAGAATCTCCGCCTTTTCCGCCACACCGCGCCTCCTGATAAGCCCCGCCGTTCCAAATGCGGCATTTTTTTACCGCAGGTATATGTCTCAAATTCGACTATTAAGCGGTCGGACATAACCGCCGTATCGGGATGAAATACGGCTATCGGGCAGTGCTATGGCACATTTTGGATAAATGACCGTATACAGTATACCATAAAGTTTGGCTCAGGTCAATAGTTTTTTAAAAAAAATTAAAAAATCAGTAATTTTTCACGTTTTTACGCCGTTACACCCCGAAAAACGACCCGATTCGGACCGCTGAGCTCTTCTGAATAGCTTCGCTGATTCAATATCGGTCGGGTGCGGCACAAAGCATGATAACGCCGCAGTCGTCCCAACTCAAAGCCGCACAAACGAAACATCAAGCGCCGCCGCTCCGCGGTCAATCAAGCCCAAATCCAACGCCGCACCGCCGCACAGCAATAGCCGTCACACTGCCACACGCCGTTAGCCGCCGTCACTGCAGCAGATAATTCACCTCTCCCGACATAAGCGCAAGGATGCCCTTATAGCATATCTCGGGATTATCCCGAAAATTATACTTCATCTTTTCGAGTTCAATTCGGTTATCCGCTATCAGCTCGATATGCATTATCTCCTCATGCTGCTCGATGATCGAAGCGGTCAACGTATATCTGCCGTCATCACGCTGCTCAGAACTGCACTTTATATCCGAGCCCCGCTTTTTGAAGGAAAGCAGACGCAGCGCGCTCTTTAAGCTCTTATCGCGGATAAGCCCGAGCAGATTGCCCTCGAGAGAATCCGAGACATGCTTTCCCTGCTCGGTTATCTCGTACAGGTCACCGTCCTCGCCCTTTATCTCGCGGACGTTGCCGGTGTCAAGCAGCTCGCCGAAGCACTCGACAAAGTCGAAATAGCCGACCACCCCATCCTGAATAACGATATCGTTCAGATTCTCGAATTCAAGAGGATACCCGACATTCCGCATAAGGTATAAGATAAATATTTTAATATCGTTTTTATCCTTAAGTGCCGCCTGCATTTTAAACCTCCGCCGATATTCGGCAGTCACCGCCCGCAGGGGAGCGATGCGCCGTCAGATGATCGACCGCCGCAGAATGGCTGCGCGTCGTCGGAAAATCGACCGCCGCAAAATGGCTGCGTGCCGTCGGATAATCGGTCGCCGCAGAATAGCTGCGTACCGTCAGAAAAACGGTCGCCGCAAAAGGAAAGCGCGGCGACCGATTGAATTCTATGCTCGGGTTACTGCTCCTTGGTTGTCTCGACGTACTTTTTCCAGTCGAGCTTATCAAAGATTCTGTACCCCCAAAATGACGTAAGCTTTCCGCTGTGCGAGAGCTGATTGCTCATGATGTAATAATCCTGATGTACATAGAGCGGCATAGCGGGCATATCCTTTGCGAGCAGCTGCTCTGCCTCGAGCAGTATCTTAGCGCGGGCGCTGCTGTCGGTCTCCGCATACGCACGGTCGATAATAGCGTTGTACTCATCGCTGTTATAGCCCGTGATGTGCGGAACGCTGTCGAAATTACCCGTCTTTGCAGCCTCTGCGAGGTCGATCGCACCGCCGGAATAATCCTTTGCAAAGGGCGCGAGAGTAGACCATGCGTCGGTCGAGAGAGCCTGCATATCTATTGCAACAACATCAAAGTCTCCGCTCTCGTATGCCTCGTTGAAGCGGTCGCGATAGAGCGCGTAATCGTTATCGATATAGCACTTTGTGCCGAGCGACTTGACCTTGACATTGAAGCCGAGGCTGTTCCACTGCTCGGCGCAGTACTCTGCAACCGCCTGATCGGTCTCGTTGTCGCGCGTGAGAATGGTAAACGACTTAGTCTTAGCGCCCTTTACAAGCGACTTAGCTTGCTCGAGATCGTAGGTGATAACGCCGCCGTTTGCCTTTCTGAAGTCCTGACCGTCCGCCTTTGCAACACCGGCGGGAACAAAGCCCTCTGCGGGCTTACCGAAGGTCACGATGTCCGCTATCGCCTGACGGTCGATAGCCATAGAAAGGCCGAGACGAACGCTTGCATCGTCGAAGGGGGCGCGAGTCGTATTGAAGAGATAGGTATGCGTGCTGAAGGTATCCTGAGTGGTCGCCTTATTCTTATATTCCGCACGTGCGGAGAGCGGGAGCTCGCTCATGTAGAGTATCTCGCCGTTATTGTACTTCTCGAGCTGCTCCTCGGGGGTGAGGGTCCAGTCGGTGGTAAGGCGGTACGCAGTAACGTACTTATCAATGGCATCCTTCTCGACATTGCGGTAATAGTAGATATTACGCTCAAGGATGAAAGCCTTATCCTCGCCCGTCAGGGTGTTATACTCGGGACGGAAGGTACGGACGGTGAACGGTCCGTTAGTTACGAGAATGGTGGTATTGGTGGACCAGTCGGATGCCTTGTTTACGATATCCTCGCGGAGGGGATAGAGCGCAGGGCTCGCGCAGGTGGTAAGGAACTCCTCGGGGTCGATATCGCGGGAGAAAGTCACCTGAATAACATCGGTATCCGCGGAGCAAACGCCGAGATCGTCGATGGAAACGTCGCCCGACTTGACCTCTTTTGCGTTCTTAAGGTCCTTGAGCAGGGCACACGCCTCGCTGTGGAACTCGGGGCCCATGATACGCTTCCATGCGTATACAAAGTCGTCCGCAGTGACGTCTCTCGCATCGGACCACTGCGTTGTCTTGATGGTCAGCTCAAGTATGTACTCGCCGCTCTCATCGTCTGCGGTGTACTTCCAAGAGTCAAGAAGTGCGTTTTCCGTCTTGCCGCTCGTGCTGATTTCGGTAAGACCTTCATATATAAGTCCGATGACCTTGAGTGCGTCATCGTCGGTCAGCGATACCGCAGGGTCAAAGCTTGCTATCGGCGAGGAAAGGTAGACGGGAATTATTGCGCCGTTTCCTTTCGTTTCTCCGCAGGCGCTGAGCGCACAGACGGAGACCATCATTACCGCACAAAGCAGTAAAGATACGATCTTCTTCATAATTTAGGGTCCTCCTGATATTATGCTTCTGTCTTTCTGTACATTATCACATAAAAGCAGAATGCGGCAGTTACGCATTTTCCCTATTATATCATCATTTTACGATTTGCGCAACGGTAATTTTCAGATATTTGTAAACTTTTTTGTGCTGCATGTGTAAACCTCGCTCCGAGCCATGTCCGAGGGTGTTTTTTCGGCGGAGCAACGCTGCAAAAGCGCCCGTGTACCGATATTTTTACGATAATAACAGCGCCGTGCGAATGAACGCGTCCCGCGCTGTCAACAATTCCGCTGTGAGGGGCTATCCGCCCCGACATACCGAAGGGAGGACGAAAATATGACAAAGCAGGACGGCGGCAGAATCCTGCCCGAGACCGATCTCGCCTACGAATGCCTCGGAGGCGACGGTGCCGGCGGCGCGGCTGACAGAGACGGAATAGAATGCAGCGAGCGGCAGGAGAGCGGCATTACGATAACGCGGCTTTGGGTAAAAAATGCTGCGGGTGCGGAGAAGATAGGAAAGCCGGTAGGGCACTATCTTACCGCAGACATCGGTCAGCTGTGGCATGAGGGGAGCACGGCACGCGAGAATGCACGCACGGTGGTAGCGTCGCTGATACGCGAGGCGATAAGCGGCGCGGCGGGCGACGGAGTGCTGAAAAGCGGGTGCATTCTGCTCGCGGGGCTCGGCAACCGCGCTGTTACGGCGGATGCACTCGGTCCGCGCTGCGTTGATGCGGCGACGGTCACGCGGCATATCAAATCGCAGGATCCCGCACTGTTCAAGCGGCTCGGCAGCTCGGAGCTCGCCGCGCTTGCGCCCGGGGTAGTGGGTCAGACGGGGATAGAGACGGCGGAGTTTGTCCGCGGCGCGTGTCAGGGGGTAGGCGCAGCTCTCGTTATCGCCGTAGATGCGCTTGCCGCGCGGAGCACCGAACGGCTCGGGACTACCGTTCAGATATGCGATACGGGCATCTCGCCCGGCTCGGGAATAGGTAACCGCAGAGCTGAGATAAGCAACACAACGCTCGGCACACCCGTTATCGCGATAGGTGTGCCGACGGTCGTCTCCGCCGCAACGCTCGTGCTCGATACGCTTGAGCAGGCGGGCACCGAAAGTCTGTCGCCCGAGCTTGAATCGGCGCTTCGCGGCAAGCGGGATTTCTACGTCTCGCTGCGCGAGAGCGATGAGGCAGTGACCGTGCTCGCCGCGCTTATCTCCGGCGCACTGTCCGATGTTCTCGGCACGGGCTTTATTTGATACCGCCCGCACGGAGAGGCACGGATGAATATTACGGCGGCGTGCGGAATAAGCATACTACGGGACTATCCCATGATGCGCAAAGCATGCGCGGCGAAAGGATATATTCCTTACGCCGCGGCAGGAGGGTAAAATGCAAAAGGACAGTACAATTGTATACGTCGGCGCTCCCGACATAGCAACCCGCGGCAGAGCTGCGGGCAGCGGAATACGTACCGCGCTCGGCGCATTCGTTATAACCGCCGTGCTGATAAGCGGAACGCTTCAGGCGCTGAACATTTCGCCCGTATCCTCCTACCGCTCGGCGAGTCTGCCGCACATCTCGGTGCTCCCCGAGCCCGAGGCGGGCGACGGGGGCGACGGCGGCATGCAGGGCGCGGTATGGGACGGAGCGGAGGACGAGCCCGAGGTGCCCGCGGGCGATCACAGCATAATCGCATGCGACCTTTCGCGCGGGAGCGGCGGTGCGGTGCTTGTTGACAACGGGACATCGTACGAGGTCAGCACCGACGAATATGCCGCACTCGCATCGCTCGGGCTCGACAGCGCCACCGAGCACGAGGTCACGCTGCGTGAGGACGGCGACGAGGTGCTGTACATCTCCGACGGCAAAGAGCCGCAGGTCATAATCTACCATACGCACGGTACCGAATGCTACAGCGAGACGGGGATAAGCTGCTCGGACGCGGATATGCGCTTCCGCACGACCGATACCGAGCGGAACATGACAGCCGTCGGCAGGAGTGCCGCACTTGAGCTCGCGCAGCGCGGGATTTCGACGGTACACTGCACGATAATGCATGACAGCGAGTCGTACACCGAGTCATACAAAAACTCATACAACACGCTCGTCCGGCTGACCGAGAAATACCCATCGGTGCGCTGCACCGTCGACATGCACCGCGATGCGGTACTGTACGGCGACGGCTCTGTAGCGCGTCCGATAACCGATACCGACCTCGGCACGGCGGCACAGCTGATGCTCGTCATCGGCAGTGATGAGATGGGGGCGGCACACCCCGACTGGCGGGAGAATTTCGCCTTCGGCGCGGCGTTGTCTGCGATACTCGGCGGCAGCTACCCTTCGCTTATGCGCCCTATCAGTCTGCGTGGCGCGGCATACAATCAAAGCTTTACACATGCTTCCCTGCTGCTTGAGGTCGGCTCGTGCGGCAATACGGTGGGAGACGCAAAGACAAGCGCGGTACTGTTCGCGCGTGCGCTCGCAGTGCTGCTCAATAAGCAATAAACACAATACCGAACGCAAATTTGACGCGCCGCTCAAAGAGCAATCAGACGCGATTCGACTCGCATAATTCCGTGCACGTCACGGCGCACCGAATAAAAAGCAATAGGCAGCACGCCGTCCAAACGCAGCAAAGCCGCATTAAAGTTCATCGCTCAGCCGCGCAAAAGCCGCAGCGGCACCGCACGGAGCGCATTACTCCGACGCGGTGCCGCTGTTTACTTTTTAAGCAATACTTATTTACAATATCGCACAGACCGACGGGTAATTATTTCGTCGATGCTATCTTCTCTATTGCACGGTTGATGTTTTCAAGCGCCGCCTTATAGCCCTCGAGCTTCTTGCGCTCACCTTCAACGACCGCTGCGGGTGCCTTGGAGGTAAAGCCCTCGTTTGCGAGCTTTTCGCCGATGCGTGCAATCTCGCCCTCGGTCTTTTTGCGCTCGCCCTCAAGGCGTGCAAGCTCCTTCTCGAGGTCAATGACCTCAGAGAGCGGGATATAGACGGTAGCGGTATCGCTGACTATTTGCACGGCATCCGCGCCGTCGTAGCTGTCGACCACCTTCATCTCGGAGGCAGAAGCAAGCTTAACAAAGAAGCTGCCGCAGCTGCCGAACGTCTCGGGGTCGCTCGTTACGACGTAAACGCTCGCCTTTCTTGACGGCGGAACGTTCATCTCGGCGCGGCGGTTACGTATCGCACGGATGCAGGAGATAACATTCTCGAGCTTTTCCGCGTCGTCGTCGAACACAAGGCTCTCTTCGTATACGGGATAGCGGGAGATCATGATGCTCTCGCCCTCATGCGGCAGACTCTGCCATATCTCCTCCGTAATGAAGGGCATGAACGGATGCAGCAGCTTGAGCGTTTCGGAGAGAACGAACGCAATGACGTTCTGCGCGACCGCATCGCCCGCAGAGAGACGCGGCTTGACAAGCTCGATGTACCAGTCGCAGAAGATATCCCATACAAAGTCGTATATCTTTCCGAGCGCAACGCCGAGCTCGTAGCTGTCGATATTCTCGCGCACGGCTGCGGTAAGATGCTCAAAGCGGGTGAGCACCCACCTGTCCTCAAGCGCAAGCCCGTCTGCTGCAGGGAGGTGAACCTCGTCTATCGTAAGGTTCATGAGCACGAAGCGTGCGGCGTTCCACAGCTTATTTGCAAAGTTTCTTGCTGCCTCTATCTTTTCATCCGAGAAGCGCATGTCGTTTCCGGGCGAGTTGCCCGTCGTGAGCGCGAAGCGGAGAGCATCCGCGCCGTACTTCTCGACTATCTCAAGCGGGTCGATGCCGTTGCCGAGCGACTTTGACATCTTTCTGCCCTGCGCGTCGCGAACAAGTCCGTGAATGAATACGTGCGGGAAGGGTATCTGCTTTGTGCGGTCGCCGGGGAATATCTCGCTCATGTTTTCCAGTCCCATAAATATCATCTTTGATACCCAAAAGGTGATGATATCGTATGCGGTGACGAGCACCGAGGTCGGATAGAAATAGTCGAGGTCTGCGGTGCTGTTCGGCCAGCCGAGCGTTGAAAACGGCCAGAGCGCGGAGGAGAACCATGTATCGAGAACGTCCTCATCCTGATGCATATGCGTGCCGCCGCACTTCGGGCAGACGGTAACATCCTGCTCCGCAACGGTTATCTCGCCGCAGTCGTCGCAATAGTATGCGGGAATTCTGTGACCCCACCAGAGCTGACGCGAGATGCACCAGTCGTGGATATTCTCCATCCAGTTGAGATACAGCTTTGCAAAGCGCTCGGGGATATAATCGACGGTTCCGTTCTTGACAACCTCGATAGCGGGCTCTGCGAGCGGCTTCATCTTCACGAACCACTGACGGGATGCGGTCGGCTCGAGAACGGTGCCGCAGCGGTAGCAGTGACCCACCTCGTGCGTGCACTTCTCGATGCGGATAAGCGCGCCGCATGCCTCAAGGTCGGCAACTATAGCCTTGCGCGCCTCGTAGCGATCCATACCCGCGTACTTTCCGCACTCCGCGTTCATCTTTGCGTCGGGCGTAAGCACCTCTATCATGGGCAGGTCGTGACGCAGCGCGACCTCGAAGTCGTTCGGGTCGTGGCAGGGGGTTATCTTAACGCAGCCCGTACCGAATTCGGGCTTTGCATGCTCGTCGGCAACGACGGGTATCTCTCTGCCTACAAGCGGCAGAACGAGCATCTTTCCGATGTACTTTTTATATCTCTCGTCCTCGGGGTTGACGGCAACGGCGGTATCGCCGAGCATCGTTTCGGGACGGGTGGTAGCGACGATGAGATATTCATCGCTGTCCTTGAATTTATACCTGATATGCCAGAATGCACCCTCAAGCTCCTTGTGCTCGACCTCTGCGTCGCTTATCGCGGTTGCGCAGCTCGGACACCAGTTGATTATACGGTAGCCGCGGTAGATGAGCCCCTTGTTATAGAGGTTAACGAAGGTCTTGCGAACGGCTGCAGAGAGATTCTCGTCCATGGTGAAGCACTCTCTCGACCAGTCGCAGGAGGAGCCTATCTTTTTCAGTTGCTTGATAATACGGTCGCCGTACTTTTCCTTCCATGCCCAGACGAGCTTAAGGAATTCGTCTCTGCCGATGTCGTGACGCGAAAGCCCCTTTTCCTCGCGCAGCATCTGCTCGACCTTTATCTGAGTCGCGATGCCCGCATGGTCGGTGCCCGGTATCCACATGGTGTTGTAGCCCTGCATACGCTTTGTACGGATAAGGATATCCTGAAGCGTGTTGTTCAGCGCATGGCCCATATGGAGCTGACCCGTGACGTTAGGCGGCGGAATTACGATATTGAAGGGCTCGGCGGAGCGATCCTCGCTCGGCTTGAAATAACCGTGCTCCTCCCAAAAGGCGTACCATTTATCCTCAAACGAGGACGGTGAATAGGTCTTTTCAAGTTCCTTTTTCATATTTTGACCATCGCTCTCATGCGGAGAGCGTCCTTTCTTCGGGATAGGTATGGATTTATGATGCTTAGCTGCTCACATGCAGACCGACGGGTCGAGCTCCATTATCTCGCATGCGTTCCGCGCGGTTATGTCGCGCACCTCCGCTTCGGGCAGCTCCTTTATGGCTGCGACGGCGCGTGCGGTCAGCCCGACATAGCCGGGATAGTTCATCTCTCCTCGGTGCGGGTGCGGCGCAAGATACGGGCTGTCGGTCTCGACGAGAATACGCTCTATCGGCACGCTGCGCACCACCTCCGCCGTTCTTGTGGCGTTCTTGAAGGTGATAACGCCCGAAAACGAGATATACCAGCCCATAGAGACGAGCTGTCTCGCCATCTCCGCGCTGCCGCTGAAGCTGTGCAGTATTCCGCGTACGCCGCGATGTCGGCGCAGCATATCGAGGCAGTCGCCGTGTGCGTCGCGGTCATGTATCTGAACGGGGATATCGAGCTCGCGCGCAAGACATAGCTGCATATCGAACCAGCGCTGCTGCGCCTCACGGGGAATATCCCAATGATAGTCGAGCCCTATCTCGCCGAGCAGACGAACGCGGTCGATGCGCAGCAGCTCGGTGAGTGCTTCAAGCTCCGCAGACTCGTCCGTACCCTCGGGCGGAAGCTCCTCGGGGTGGATGCCCGCGGCGGCGTAGACATGCTCGTGCGACAGCGCGATATCAAGCTCGCGTCGGGATGACTCAACCGTCGTTCCCGCAGTCAGTACGCAGCCGACGCCATCCTCGCCGAACGCACGGGCGAGATATTCCTCACGCAGCGTGCCGCAGTGCTCGGACGGTGCGTCGAACTTTGCGTCGCCTAAATGTGCGTGTGTGTCAAACAGCTTCACGGTTTTATCTTACGCGCTCGCCGAGCGGTGTTTCGGGGGCAAGGAAGATAACGCGCACCGTCTCCTCGCCCGAAGCGAGTATCATGCCGTTGCTCTCGACTCCGCAGAGCTTTGCGGGGCGGAGATTTGCTACGATTATGACCTTCTTGCCGACAAGCTGCTCAGGGGTGTAGAACTTAGCTATACCCGAAACGACCTGACGCTTTTCATAGCCGAGATCAAGCTGCAGACAGAGCAGCTTTTTAGCCTTCGGTACGGGCTCTGCGGACAGCACCTGCGCGGTGCGCAGCTCGACAGCAGAGAAATCGTCGATGCCGATGAGCGCGCAGCCCTCAGGTGCAGTCTTTTTGTCGGATGCGTCGGATGCATTCGCTGCGTTTGCTGCATTCGATACGGATGCGGCATTATCGTCGGCAGCCTTCTTTGCGGCAGCCGCAGCGGCACGCTCAGCCTCTGCCTGAAGCTCTGCGGTAAGCGCCTTCTCATCAATACGCGCGAACAGCACCTCAGAGGGTGCGAGCGTATCACCCGCCTTGAGCGCACCGAACTCGACGGTATGCTCATCGGTCGCGAGCTGCGCGAGAATGCGCTTGCTCGTATCGGGCATAAACGGCTCGAGCAAAACTGCGCCTATGCGGATGGTCTCAAGGAGATTATAGAGCACCGTTCCGAGACGCTCGCGGCGGCTCTCGTCCTTTGCAAGCACCCAGGGGGTAGTCTCATCTATATACTTATTTGCACGGCGGAAGAGTCCGAAAACGGTCTCCGATGCATCCGCCACATGATAGCTGTCCATCTGCTCGCGCGAGCGGGATACTGCATCGCTCACGGCAGCGCGCAGCTCGTCGTCTATCGGCTCCGCTGCGCTCGGTACCTGAATGACACCGCCGAAATACTTGCCCGTCATGTCAACCGTGCGCTTTACAAGGTTGCCGAGATTGTTTGCAAGGTCGGCATTATATCTGCCGATAAGGCTCTCATATGTGATGCTGCCGTCGGATGCGTAGGGCATCTCGGAAAGCACGTAGTGGCGCACGCCGTCAACGGTAAAGTGACGCGCGAGATCGTCGGCATAAAGAACGTTGCCCTTCGATTTACTCATCTTATCCTCACCGAAAAGGAGCCAAGGGTGACCGAAAACCTTCTTCGGCAGCGGCTCGCCGAGCGCCATGAGGAAGATGGGCCAGTAGATGGAGTGGAAGCGCATGATGTCCTTGCCTATCACGTGAATATCGGCAGGCCAGTACCTTGCGTAATTTGAGCCGTTGTTGCCGTCGCCCGTATAGCCGAGCGCGGTGATATAGTTGGTCAGCGCGTCGAGCCACACGTATATGACATGTCCCTCGTCGAAATCGACGGGTATGCCCCACTTAAAGGAGCTGCGCGAAACGCAGAGGTCCTGGAGTCCGGGCTTTATGAAGTTATTTATCATTTCCTTCTGACGCGAGACAGGCTCGATAAAGCCGGGGTGCGACTCGATATACTCGAGCAGACGGTCGGCGTACTTGCTCATACGGAAGAAGTAAGCCTCCTCCTTTGCGCGCTGAACGGGCGCTCCGCAGTCGGGACACTTTCCGTCCGTGACCTGCGTCTCGGTAAAGAAGGACTCGCAGGGGACGCAGTACCATCCCTCGTAGCTGCCCTTATAGATGTCGCCCTGCTCGTACAGTCTGCGGAAAATCTTCTGCACGGCTGCCTCGTGATGCGCGTCGGTGGTGCGGATAAAGTGGTCGTAGCTGATGTTCATCCTGTCCCACAGTCCGCGTATATCGGATGCGACACGGTCGACGTATTCCTTGGGCGATACGCCCTCCGCACGGGCGATATCCTCTATCTTCTGTCCATGCTCGTCGGTTCCCGTGAGGAAGAAAACGTCGTAGCCGCGCGAGCGCTTGTAGCGCGCTATTGCGTCGGTGAATATCGCCTCATAGACGTTTCCGATGTGAGGCGTGCGCGATGCGTATGCTATCGCCGTGGTGATAAAAAAGGGCTCGCCATGTCCGTCATGGCAGGAGCAGCAATGGTTCTTCTCCACCTTTTGTTCCTTCTTTCGTTGTAATTCGGTATATATCGTTATGGTTATCTTCTTGATTTCCGTGCAAGCGAGCTTTTACGCCGCTGCGGCTCAGATGCGCTCGCCTGCGGCATATACGCGGTCTATCCCGCCGTGCTCGTCGAGCAGCAGCATATCCGCGCGCAGCCCCACACGCAGCGAGCCTGTCACGCCGTCGAGCCGCCGCATTCGCGCGGGCACCGACGTCGCTGCGGGCAGCGCCTGCTCTAACGGTATTCCAGCAAAAGCGGAGAGGTTCTTCACCGCCGTAAAGAGGTCAAGCATGCTTCCTGCGATGGCTCCGTCGCCCGTTCTTGCGATACCGCCTTCAACACGCACCGGCTGCCCCGCAAGCTCGTACTCGCCGTCGCCGAGCCCCGCCGCCATAAGCGAGTCGGTTATCAGCACAAAGCGGTCATGCGGCACGGCATTGTAGGCAATTTTTATCACCGACGGGTGAATATGAACACCGTCGCAGATAAACTCGGTATACAGCCCCGACGAGAGCGCAGCTCCGACAACACCCGGTGCGCGGTGCGACATGCCCGTCATGGCATTGAAAACATGTGTAAACGAATGCAGCCCGCGCTCGACGGCATGCATAGCCTGCTCATACGTAGCGGAGGTATGCGCGAGTCCGACCGTACCGCCGCCGTCTATGACGGCAGCCATCGCCTCGTCGCCGCCCGGCAGCTCCGCTGCCATCGAGACATGCACCCGCATATCTCCCGCGTGCCGCATAAGCGTGCGCAGCTCATCCGCGTCGGGATTTTTAAGCAGCTCGGGCGCGTGCGCGCCGCGCTTTTCGGGCGAGAGATATCTGCCCTCATAGTGTATACCGTCAAAGCCGAGTGCATGTATGTTATCGGTAGCTTCGAGCCACTGCTCAAGCGTACCCGATGCGAGCGTCGGTATCACGGTAGCCGTTCCCGACTCCGCATATGCACGGCGCAGACGGGCAAGCTCCTCTCGGCTCGCGCCGCAGAAATCGCAGCCGCATCTGCCGTGAGTATGAACGTCGACCATCGCGGGAATTATCCGCGCACCGCCGACATCCTCCGCCGCAGCGGCGCTCTCCCGAGACAGCTCGCCGAGCTCGGTTATGATGCCATCCTTTACTGCGATTCCGCCCGTAATGTAGCTCTCGCTGTCGGTGTCGTATATACGCGCTCCGCTGAGCGCATAGCTTTTGTTTTCGGTCATAATGCCGTTGCCTCCGAATTAATAATGCGGCTGCGCGCCGCTCACGGATAATTCAGTATTCCCGCAGATTCAGCTGCAGCCCCATCTCGTGCAAGCTCATTTCGCGCAAATTCATCCCGCGCGAAACATACTCACGGTACGATATCGAACGGCAGCTGCATAAAATATTCGGGCAAACCGCTGTCAAAGTGCATGAGCTCATGCGTCCGCGGATGCTCAAACTCTATCGTCCGCGCGTGCAGACACTGACCACGCAGCACCGATGCATAGCGCCGCGCGAGCGCGGTCTTATCCCCGCCGTAAACGGTATCTCCGAGCACAGGATGCCCGATATGCGACATATGCACCCTTATCTGGTGCGTTCTGCCCGTTTCGAGCCTGACATCGAGCTGTGTAAACGCCTGTCTGTCTGCGCTGCCCGGAAAGCGTGCGCGCACGGTATAGTGCGTCACGGCTTCCTTTCCGCCCGCGACGACCGCCATTCTTTTGCGGTCGGTGGGATGCCGCGCTATCGGCGCGTCAACAGTGCCCTCATCGTCGCGGATGTTGCCGACAACTATCGTCGAATATATCCGTCCGAGCTTATGCGACGCAAACTGCTGCGCGAGAAATGTATGCGCCTCGTCGGTCTTTGCGACGAGCAGCAGCCCGCTCGTATCCTTATCTATACGATGAACGATGCCGGGGCGCAGCACACCGCCGATGCCCGACAGCGAGCCGCCGCAGTGATACAAAAGAGCGTTTACGAGCGTTCCGTCGGGGTTTCCCGCAGCGGGGTGCACCACCATGCCCTTCGGCTTATTCACTACAAGCAGCAGCTCATCCTCGTATAATATATCGAGCGGTATATCCTGCGGCTGCGCTTCACACGGCTGCGGCTCGGGCAGCTCGACCGTCACATCGTCCGCATCGGTCACGGGATATTTCTTATCCCGCCGCACACCGCCGACGGTAACGTATCCGCCCTCTATCAGCCGCTGTGCCGCACTGCGGGTAATACCCTCGCGCTCGGCTACATAAACATCGAGCCTGCACGGCTCTCTGCCGTCAGCCATTTTCGCCGTCCGTTTTCTTCTCCGCGCCGTCCGCGGCTCCGCCGTCATGCGGGGTACGGTCGGCAAAGAACAGCACATATATCATCAGCAGTGCCGCGCCGACGCAGACTGCCGCATCGGCATAGTTGAACACGGCAAAGCCGATGAGCTTGAAATTGACAAAGTCGGTAACGTATCTCGCGCCTATGCGGTCTATCATGTTTCCGATGCCGCCGCCGACTATCAGCGCGAGCGAAATACCGCCCATCTCGCCGAGCTTTTTCCGCTCAACGACCGCATAGACCGACAGCACGATAATAGCGACCATCGAGAGCAGCAGGAATATCCAACGCTGATTTTTCATCATTCCGAAGGCAGCACCCGTATTCTCGACGTATGTCAGATGCAGCACGCCGTCCCACAGCGGCACATCGCCGACGGGCGCGAGCAGCGTCCGCGCGAGATGCTTTGTATACTGGTCAAGCGCGACGGTAAGAAGCATTACCGCTATCCAAAAGAGCATGCCGAGGCGGGCACGCCTCGGCTTATTCTCGGTCATCAAAGTCCTTTTACGGTCTCCATGCAGCGCGCACAGAGGTGTCCGTCCTCGGTCGTTTCGCCGTCCTCGGTGAACATCCAGCAGCGGTCGCACTTCTCGCCCGATGCGGGTTCTACCGCGACCTTCATATCTCCATCGCCGCTCTCGAGCGATACGGCGGAGACGATGAATATTGCGGCGAGCTGATCGCGGAAGCTGTCGAGCACCGCATACTGCTCACCCGATGCGGCGATATGCAGCTGAGCCTCGAGAGACTTACCTATCAGCTTGTTCGCACGCGCGGTCTCGAGCTCCTTCATAACGTCGTCGCGAAGCTCAAAGAGGTGATCCCAGTGAGCCTTTATCTCGGGGAAGGTAAGCGACTCATCATAGGTGGGGATATCATTGAGAAGCACGCTTCTCGCGTCCTCGGATGCGACATGCGGCATAGCGCGCCAGATCTCGTCTGCGGTAAAGGTGAGCAGGGGTGCGAGGATGCGCGTTATCATAGAGAGAACGGTATACATCGCGGTCTGAACGGCGCGGCGGGTCTTAGAGGCGGGCGCCTCGACGTAGCTGCGGTCCTTGGTTATATCAATATAGAGCTTGGAGAGGTCGACGGTGCAGAAGTTTGCAAGGTCGTGGAAAACTCCGTGGAAATCGTACTCGTCGTAGTTCTTTACCGAACGTGCGGCAAGCTCGTTTGCGCCCGCAATTATCCACTTGTCGATATCCTCGAGCTCGGATACGGGAAGCATATCATTATCGGGATCAAAGTCGCCGAGGTTTGCGAGCAGGATGCGCGCGGTATTTCTTATCTTTCTGTATATCTCGCCGAGCTGACCGAGTATCTTGTCCGAAACGCGGACATCGACCTGATAGTCGCTCGATGCGACCCATGCGCGGAGAATATCCGCACCGTATTTCTTTACAACGTCCTCTGCGAGCACCGAGTTGCCGAGCGATTTGTGCATCGCCTTGCCCTCGCCGTCGACGACCCAGCCGTGAGTAAGAACGCCGCGATAGGGTGCGCCCTGACCCTTAGCGCCCACAGCGGTAAGGAGCGAGGACTGGAACCATCCGCGGAACTGATCCGCGCCCTCGAGATAGAGGTCTGCGGGCCAACGCATGCCCTCGCGATCCTCTAGGTTTACAAAGTGGGTACAGCCGGAGTCGAACCAGCCGTCGAGCGTGTCGGTCTCCTTGGTGATGTGGACCGAGCCGCACTTCGGGCAGACAAAGCCCTCGGGAAGAAGCTCGCTCGCCTCCTTCTCGTACCAGACGTTCGAGCCGTGCTCCGCGAAGAGGCGGGAAACATTGTCGATGGTCTCGTCATTGCAGATGACCTCGCCGCAGTCCTTGCAGTAGAATACCGCTATCGGCAGACCCCAATGACGCTGACGCGAAATGCACCAATCGGCGCGCTCGCGAATCATGCCTATCATGCGCTCGCGACCCCATGCGGGAGTCCAGGTGACATCGTCACACGCGCGGACAGCCTCATCCTTGAACGCCTCGACCGAGCAGAACCACTGCGGGGTGGCGCGGAAGATGATGGGGTGCTTGCAGCGCCAGCAGTGCGGGTAGGAGTGCGTTATCTGCTCGGAGGCAAGCAGCGCTCCGCTCTCACGCATGTCGGCGATGATGCGCTCGCCCGATTCCTCGTAGTACATTCCCGCATAAGGACCCGCATCCTCGGTCTGATAGCCGCGGTCATCGACGGGGACTATCATATCCATCTTATAGTGCTTGCAGGTCATGTAGTCGTCCGCACCGAAGCCGGGCGCGGTATGGACGCATCCCGTACCGTTGTCCATGGTGACATAGTCTGCGCAGAGCAGAACGCTGTCGCGGTCAAGGAAGGGGTGGCGCGCCTTCATATATTCGAGCTCGCTGCCGCTGAAGGAAGCAAGCGTCTCATAGCTGTCGATACCCGCTGCCGCAAGCGTCTTTTCCGCAAGAGCAGCCGCAAGAATGTATATCTCGCCCGAGGGAACCTTTGCTGCAATGTACTCCTCGCGCGGATGTACGGCGATTGCAAGGTTGCCGGGGAGCGTCCATGCGGTCGTCGTCCAGATTACGAAATAGGTGTTTGCAAGGTCGAGAGCATTCATCCTCTCGTTTCCGCAGGTATCGGAGATGCGGAACTTGACGTAGATAGAGGTGCAGTCGACGTCCTTATAGTCGATCTCAGCCTCTGCAAGCGCGGTCTCGTCGTGCGGGCACCAATAAACGGGCTTAAGTCCCTTGTAGATGTAGCCCTTCTTGTACATCTCGCCGAACACGCGAATCTCTCTCGCCTCAAACTCGGGCTTCATGGTCAGATAAGGGTCGTCCCACTCGCCGAGAACGCCGAGGCGCTTGAACTGGTCCATCTGAATGTTGACGAAGTTCTGCGCGAACTCATGGCACGCATCGCGGAACTCGGGCACGGTCATCTTCTTACGGTCGAGCTTGCTCTGCTTGATGATGGCGCTCTCGATGGGCATGCCGTGATTGTCCCAGCCCGGACGGTAGCATGCGCGGAAGCCGTGCATGGATTTGTACTTGTTTATGAAGTCCTTGAGCACCTTGTTCATCGCGGTGCCCATGTGAATATTTCCGTTAGAGAAAGGAGGTCCGTCGTGAAGAATGAAGCTCGGCTTGTCCGCGTTTCTCTTCAGCATCTGCTCGTAAATGCCCTCTTCCTCCCATGCCTTCTGCATCTCGGGCTCGCGCTGCGGCAGATTTGCACGCATGGGGAAGTCGGTCTTAGGTAGATTAAGTGTGGAAGTGTAATCCTTAGCCATTTCTTTTGTTCCTGTTTCTCCGTCGAAAATATTTTTCTTTTGTAGGGCGAGCCGTGCCGCCGTGCGGGACGTACCGCCGTGCGGTCCCCGACGGAAGACCGCGATGTATGTAATGTTACTGTCTGCTTTTCAGATCGGGTGTCACCCGCGGCACTCAGCCGTTCGAGTCGTCCCTTATGTCGGAAAGCAGGTTGCCTATCGCGTCGCTCTCCGTATCATCGCTGTGCGATGTCAGCTCCTCGGGAAAGGCAAGAAAATCGTCCTCCTCATCGTCAGCCGACTCGGCATCAAAGACGCCCGGTTCGCCGCGGTCGAGTATCAGCTCGTCCTCATCCGAGAAAAGGCTCATCTGCTCAGCCGCAGTGCTGTCCGCGGTGTTGCTCGCCGCAGCGTCTGCAGAACCGCTCGCAATGCCGTCGGGTTCGATATTCTCGGCATCGACTGCGCCGGTTTCGTCGGTCTCATGACCGTCATCGACAGTGCCGACTTCTTCGGTTGCTCCGCCTTCATCGGTCACAGCCGGAGCATCGGAAGCCTCAGCAGCATCGTCCGCCGTTTCGGCAATATCGCCTGTCGCGTTCTCCGTTTCGGCGTTCGCAGCATCGTTCGTTGCAGCAGCGCTCACCGCCGAATCATCGGCAGCCTCAGCAGTAACGTTTGCAGCAGCGCCGCTTGCGTCAGCGCCGTCGGTCGGCAGCGGAACATCTCCGTCGGTCGTGCTCACATCCTCGCGGATGCTGCCCTTTATGCTCTCGACCGCAAGCCTGAGCACCGCCTCATCCGAAAATTCGGATTCGTCAAGGCTGTCAAGCTCGGGCGCGATACGCTCGATATACTCGATGTGTGTCTTATAGGTCGCAAAAAGATCGTCCTTGAACTTTTTGACCATCGCGCGGAGCAGCAGCAGCTCGTCCCGCTCCTCGGAGACCGCGCTGCGGAACTCAGAGAGAATGCGGTCGCAGTTTAGCTTTGCCGAATGGAGAATGACCTTTGAGCGCTCGGTCGCCTCCTCGACTATTCGCGTGCTCGCGCGCTTTGCGTCGACAAGCGCACTGCGTATCGACTCCTCATCCTCGCGGAAGTGAGCAAGCTCCGCCTCGAGCGAAGCTATCCTCTGCTCAAGCGCGTCGTTCTCGCGATAGAGCTCGGTATATTTATCGAGCGCGAAGGCGCAGTATTCGTCAACCTCTTCAACGGCATAGCCTCGAAGCACGTGTGTAAAATCCTTTGCTTTTATCTCATACGGGGGAAGCATCTTTACCCTCTCTTTCCAAAAATCCGTTAAATCCGCTGCAGCAGGTGTCGGTACGGCGGTTATAAATATTTCTTTACCGCGAGGCGTACTCTGCCCCGTGCGGTCGTACCGCTCTCGCCTATCACGAACTTTCCGTGACCGCGCACCGAAAGTATATCACCCTGCACTACCTCTCTGTCGGGGCGCTGCTCGACTCTGCCCGAAAGCGTTACCATGCCGCCGACCACAGCCGCCTTTGCCTTATCGCGCGACAGATGCGCGAGCTCCGAAACAACGGCATCGAGCCGCGGAGACGCTACGGTCACCGAAAGCTCGCGGTAGCGCCGCTCGGGTTCAAAATCAGGCGGCAGGCTCGTCTCGCTCACCTTTACCTTATCTCTGCCGACAAAAATAAGAACAGGCGGCTGTGAAAGCAAAAGTTCAGCAGCCGCCCGTACGGTAATTATTATCGCTTCGCGACCGTCTCTGACGATGATATCGCCGACCGTGTCGCGTGAGAGACCGAGTGCAAGCACAGCTCCGAGAAACGATCGATGATCGAGTTCATGATATCCGCTGCCGCGAACAAGTACATATCGCAGTCCCGCCGCAGCCTCAGCCGTCGGGCAGACCGCTTTTTCATCGCGCATTGCTGCGCCGCTTTCCGTGTCGTCTGTCGTGCAAGCACCGCAGCGGTTATCGCCGTAAGCGCCGCCCGCCGTGCCGATGCCGTCACTGTCACAACCGTTATCGCCGCAGCATTCACCACCACACACGTCATCACAGCCCGCATTTCCGTAATCGCGGCTGTCGAAGTCACAATCGCTCTGCAGCACGTCGCGGCTGACCTTCCATTCCGAAAGCTCCGCGCCCGCACGCGTAAGACATGCGTCGCACAGATACCCGTACGGGCAGAATGCCTCACAGACGATAACAAGCACCTGCCGTTCCGCTCTGTCATAACCGCCGAAAAAGCAGTATGACAGCCCGCGCTCCGCGAGTCTGAGCGCAGCAAGATGCTGACCCGCAGTGCGCGCCGATGCAGCGTCAAGAAAGCCCGAAACGGCACTGCCGTGCTTCTCGGCATATCTGACGAGATCATCCACGCGCGAGATAAGCAGACCCGTCTCTCCGCCTTCGATCATAATAATCTCACAAATCCCCGAAGTATCTCAACAAGCATAAGAACAACAAGAAACGAAAGGTCTACGGGGCATCTCCTGCAGAAATCCACTCTGAACAGGAGCCGCCTCACAGGCGCGATGACCGGCTCTGTAATACCGTAGACAAACTCGGTAAAGCGGTTTGCGTCACCGGGCATTATCCACGACATAACGGCTCTGACCAAGAGCGCGAACTCGAATGCCCGCAGTATGAGTGCCAGAGTTCTGCCTATTATGCCCACTTCAAACTACCTCTGCGGCAGCTTACATCGAGGTAAACTGCATGCCTGCGTTCGGCTGTTGAGTCTGGGTGCCCGCTGCCGCCGTCTGCTGCTGGTTATCCTGCGAGAGATCGACGTTATTAGGCGTAATTACCCATGTGTTGTTAGCGACCTTCTTGATATCGCCCTCAATAGTATATACAACGCCGAGAAGGAAATCTATCATGCGGCGCGCATCCTCTTTATTTGTGTCCTCAAGATTGAGAACTACGGTTCGCTTGCTGATAAGATGATCTGCTATCTGATTTACGCTGTCCCAGTGCTTAGGCTTCATGACCTTCAGTTCGAGAGCGCTGCCGTTGAGCTCAACGCCGCTGCCGACACCTACTCCCGCAAACGAACCTGTTCTGCCCGAGGGCGCGTAATTCGTTGCCTGAGAGCCGCTGCCGTATGCAGTGTCATACTGCGTACCGTAGTCGGGTGCACCCGCGTTGTCATCAAATACGTATTCGTCGTCCTCGTAGCCCTCGTCGATATCCTTAGGATTTACAATGTTCTTCACCTTGTCAAAGAAGCCCATACCAATCTCTCCTTAATCTTTTATTTATTCTGAATCCTATATGCCCGTAAATGCTGTCAAACCCCATTCTGCACGCCGTAATTACGCATGCCGAAAATTGCCGAACCGGGTCTGATCATGTTCGCACCATACTCAAGTGCGACCTCAAAACTGTCACTCATACCCATAGATAAAAGTGGTACACACTTATTATGCATTTTTTTTGCGTTAATGTCAAGTAATATTTGATAAGTTTCTGCAAAAAATATTCTATAATCGTCTTTTTCGGAGCATTTTGGGGCAATTGTCATCAGTCCGCGGGGATTTATACCCTCAAAATCCGCGATTCGGTCGAAAAAATCGTCCAGTGCCTCCGGCATCACCCCGCCCTTGTTTTCCTCTCTGCCGATATTGATCTCGACGAGAATATCCTGTACATATCCCGCGCGCTGTGCCCGCCTGCTTATCTCCTCCGCGAGCGGTACCGAGTCGACCGAATGTATCAGCGCCGTGCGTCCGATAAGGTATTTTACCTTATTGCGCTGCAGTGAGCCGATAAAATGACGCTCGAGCTGCGGCGACAGCAGCGGCTCCTTGTCGCAGAATTCCTGTACCCTGTTCTCACCGAAAGCACGCAGACCGAGCGACGCGGCATAATTCACTGCCTCCGCGGGCACCGTCTTGCTCGCCGCAACAAGCTTTACCTCATCCGTTCTGCCGAGCGACGCGCAGATGTGCTCCACCCGCTCGCATACTCTCAGATAGTTTTCGCGCACGCATGCGAGATATTCCTCGGTGCAGCGCCCGTCAACGGGGACATGCCCCTCCCTCGGGACCTGCCCGTCATTGCAGCTTCTTTCCGTCATAGAGATCCTTACCTCCCGTGATAACAAAGTCGTAAAGCGACAGCCGACCCGCCTGACTCTCATCGGATGCGTCGTGCTCCTCGCAGACTATCCATCCGTCCCGCTCGAACAGCGGAACTATCTCCTTAAAGCCGACGACCGAGCTGTCAAGCACGAACACGCCCTTCTTTCCGTCCTGAATGGTAACGGCAGATGCGGGCACCTTATAGCCCGAATATTCTGCGGTGATGAGCTCTACCGTCTGATTGTGCGAATAATCAAAGCCGTCGGGCATCTCGGACGAGTAGAATATCAGCAGAACGCGGTCGTCGTCGGCGGGATTTACCACCTTATACAGCTTCATCTCCACCCGTCTGTCATCGCTTGCGGGAAAGACGGCATTGTAGCTGCTGCGCTCGAGCGATATCGTGCGGTATTCCGCCGTCGAAACGGCACACACAACATACCAGCGGTAGTCGGTAACTATCTTCCCCACCGAATGCCTGCCGCTCTCATATACGGAAACATTAGGCATCGCGCTTGCGAGCATGTCGTAATTTTCGAGCTGCATTTCGTCGATATTTCGACTCGAATAAACTCCCTCATAGCCGTCGGTTTGCGAGTAGAAATAGCCCGCCTTATCGGTGACGATATCCTCCGTCGTATCGGAGGATGCACTTATCTCGTCGCGCTCGCTGCGCAGCGCCGCTATAGCATCGTCGTAGCTGTCGACGCTGTTTGTGATAAGCGCACGCTTGTTGAGCAGAACGACTATATCGCTCGTCAGCGACATTGACGAATCAAGATCCCCACCTTTTATCTTTCCGAGCATGCGGTAGTAGACACTGTCTATCTTAGAGTCGACGGTCGCAGTGTCCGAAACGACCGACGAATCGACCTTACTGCGCTCAAGCACCGATATCCGCGAGTCGATATCTATCAGCCGCGCACCGATATCTCCGTCGGCATACACGGTAGCAACACGGTCGCCCGCGCTCACCTTGTCGCCGTCGTCAAAAGCATAATCTACCGTGCCCGCCGAATCGGCGTACAGCACCGTTTCATCACGCAGTATATATGCATCCACGGTCAGCGACTGCTCCATTGTAACATACTCTGCGGGAACGGTACTGACCTCTGTATTGTACTCTCCCCACAGGTGATAGATTATGTAGGCGATAAAAAGCAGGGAGACGACTGCCGTAATGATATACGTTGCAACCTTTTTCAGATATTTCGTATCCATATCAGCCCCTCCTTTTATCAGTTTCCGTTTGTTTTTCAGCGTCCGCCGCACCTATGCGCACAGCCGCAGCGTGATTTTATTAACCTCTATTATAGCACGAAAGCACCGATATATTATCGGCGCCCCGTGAGTATTAACGAAATATTTACAATCTTATCGAGCATCCCGCGATCCCGCTCGGGGTCGCCGCAGATCATCGCCCATCTGACGTAGCTCCTGCCGCGCAGCCATGACAGCTGACGCTTTGCGTAGCGAGTCGTTGCAAGCTTTACCGCCTCTTCCGCCTGCTCCTCGCTGCACTCGCCGCGCAGATACGCGCCGACCTCCTTGTAGCCTATTGCCGCACCTGCGGTGCTCTCCGCATCAAGCCCGAGCCGCGAGACCTCATCGCACAGCCCGCGCTCAAACATCTCGTCGACCCGTACACGTATCCTGCGGTAAAGCAGCTCGCGGTCGAGATAACCGAGCGCGACGACCGATGCGTCGTACGGCGACGGTGCGTCGTGCGACTGCCTGTCCCACTCGGTTTTCGTGCGCCCCGTGATGCGGTATATCTCTATCGCGCGCGCCACTCTCCGCTTGTTGTTCGGATGTATTGCTGCGGCGCTCTCGGGGTCTATCGCGGCAAGCTCGGCGTGAAGCTCAAGACCGTCTCGCGCAAGCAGCGACTCGCGCAGCGACGGGTCGGACGGCGCATCCGCATGCTCGGTCGCCCGTATCAGACTGTCAAGATACAGCCCCGTCCCGCCGCACACGATGGGCAGCGCCCCGCGCGATGCGATATCGCGTATGACCTCAGCCGCCTCGCTCGCGTATCTGCCGCAGCTGTAATCCTCATCGGGCGACACAATATCTATCATGTGGTGCGGCACGCCGCACATCTCCTCTGCGGTCGGCTTTGCCGTGCCGATATCCATGCCGCGATATATCTGCATCGAATCGCACGACACGACCTCGCCGCCGAGCAGCTGCGCAAGCCTTACCGCAAGCGCACTCTTGCCCGACGCCGTCGGACCCGTTATGCAGAGCAGTGGTATCTTCTTTTTATCCGTCATATTCTTCTCACATTATCTTGTCTGTTCGCCGTAACAAGCTCAAATCTCATTTTGTGTAAGTCCTGATGCTTCCGCATCAAGCACAGCCTGAATAACAGAAAACTCTGCTTCAAGCACATCGTATTCTTTTTTGAAATCCTTATTCCGAAGCAGTTCATTCAAAAAATCCTTGTAATTTGTCATTTCGGTTTTCTCCATGTCGAAAATTGCAATATAATTCCGACGCAGCCATGCTTACAGCCTATACAGAACCTTTAATGAATAAACATCGCATCCCCGAATGAGAAGAAGCGGTATCTGCGCTCGATAGCCTCTGCGTATGCGTGCAGCATTATCTCACGCGACGAGAATGCCGACACAAGCATGAGCAGGGTGCTCTCGGGCAGATGGAAGTTTGTTATCAGCGCGTCAACGCGCTTGAAGCGGTAGCCGGGATAGATGAATATACCCGTATCCGCCGTCATCGGCTCGATATGACCGCTGTCATCCGCAGCGCTCTCGAGAACGCGGCAGGATGTTGTACCGACCGCGACTACCCTGCCCTTGCAGGAATTGATTATCTCCGCGCTTTCGGGGCTTATCTCGAAATGCTCGGTGTGCATGATATGGTCGGATATCGCATCCTCCTTTACGGGGCGGAAGGTACCGAGACCGACATGCAGCAGAACGGGCGCTATCCGCACGCCCTTCTCGCGTATGCGGTCAAGCAGCTCCTCGGTAAAGTGCAGTCCCGCCGTCGGTGCGGCTGCAGAGCCCTCGCGGTCGGCATAAACCGTCTGATAGCGTCCGGGGTCGGAGGCGCGGGAGGTGATATACGGCGGCAGCGGCATCTCGCCGATACGGTCGAGCACGGAAAAGATGTTCTCCCCGCCCTCTCTGCCGTATTCGAGTCGGACGATGCGGTTTCCGTCCTCTACGGTTCGCAGCACGTGCGCGCGCAGCAGACCATCGCCGAAGCTGATAACCGAGCCCGTTTTTGCCCTTCTGCCGGGGTGAACGAGCACCTCCCAGCAATCGTCTCCGAGGTCACGGAGCAGCAGCAGCTCCATCCGCGCGCCCGTGCCCTCCTTTATCCCGTGCAGACGCGCGGGAATGACCTTTGAATTATTGATGACAAGCACGTCATTCGGCTCGAGCATATCAACGATATCGTGAAATATCCCGTGTCCTATCTCGCCCGTTCTGCGGTCGACCGTCATAAGACGCGACATATCGCGCCGCTCCGCAGGGGTCTGCGCAATAAGCTCTTCGGGCAGGTCGTAGTAGAAATCGCTTTTTTTCAGGTCGGTGCCTACCTTTTCGTTTATAATTATCTTTTCTTCAGACATCGTATCTCCGTATCGCCGTAACGCCACAGCGCAGGCAGCATATAATAATATCGCAGAATGATCTGCATCCAACATATTATATTACAATACGACGCTTTTTTCAAGCATAAATAATGCCGTACGGTCGGGAATTATCCCGAAACGCGCGGCGCGGCAATATGCCGACGGCAATTACGCTCGGACAGAGACGGAAAACGCCGCGGCTGCGGCGAAAAAATACCGCCCGAAGGCGGCAGATATCCCGACACTCATCCGAGCGCGGGAGATAACGGAATGGCAAAGAACAAAAAGACGATTTTTCGGGGCGTAGGCACGGCGCTCGTCACCCCGATGAAGAACGGCGAGGTAGACTACCCCGCACTGCGCGGGCTGATTGACCGTCAGGTCGAGCTCGGTGCGGATGCGCTCGTGATATGCGGAACAACGGGTGAGAGCGCAACGCTCTCCGATACCGAGCGGCGCAGCTGCATCGCCGCGGCGATAGAATACACGAACGGCAGACTGCCCGTCATCGCGGGTACGGGCTCAAACAATATAGAGAAGGCGGCGGCGCTTTCACGCTATGCGTCGGATGCGGGCGCGGATGCGCTGCTTGTGGTGACACCGTACTACAACAAGGCGACCCCCGAGGGGCTGTGCCGCAGCTTTCTGCATATCGCGGACAGCTCCGCAGCGCCGCTGATACTGTATAACGTACCTTCACGGACAGGCTGCGATATACCGATGTCGGTCTACCGCGAGCTCGCCCGCGACGGGCGGATTGCAGCGGTCAAAGAGGCATCGGGCAACCCCGCGGCGGCTCAGAAGATAATAGCGGAAACGGACGGCGCGCTCGATGTGTACAGCGGCAACGACGAGCTCGCGGGCTGCGTGATGTCGCTCGGCGGCGCGGGGGTAATATCGGTGATATCGAATCTGCTGCCGACCGAGATGCACCGTCTGACCGAGCTGTGCGACGCTCAGCGCTGCATGGAGGCGGCGGAGCTTCAGCGCTCGCTGCTGCCGCTCTGCGACGCGCTCTTTGCGGCGGTAAATCCGATACCCGTAAAGACCGCACTGGCGATGATGGGTCTGTGCGGATATGAAATGCGGCTGCCGCTCTGCCGTATGAGTGATACGGAGGAAGCAAGGCTTGCCGATGTACTGCGCCGTTACGGGCTGCTGCCCGCTGAATAGTCCTCGGTGACAAACGACACGGGCAACGCCGCGTCACACAAATATTATTCGGCAGGGTGAACGTGCGTAAACACGCATCACCCTGCCGAATCGCTGTATTTAGCTTTATTTTAATGCCGCTTGACATCACCCGCCGCTTGCCGCGTCATTACGTGCAGCCGCAGCAGACAGACACATTTCAGCCCGCCTTCGGATATGACGGATGTAGCTCGACATTCTGACCCGAGATATACTTCATCAGTCTGACAAGGTCCGCAACGGTCACACGCCCGTCGCCGTTCACATCGGGATAATATGCCGTAACATTGTTGCCCGCAATATATCTCATCAGTCTGACAAGGTCGGCGGTATTTATCCTGCCGTCGCCGTTGATATCGCCCGGCTTTATATCCGTCTCGGTATTGCCGTCGAGCGGTATTCTGTACTCGTAGTTTTCTTTTGTTGTTGAGTCAAAATTCGGCGAGCCGTTTATATCATAGACAAGCTCATCGCCGAAAACGGCGAGGCCGTAGATCCCGAAATACTCCCCGACCGAAAGATCGGGCTTATAGAACAGCTCGGTCTTACCTGTTTCGGTATCGTAGCGGAAGATGGAATCGGGGGTAGAGTAGTAGAGCGAGCCGTCCGACGAGGCGAGCCGCGAGAAGTTACCCGACCAGCTCGACATTGCACCCGCGCGCCAGCTGCCCTCTATCACGGTCACCGTCTCGGTCTCATCACCGACGCAAATCAGCTCACCGCGGCGGCTGTCGATATACCAGAGCCTGCCGCCGACATACTGGAATGCCGCGCTCGAGTTCTGCCAGTAGCTGCTGTCGTACCTCGTGTCCGACGGGAAGGTATAATAGTCATCCGACGCAGCACCGTTCTCTGCGCGGCGATGCTCAAGCTCCGCGCTCGAGAGCAGGAAATACTGATGGTCGACCCTGCCCGTGATATCCCACACGGCATCATCCCATGTGACGTCGACATGATAGGGTACGCCGTCTACCCAGACGATATTCCAGCCGTGATTTATCTCGGACGAGCGGCAGAACATTGCATGAATGCCGACCCGCGAGAGAAGGTAAATATTCGTGAGTGCGTAGCCCTCGCACACCGCTCTGCCGCCGACAAGAACGCCGTAGATGCCGAAATCGTCGGTCGGGAGCTGCGTGCCGTTTTTCAGATATTCGTTATAGCCCGCATAGTCGTACTCACAGCTTGCGGCGATGCGGTCGTGAATGAGCAGCGCCTTTTCCGACTCACCGAGGTCCGATGTTACAAGGTCGGCGGTCATTTTATCGGCTGCCGCCTCACACTCGGCGAGCTTTGCGCGGTAATCCTTCTCGGTCATGCTGTATTTGAAATGCATGCGTGAGATATTTCCCGCGCCGTCATTCTCGTAGCTTATCTCCGAAACATGGAACGCCTCCGGGATAGAGTAGCTTATCAGCTCGGCTACAACACCCGCATCGCTCCGCGATATACCGAAGGAAGAAAGATCCGCCGTCGGCGCGCACGATGTCAGTGCGTCGGTAAGAGTCTCGTGCAGCTTATCGGTGTCAAGGCTGCCGGGCAGCTGCTCGTAGCCGAAATATCGCCCCTCGGCGAGACTGTCAACACCGCCCGCCTCGGCAAATATCGGGACTGCGGCGCTCATTGCGGTAAAGGTCATGTATGCGGCGAGTATGCCGCTTATCAGCTTCTTTTTGTGCTCAAAGAAAAACAAGGATGCACCTCCGTGTCGACTCGGTCGTCTTTTGTCTTTTGTCTTTTGTCTTTTGTTCTGCGCTTTGTCTTGCAGCGGCATCGCAAGGAGCTGCGGTGTGAACCGACGATGCACTTGCGCGGCGCTGCCTTAAATACACATCGGACGCGACAAGCGTCTGCATGCCGTGTCCGATGCGCTCTGCTTGTATTATACACTCATATGCCGAAAAAGGCAATAGTATATTACGTTTGTTTGCGGAAAATTTACCTCCGCAAAATCCTGAAAGACGCCCCGCCGCAAAATAACGAAAAACGCCCCGCCGCATCACTCTGCAACAGCGGAAAGCTGTTCTCTTGCCGACGCTATCTGCGCCGTGACCTGCTCGGGTGCCGTGCCGCCCTCACTCATCCTGCGCGCAACGCACGCATCGAGGTCGATAGCCGCATATACATCCTCGTCGAACAGTTCGCTTGCCTTTTTGTACTCCTCGAGCGGGAGCTCGTCAAGCACGGTACCGAGCCTCGTGCAGAGTGCGACAAGCTCGCCCGACTTCTTGTACGCCTCGCGAAACGGGAGCCCGCGTCCGACAAGATAATCCGCAAGGTCGGTCGCGTTGATAAAGCCCGTCTGCGCCGCCTTCTTCATCCGCTCGGGGTCGGCACGCATGCCCTCAATCATGCCGCGGAACACCTTAAGACACATGACCGCAGTATCGACCGCGTCGAACACGCACTCCTTATCCTCCTGCATATCCTTATTGTATGCGAGCGGAAGCCCCTTAAGCGTTGTAAAGAGCGAGAGCATATCGCCGTATACCCTGCCCGTCTTACCGCGCACAAGCTCCGCCATATCGGGGTTTTTCTTCTGCGGCATGATGGATGAGCCGGTCGTGAACGCATCGCTGAGATGCACGAAGCCGAACTCCCAGCTCGACCAGAGAATAATCTCCTCGGAAAAACGCGAGAGATGCATCATCATTATCGAGATATCCGAAAGCAGCTCGAGCGAAAAATCGCGGTCGGATACGCCGTCTATCGAGTTCGGGCAGACCGATGAAAAGCCGAGCAGCTCCGCCTCATAGCGGCGGTTCGTCGGGTAGGTCGTCCCCGCAAGAGCGCATGAGCCGATGGGGGACACGTTCATCCGCCCGCGACAGTCGCGCAGACGCGAGATGTCGCGCAGCAGCATGAATACATACGCCATGAGCTGATGACCGAAGGTTATCGGCTGAGCGCGCTGAAGATGGGTATAGCCCGGCATTACGGTGCACTTATACTGCTCTGCCTTGTCGGTCACCGCGGATGCAAGCTCCGCCGCAAGCGAGATAAGCTCGCCTATCCGCTCGCGCAGATACAGACGTATATCGAGCGCGACCTGATCGTTTCTGCTGCGCGCGGTGTGCAGCTTCTTTCCCGCCGCGCCGATGCGTGCGGTGAGCTCCGCCTCGACGAACATATGGATATCCTCGCAGCCCGGGTCTATCTCGAGCGCGCCGCTCTCGATGTCGCGCAGAATGCCCTCGAGCCCCGCAGTTATCGACTCCGCCTCCTCAGCGGTGATTATCCCAGAAGAAGCGAGCATAGCGGCATGAGCGATGCTGCCCCCGATATCCTGCTTGTACATGCGGCTGTCAAAGCCGATAGACGAATTGAAATCATCCGCAAGCGAGCTTGTGACGCCGCTCGTGACACCAGCCCACATCTTTGCACTGTGTTTATTTTCAGCCATTTTTCGACCATAGCTCCCGCTCGGCGAAAGCTCCCTTTTCATTTTTTTGCCGTGACGGCGCGGCTGCATCGCCGCCCGCCCGTAAAACCGAGAAGCACGGTGCCGTCGGAATAGCCTCCCGACAGCACCGCTTCCGATAAAGAACAGATTATATTATTTTCGGCACATCCCCGCAAACGCTGTCTGCACCTACGTCGATCACCGACTGCAATCAGCCGTTACCGTCAACGATAGCCTGTACCTTGGTAGGCAGACCGAAGAGGTTGATGAAGCCCGTTGCGTCGGTCTGGTCGTAGTCAGACTCACCGAAGGTAGCTATCTCCTCGCTGTACAGCGTGTTGTCGCTCCATGAGCCTGCGTTTATCATGTTGCCCTTGTAGAGCTTGAGCCTTACCTTACCGCTGACGCGCTCCTGAGTCTTGTCAACGAATGCGGAAAGCGCCTCACGCAGCGGAGAGAACCAGAGTCCGTTGTAAACAAGCTCCGCGAAGGTCACGGAGAGCTTCTGCTTCTCGTGCATGGTGAGCTTATCGAGGCAAAGCGACTCGAGTACCGAGTGAGCCTTGTAGAGGATTGCTCCGCCGGGGGTCTCGTATACGCCGCGGCACTTCATGCCGACGAGACGATTCTCTACGATGTCGATGATGCCGATGCCGTTTGCGCCGCCTATCTTGTTAAGCGCGAGAATGATATTCTTTGCGCTCATCTTCTCGCCGTCGAGCGCTACCGGGATGCCCTTTTCAAACTCAAGGGTAACATAGGTAGGAGCGTCGGGAGCGTCGATAGGAGAAACGCCCATCTCAAGGAAGCCCTTCTTCTCGTACTGCGGCTCGTTGCCCGTATCCTCGAGGTCAAGACCCTCGTGAGAAAGGTGCCAGAGGTTCTTGTCCTTGGAGTAGTTGGTCTCGCGATTGATCTTCAGCGGAACGTTGTGCGCCTCTGCGTAGTCAATCTCCTCCTCACGGGACTTGATGTTCCACTCACGCCAGGGAGCGATGATAGGCATATTGGGGGCAAAATACTTAACGGCAAGCTCAAAACGTACCTGGTCGTTGCCCTTACCCGTGCAGCCGTGGCAGATGGCGTCCGCGCCCTCCTTCTTTGCGATATCGACAAGCGCCTTCGCGATGCAGGGACGTGCATGGCTGGTACCGAGCAGATACTCCTCGTATACAGCGCCCGCCTTCATGGTAGGAATGATGTAGTTGTCAACATAGTCATCGGTGAGGTCGAGAACATAGAGCTTGGATGCGCCTGTCTTGAGCGCCTTCTCCTCGAGCCCTTCAAGCTCGTCTGCCTGACCGACGTTACCCGAAACCGCGATGACCTCGCAGTTATTGTAGTTTTCCTTCAGCCACGGAATAATGATAGATGTATCAAGTCCGCCCGAATATGCAAGAACTACCTTCTTGATATCTTCCTTTTTGACCTTTGCCGCTGTTTCCATTTTATATACCATCCTTTCGTCTGCGCACGGAGCGCTCGGCGTTCCGCTGTCGGTTTGTGTATGCTTTGTATTTTTATGCATTAATTATACATCGGCATCACGTAAAAGTCAATATACCATTAGGCATAAAAATAAGTCGTTTTTCACCCGTCTGTTCATAACAATGCACAAATCCGCCCGCCGCCCCGCACCCGCGATAAACGGCATGCATGGCTGTCATTCATTATTCATATAATGTATGCATGACCGTGCCGTCGTAAGCCGCGCCGCGCCCGCCTGCCGCCGCACAATAAAATTTCTCTTGTAAACGGTCACATAATGTGGTAAAATACTTGCAGTAAAAGGAGCGGCACATATAAATGAAGAAAAAAGCCTTTACCGTAACCGAATACAGCCTGACCGCGCCCTGCCGCCCGCAAGGAGATACGCATGGCACACGGCACGCGGCAGCTCACACATCACGGGGCGATACGCGGCGCGCGGCTGTTCACACGCTGCAAAGCGATGCCGCGCCGATACGCGCCGCACTTGTCAGCGACACGCACGGGCGCATAATCAAGGGCCTTGCCGATGCGGTATCGGATGCCGCGCCCGACATCATTCTCGTACCCGGCGACGCGATAGAAAACAAGCGCCCCGGTCACCCCGACGGCGTTCGGATGCTTGCGGAGCTTGCCGCCGTCGCACCCGTTTTCTTCTCGTCCGGCAACCATGAACGGGAGCTGAGCGCGGAGCAGACGGAGGGGCTTTCGCGCGCGGAGGTGCACTGCGTCGACCTTGCGACCGAGCGCATCACGCTGCACGGAGTCGAGCTGTGCATCGGCGGCGTACCGTCTGCCTCCTATGAGAACGGCGAGCGGTGCTGCACCACCCTCTCCGAACTGCTGTTTCCGCCGAAAGAACGCGCGGTGCTGCCGCAGAAAACGGCAGACTACATCGCACGTTTTGCATCGGAGAGCGGCACAAAGCTGCTGCTCTGCCACCATCCCGAATACTACCGCCGCTATCTGCGCGACGGAGATACGGGCATCATCTGCGCGGGGCATGCGCACGGCGGGCAGATACGGCTGTTCGGCTGCGGGCTTTTCGCACCCGGACAGGGCTTTTTCCCGCGCTACACATCGGGGGTGCATGACGGTCGGTTCGTCATCTCGCGCGGGCTGACGAATCACTCCTTCCCGCCGCGTATATTTAACCGTCCCGAGCTTGTTATTCTGAATATTTATACTTGAGCAAAGCGCACGCACGGGATATCAAAATAAGCACAACGAACCCGCGCGGGATATCAAGCAAAAGCCCGTACGGAATATCCCCCCACAGCACGATTTGCAGAATATTATATGAAATTTTAAGGAAAGGAAGCTTTCGCCGAGAGAAAGCCGCGGTCATACATAATGATTTACATTCTTGAGGACGACGATTCGATACGTGAGCTGCTCGAATATTCGCTGACACGCTCGGGGCTCGATACGCGCGGCTTTACCACTCCGCACGAGTTCGGTGCGGCAGTAGCGGCGGAGCGTCCGACCCTTGTACTGCTCGACGTTATGCTGCCCGAGGAGGACGGACTGTCGGTGCTCTCACGTCTGCGCCGCGACCCCGCGACCGCCTCGGTGCCCGTGATAATGCTGACCGCCCGCGACAGCGAGTTTGACAAGGTCACCGCACTCGACGCGGGAGCCGACGACTACATTACAAAGCCCTTCGGGGTCATGGAAACGCTCGCCCGCGTCCGCGCGCTGCTGCGCCGTGCCGCGCCGCAGGCAGAGCCGTCCGACCGACTCTGCGCGGGTGACATCGTTCTCTCGCTCTCCGACCGCACGGTTACCGCAGACGGCAGGGAGATCTCGCTGACCTACAAGGAATTCGAGCTGCTAGCGCTGCTGCTCGAAAATAAGGGCACGGTGCTGCGCCGCGACACAATACTCGACCGCATATGGGGCTACTCCTTTGAGGGAGGCACGCGGACGGTCGACGTGCATGTGCGTACACTGCGTCAGAAGCTCGGCGATGCGGGCGCGGTCATCGAGACTGTGCGCGGTGTCGGCTACAAGATAAACAGGTGACGGCATGAAAAAGCATCTCTTTATTTCGGTCCTTCTCGCATCGCTGCTGCTCTCGGGCATAGCGATAGCCGTGCTGCTCATCGAGCCGCTTACCCCCGACACCCCATTTATGAGAATATGGCTGCCCTGCATGGTTTTGCTGCTCTCTGCACTCATTCCCGCAGCCGTCGTGTCGCGCTTTTCGGGCGAAATCATCTCCCGCCGCATCAACTCCATCGACCCGAAATCTCCCGAGAGCAAGCCGACCTACCGCGAACTCTCTCCGCTCGTTGCAAAGATGAAGAATCAGAGCGGCAGAGTCGCAGCGCGGCTGCGTGAGCTCGGGCTGAAAAAGGCGGAGCTCGACGAGGCGATATCGCATATGCAGGAGGGCATCCTCATCGTCAATCATCGCGGCGACATACTCTCGCACAACGACCGCGCACTCGAGATATTGGGCGCAGACCCGAAGCGCAGCTACCGCAGCATACTGTCGCTGCCCGAGGACCATAATCTCAGAGAGCTGCTCGCCCGCGCGCTCGGCGGCACACGCTGCGAATCCGAACGCCGCTCGGACGGGCGCTTTTACCGTATGCTCGGCAGCCCCGTCAAGACCGATGCGGGCATAACGGGCGCGATAATACTCATCCTCGACGAGACCGAAAAGGAGCACCGGGAGGCGCTGCGGCGCGAGTTCACCGCGAACATCTCGCACGAGCTCAAGACCCCGCTCACCTCGATATCGGGCTTTGCCGAGCTGATAGCGAGCGGAATGGCGACGGGCGACGACGCGCGTCACTTTGCCGAGAGGATACATTCCGAGGCATCCCGACTCATCACCCTTGTCGGCGACATAATCAGGCTCTCACGGCTCGACAGCGGCGAGATACCGTACGATACTGAGCCGATAGACCTCGGCGACATCGTCCGCAGCACCGCCGCAAGGCTCGAGCAGATAGCGCACGATGCGGATGTATCGCTCTCGGTCGAAACCGAGCTGCTGACCGTCCGCGGCAACCGCGGAATACTCGAGGAGATAGTATATAACCTCATCGACAACGCGATAAAATATAATCGCCCGAGCGGAAGCGTCAGCGTCTCGCTGCACGCAGAAAGCGGCAGACCCACACTGCGCGTGCGCGATACGGGCATAGGCATCCCCGCGTCGGTGCAGGATAGGATATTCGAGCGCTTCTTCCGCGCCGATAAGGGGCGGTCGAAGGCGATAGAGGGCACGGGGCTCGGGCTGTCCATCGTCAAGCACGGCACAGGCTTTCACGGCGCGGAGATATCGGTCGACAGCACAGAGGGGGTAGGCACCGAGATGACAGTGCGTTTCCCGCAGATTGAAAAGCAAGATACCGAAAGACAACGGAGCCGACCGAAAATCGACATTCCCGACCGCACCGAATGATCGCATTTCCGAGGAAAAAGCATGAACGACAGAAACATAAGCATAGATACAGACCGCATAAGAACAACGAACGGTGCTACCGAAACAGCTGCACCGAAAACCGCGTCAGCCGAAGCAGCCGCGCCGGAAACGGCGGCGATAGCAATGAGCGGCGGGGTAGATTCCGCCGTCGCCGCGCTGCTGCTGCGCGAGCAGGGCTATAACTGCTTCGGTGCGACCATGAAGCTCTGCAGGCATAGCGAGAGCGAGCGTGAAGCACAGGCGGAGCGCGATATCGCCGATGCCCGCGCGACCGCAGAGGCGGTCGGCATCCGTCACATCACCGTCGATCTCTCCGAGCAGTTCGAGAAAACGGTCATCTCCGACTTCATCTCGGCATACGAGCACGGAGAAACGCCCTCCCCCTGCGTGCTCTGCAACAGGGTCATAAAATTCGGCGCCCTGCTTGAGCAGATGCTCGGGCTCGGTGCGGACAAGCTCGCAACCGGGCACTACGCGCGCATTGAGCGCAGCGGCGACCGTTATCTGCTCCGCCGTGCAACCGACCGCAGCAAGGATCAGAGCTATATGCTCTGTCTGCTCGATCAGCACAGGCTGTCGCATATCCTCTTCCCGCTCGGCGAGCTGACAAAGGCGCATGTGCGCGAGCTCGCGGCAAATGCGGGACTCTCGGTCTCGCAGCGGGGCGACTCGCAGGATATCTGCTTCGTTCCGAGCGGGCGGTATACCGATTTTATCGCCGCGCGCACGGGAAAGACCTACCCCGCGGGTGATTTCATTTCCCCCGACGGCGGCACGGTCGGCAGGCATCGCGGCATCATCGGCTACACGGTCGGTCAGCGCCGCGGACTCGGTCTCGCGCTGCCCGAGCCGCTGTACGTCGGACGTATCAGCCCCGAGGAAAATCGGGTATATCTGACGCGCGGCGACGGGCTTTATTCCCGCGAGCTTGACGCAGATAGGATCAATTTCATCCCGTTCGACACGCTCGACCGCCCCATCCGCGTCACGGCAAAGCTGCGCTACCGTCACGCAGAACAGACCGCCACCGTCACGCCGACGGGCGACGGCACGGTGCATGTATGCTTTGATGAACCGCAGCGGGCGATAACCCCCGGTCAGGCGGTGGTATTTTACGACGGCGATTATGTCGTAGGCGGCGGCATAATTACCCGCTTCTGACGGCAGCCTCCGTGCGGAGCATCCCATCCGAGAGGATTCTAAATATTTTGTACATTATTTATGTCGAATCCTCTTGATATAAATCAAAAAATGAATTATAATATCACAGTGGACGTACCGTCAGTCGATAATCGTCACGCGCCGCATAAAATGCGCCGACGGCGCGAATAACACCGAAAGGATGCACAGCATATGTTGAAAAAATTCTTCTCAGACTTCAAGGAATTCGCCATGAAGGGAAATGTCATCGACATGGCACTCGGCGTTGTAATAGGTTCCGCGTTCGGAAAAATAGTATCGTCCTTCGTCGCCGATGTTATCACACCGTTTATCAGCCTTATCACGGGAAATGTCAACCTGACCGATCTTAAAGCGGTACTCCGCCCCGCAGAGCTGAACGAAGCAGGCGAGGTCGTTCGCGCGGAGGTTGCGCTTACATACGGCAACTTTCTCCAGTGCATTATCGACTTTTTCGTTATCGCCCTCTCGCTCTTTCTCTTTCTCCGCATCATGATGAATATCAAGAAAAAGATGGAGGAAGCATCCGCAAAGCTGCTGAAAAAGAAGCAGGAGGAGGCGGTCGAGGAGGAAAAGGAGGAAGAGCCCTCCGAGGACATCAAGCTCCTTACCGAGATACGCGACCTGCTGAAAAAGGAAGAGGAATAAGCTTTACGGGCGGGGATGGCTTGTACCTCCTCGCCCAAGTGTTACCGTGCCGTATGTGCACGGTATGGTATATAATGAGGTAAACCATGAAAACAGGCGAGAAGATAAACGAAGTCGGCAGCTACGGCTGCGGACATGAGCACGAGAATACCCACGAGAATGAGCATCACTGCGACTGCGCGGAATGCGGCGACAGCGAGCGTCCGCACGTGCATGAGCGCGAGACCGTACCGTTCGAAAAGGTGCTCGAACGGCTCGACGAGGCTTTTGCGGTAAACGACCTTTCCGCCGCAGACCGCATCCTGACATACTGGGAGGGCGAAGCGCGGCGGATGGGAGACGCCGTCGGTCTGCTGCAGCTGCGCAGCGAGCAGATAGGTCTGTACCGCAGGCTCCGCGACGAGGAGCGCGCGGTAACCGCGGTGTACGAGGCGCTCGGGCTGATAGACTGTGAGGGCTTTGAGGAGAATGCGGGCATCGCGACCGTCATTATCAACGCTGCAACTACACTGTGCGAATTCGGACGCGCAGCAGAGGCATACCCGCTCTATGACAAGGCGGAGAAGATTTACGCCGGCGCGCTCCCGTCCGACGATTATCGCATGGCAGCGCTCTTTAACAACCGTGCCGCTTGCGAGGAATCACTCGGCAACGGTGAAGCCGCAGAGGCAAACTACCGCCGCGCCATCGCCGTGCTCCGAGCAAACGGAGAGCACGATGCAGAGCTCGCGGTGTCGTACGTAAATCTCGCTCAGCTGCACGAGGTCATGTATGAGCAGGACGAGGAACGCGACGCGCTGATAGCAGACGAGCTCGAGGACGCATGGAAAATACTCACGGGCAGAGAGCTCGAGCGGGACGGCAACTACGCCTTTGTTCTCTCAAAGTGCGCGCCCTCGTTTACGCATTTCGGACAGACAGAGCGCGGTGAAAGGCTCGCCGCAGAGGCAAAGCGGATATATGAAGGGGCTTGAGCTTTCGCGTCGGTTCTATGAGGAATTCGGCGCGCCGATGATAGCCGGGCAGTTTCCCGAATACCGCGACAGAATCGCCGTAGGGCTCGTCGGTCACGGCTCGGAATGCTACGGCTATGACGACGATATCTCACGCGACCATGACTACGGTCCGGGCTTCTGCATGTTTCTCACCGACGAGGATGAGCAAGCCATCGGATTTCGGCTTTTCAGGGCATATTCAAAGCTTCCGCGCGAATATCTCGGCGTCTCGCAGAGCGAACGCAGCGCAGCGGACGAATGCCGCGGAGTCATGCGCATATCCGATTTCTACCGCAAAACGCTCGGCGGCATAATCATCCCCGAGCGCTGGCAGGAATGGTATTTCACGCCCGCCGCAGCATTCGCCGAAGCGACAAACGGCGCGGTATTCACCGACCCTCTCGGCGAGTTTACGCGCATCCGCAGCACACTGCTCAACGGCATGCCCGAGGATGTGCGGCTAAAGCGCATCGCGTCTCATCTGCTCGCGCTAGCGCAGTACGGTCAGTATAATTTCGGCAGATGCATAGACCACGGCGAAAAGACCGCCGCAATGATATCGCTCTCCCGATTCTCCGAGCGCTACGCATCGCTCGTCTGCCTCATCGGCGGACGCTGGGCACCCTACTATAAATGGACGGCACGCGCGGCACGCGAGCAGCGCGAATGGGCACTCGAAGCGTCGCTGCTCGATGAGCTCCCTACCCTCGCGGTAAGCGACGCGCGCGGCTGCTTTGAGTGCATCGAGCAGCTGTGCGGGACAGTTATAGACTGGCTTGTAAAGGAAAAGCTCGCGCCGCCGCTCGGCGATTACCTCGAGCCGTACGCCTACGCTGTGAACGATATGATTAAAACCGAGCAGATAAGAAATATGCCGCTCAGCACCGATTGATGCTCTACACAACTGTCGCGCCCGCCGTGCCGACAGCCCTACTATACTCGCCGCAACCGCAGTCACATCATATCCCTGCCGCTCACAGCAATTGACACCAACCGCAACTGTCACGCCTGCCGTGCTGACAGCCCTACTATACTCGCTGCATCCGCGGTCACATCACATTCCCGCCGCTCAGCACCGCGCAAACCTCACAATCCCCACCGCACATCACGCTTGCCGCTCCATTGCCCCACATTCCATCGCACCCGCTACGCATCGCGCTCATCGCATTGCGTCCACCCTGCCCGCCATACCGACTAAGTATCGCATTCCACCCCACCTGCAAACCGTGTCGACCGAAAAAATCATAACAAATTGATTTTTTCAATATCTGCTATTGACATATACCCGATTCTGTGATATAATAACGGTGTTGTCGAAAGACCGATCGACGTTTGCACCATTTGCCGGTGTGGCGGAATTGGCAGACGCCCGGGACTTAAAATCCCGTGCAGCGAAAGTTGCGTACCGGTTCGATCCCGGTCACCGGCACCACATAAACATATCGCGGGGTAGAGCAGTTGGTAGCTCGTCGGGCTCATAACCCGGAGGCCGCAGGTTCAAGTCCTGTCCCCGCAACCAACAAGTAGCACCGAAAAAGATATCGGGGCTGAAAACCCAGAAACCACAACGGTTTCTGGGTTTTTCATGCCGATTTTTAAGGTGGAATTCAAAAGATAACATTTCCCCAAATCGACCTTTGGGGAGGACTTGAACTAAAAAGTTGTATCGCAAGTGCCGCTTGACAAAATCAAGTGATATATTCTTTATTTTTGCAAGACTTTCTGTTATAATCAAAGCAGACAAAAGGAGGCGACTTTTATGACAGTTGGTGAAAAAATTCAGAAATATAGAAAGGACCTCGATTTATCACAAGAGGAACTTGGTCAAAAATTGCTTGTAAGCCGACAGACAATTAGTTTATGGGAAAAAGATCAAACCGTCCCTACGATTGACAACTTAATAAGATTAAGAGAAATATTCGGTGTTTCCGTTGACGAAATATTAGGATTTGAGACTATAGAGCAAAATAATGAGATTTTACCTAACGAATTGTATCGGTTCACCTTTTCAAAGGAAGAATTAAGTGAAATATACCGCTTACAAAGAAAAAGTGTTTATAAAAGCCCTCTAATTTTCACCATACTATGCATTTTGATGATTTTGTTTTTCATTGGATCATCTGCACCGGACGTTATGATTGTTTTTGCTTTCGGTATGTTTTTAATCGGTGCTGTTTCGCACATTAAAGGAATTCGAGCATATAGTAAAGCATGGAAAAACAGCACAGAACAAATTTGCAAATCAGTATACGAATATAAAGTTTTTGAAAATTATATACGTGTTAATATCTATCGCGAAAACGAAAGAATTCGTGAATCAAAATGTTTCTTTACGGACATTGAGCAAATTCAGCAGTTTGGCAAATGGCTTTTCTTACAATTCGGTGGGCAATCGTTTATTATACGAAAAAGCGATTTGAAAGAAAACTCCGCATTTTATTCATATATGTATAAAAAACCATCAAAAATAATTGAACCCCCAGTTTCGAATAAGTGGAGAACGATATCAATCACTTTATTCGTTGCTTCTCTTTTATCGATAATGGGTGCGTTGGCTTTGGTTAGGGCAGTATCAAATGCAAATGGGCTATTTGTTGAAAATATGTGGTTATTCTTCTTGTTAACGCCTATTCCAATCACATCAATTATTTTTGGCTTTGTTTTAAAATCAAAGGGATACAAGTACAAGAAAAATATAATAGTCGGGTTTATAATGACATTTTTTCTTTGTATATATGGCTTGTTTACCTTTATATTTTAATGATATCTTTTTCGGTTCGCAATTTGCAAAATAGATAATATCTAAAATCGCAAGTGTTATGTTGTTAATTTATAAAAAAGCCTTATCACAAGCGGCTTTTTCAAAAAATCCGGTGATATCTTTTTCGGTGCTACGAGCCAACAAGTAGCACTGAAAAAGATATCGGGGCTGAAATCCCGGAAACCACAACGGTTTCCGGTTTTTTTCATGCCGATTTTTAAGGTGGAATTCAAAAGATATCATTTCCCCAAATCGACCTTTGGGGAGGACTTGAACTAAATTCATAGGGCTATAGGGGCAGATTTTACGATTGATTTCGTAAGGTCTGCCCCTTTTTTCCGTTTTTCTGATTGTTAAATGTTTGTGTCCTCGGAGGTTGCGCATAAATTATATGCGCAACTTCTTTTTCGTATATAGCGCATTATGAGCGTTGATATAAATCTGATAACTAAAGGAGTGATGCGCTCGAATATCTCATCAAGATGAAAAAGCGCGAGAGCGGACTGTTCAACCGTCCGCGCGGGCATGTTGACGAGAGCTATGAGCACGTCAAGCAGCTCCGCGCCGAGTATGAAGGTCGCAAGCCCGAAAGCGTCGAGGGGCGTGTGCTCGGGCACGGTACGGAGACCATACTCCAAGCCTATGAATACGCAAAGGACGAGCAGGAGAATGCGTACAAGGCTTACGCCGAGGCAAAGGACTATGAGAGCTTCCGGAAGCAGCACAGCGGTCGCCTGCCCATAATAAGCAGCGGCGTTGATGTGGATGTAGCGAATGCGGAGCTGAACAGCCGTTTCGGCGAATCGCTCTTTCCTTCGGATATCGTCAATCCCGCAGACCAGCTGCGGCAGATAGCCGAGATAACCGGCCTTAAACCGCGCACGGCGACCGAAACGGAGATAGGTGAAATACAGCGACAAACATAGGTGCGCTTCGCTTAATGCGAATAATAGCAAGTGCTTCACATCGACGAAGCCGAGGCTTCGATTTTTATCGAAAAATGTATTATTGTGCAAAATAGGGCATCTGCGGCGGCAGGTATAAATAGGTCGTATACCTCTTTTTTGTATTTTTCGCGGAATACTATTGACAAATCGAACAAAATATGCAATAATATCGCCATGCGATAGCAATAAATACAAAAAATCGCAAATATCCTGTCGTAATGGGAATATAATTAAGAAAGTGAACAAACAAAGGTCATGGCAAATCAAGGCTTATCAGAGGACGCAGGCGACTGTCGATTAATACCGCAGATAAGACGTTCGAGGATAAAAATACCGAGAGAAAGATGCATAAACCACATCGATGCATTTTCGCACACACCGCATTTTGAGCTGATACGCCCTGGAAAAAGCATTACCGTCGCGTCGGTGCTCATCACATTCGCACGCGGCATCTCGGAGCTGTTTCCGTTTCTTGCGGCGTGCAGGATGCTGAACTGCTCGGTAAAGTTCAAGAAGGAAAAGATAGTCATTGCGGGCCGGAGCGAGGATTGCTGGTGCGAATTTGCGGCACAGATGCGCAGGCACATCGCAGAGGGCCCGAAAAACGCAGACGCATGCAGGCGATACCTCGGCAACATCGATAAGCTCGGATTGATAACGGCACTGCCCGATGAATCCGAGCCGCAGCCGGAAAGACCCGGCTGTATGTGACACGCAGATACATATATAAAAAAACAAGGCCGGTGCCCGATTAAAGGATTCGGGTATCAGCCTTTTTATGTGAGAACATTCCGCAGGCAACATGAATCAGTATCTGCCGTAATATTCATGTCTGTTATCGGACAATGCCCAACATCCGCTCATGCGGTAGAGACAGCAAACCGATTTATTCGGTTCCGTTAAGGCGGCGACCGTCCGATTTATCTATTCCGTTACGGAAGCCGATTTATTCGTTTTCTTTACCGTGCCGGAGTCGGCTGTCACTGCCGAGCAGTTCTGATATAGCGCGGCTGAGCTCAGGCACCGAGCCGGGCTTGGAAATATGCCTGTTCATGCCCGCATCAAGCACGGCGCGGCGATCCTCATCAAATGCATCAGTCGTGACCTCGATTATCGGCACGGATGCAAGGTGTTTATCGGTCAGCGCGCGGATTCTGCACGTTGCCTCATAGCCGTCAACGTTCGGCATCATGACATCCATCAGCACGAGATCGTAGTAACCCTCTGCGGAGCGTTCGACCGCAGCGACAACCTCTCCGCCCGAGCGGACAGGCGCGAAGAATCCGATAAACCGAGAGCCGGCAAAACGCGATTCGTCTACATGGGTGCAGCCGCTCTCGCCCTGCATTCCCCTGATGCAGCAGTCGCGGTCGGAAACGTCGTTATTGCTGCCGTCGCTCGTCGTGCTCCTGCCGTTCTTATCTATAAAACGGACAATGTCAAAGCCCGAATCTCACTCAAGGCTCGAGAGATATTCCGTCTCCTTCACGGGCAACACAAGCAGCTCGCCGTACAGATGTGCTGCGAAGGTTATCGCCGAGCTTTTATCGCGAAAAACGTCGCCTGCATGCTGCGCGGTCCGGCCGCTGAGCACGCTGATATACTCCTCCATCCGCTCTATCTGACGCGAATAATTCCGCCGTGCGGAGAACACTGTCACGACGCAGACCGCGAGCAGAAGAAATATTATATTTGCCGCAAGATGTCGTGTAAGACCCTTCACGCGCTTATTAATGCCGTGTTCCTCACCGAGCCATATAGGCAGTATCTGCCCCGCTTACCCGACGCATGCGTCACCTGTAGGCGTAGCGCGCGACGGTGCGCAGCAGCGTCTCGGTGCTTATGGGCTTCGTGAGATGGTCGTTCATCCCGACCTCCTTGCTCTTGCGTCCCTACAGTACAGACCCTCCTTATATCCGCTCTCTATCATTTCAATCGTGCCGTTCCTTAATTGTCCTTTTATCTTTTCATGCAGCCTGTCTTGACTGTTATCCGTTGCCGACGCTCGCATTGCCGTTATAAATGACCGCTCTGCCGCGCTCGGTCTTTGCCTCATACAGCGCAATATCCGCCTTGCGTATCAGCTCGGTTACCCGCCCCGAAGCATATATGCCGCCGATGCTGACGGTAAGCTGCAGCTCGGGGTGCTCGGGCAGCTTTATCCTGCGCACCGCGCTGCATATCTCGTCGAGCTTACGCGCAAGACTGCGCTCGGGCAGCCCGTGAAAAAGCAGGAAGAATTCGTCACCGCCGTAACGTATCAGCTCATCGCTGCTGCGCAGTATAAAGCGTATCGTCTGCGCGACGCTCCGCAGCGCTTCATCGCCCGCAGGGTGACCGTATGCGTCGTTTATGTGCTTGAAATTATCTATATCTATCATAGCAAGCGCGTGCTCGCCCGTGAGATTGCGTATCCGCTCGTCGTAGTAACGGCGGTTGAACACCCCCGTCATCGAATCTATATACACCTGACGGTTGCGCACGAGCAGCTGTCCGAGAATGCTCTCATCGTTGTCCGTATCCGATGCCTCCGAGCTTATCGGGTTGACGCACTCGAGCGAATACGGTATACCGTCTATCTCGACGCGCGAAGCAAGAACATAGTATACATCGCCGCCGTCGGTCTCTACCTTGCTCTGCGTCCTGCTTGTGCGGATAGCCTCCTGTGAAATGCAGTTCTCGCAGCGATGGAACCTGTTCCATGCCGAGTAGCAGTGCTCGCTGTGCTCGATAGTATGTCCGAGCGCGCCCGTAGACACCTGCATGCATATGCCCGGGTCGACGAGACGAACGACCGAGAACATCTTGCGATAGCACTGCAGCACCGCACCGACCTGACCGTGCGTTATGCGCAGCACATCCTCCGCACCCGCCGTGACGGGCAGCAGCACCTGCTCGGTTATCTCGTTCTCCGATTCCCTGTCGTACTCCTCAAGTCTTGCGTAGCTGTCGTTGATATCGTCGACCTTTCCGACAAGACAGCTGCAGCCGATAACGGAAGAGCTGACCGAGCGTATAACAAGTGCCGTCAGACGGCAGCGGCGCAGCCGACCGCCGAGCATGATATCGACCATGAGTTCTATATGCGTCTCATCAGACGGCAGCGTCTCGAGCCGCTCGCGCAGCGCACGCACCGTATCGCTGCCGACCACGGCGAGAAAATCAACGTTGTTCTGCGGATCGACCGTAACGGCGGGAAGCCCTGTCTGCTCACACGCGCCGCGCGATAGATTGACGGCAGACGGCTGAACGGTGTACTCAAACCACAGCTCCTCGGTAAGCGCCGAAAAATATTCCTGCTTTGCGCTTGCTTCCTCTATCTGATGCGTCACGCGCGCCGCCATAATATCCTGCCTGCCGTACAGCTCCTCTACGGCGCGGCGCACCTCGCTGTCCTGCGCGCGGTTTCGCTCTGCAACGTACTGACGCACCTCCTCGGAGATATCGTCAAGACAGCGGAGCAGCAGCGGATTGAAGCTGCCGGACTCGCCCGCACGTATCATTTCGAGCGCCTGCTCATGCGTATATGCCTCTTTATAGCTGCGCTTGCTGGTCAGCGCGTCGTATGCGTCGGCGAGCGAAACGACCTGCGCGGCTATCGGGATAGCGTCGCCCGCAAGCCCCTCGGGATAGCCGTCGCCGTTCCATCTCTCGTGATGAAATCGGCAGACGGTGACGGCGTATTTAACAAGCTCCTCGTTCCGGTACTGCATCAGCCCCGAGACTATCTGCGCGCCGAGCAGGGTATGCCGACGCACCTGCACAAGCTCCTCGGCGCTTAGCGGACTCGGCTTTTTCAGCAGCTCGGACGGCACAAGCAGCTTTCCGATATCGTGCAGCCGCGCAGCCATCGCAATAACCTCGATATCGTCCGCAGAGAGCGGGTAACGGTCGGTCACCTCGAGCAGTCTACGCAACAGCATAGCGGTCAGCCGCCCCACCCCCTTCATATGCAATCCTCTCTCGCCGCAGCGGTACTCAAGCCCGTAGCAGAGCACCGAGACAAGCACCTCGCTGTTCTTTTCCTGACGGTGGAACCACCCCGCCGCAACGTCCATCAGCTGCTGTTTTTTAGTATGCATCAGTATGGTGTTTATAATGCGGTGACGCACAACAGCGGGCGCAAACGGACGGCTGATATAGTCGAACGCGCCGAGAGTGAAAGCGCGATCTATATATGCGTTGCCCGTTTCTGCGGATATCATGATGGTCGGAACCTCGTCGAGCAGTTGTCTGCGCCGCATCTCCTCAAGCACCTCAAAGCCGCCCATACCCGGCATCACGATATCGAGCAGCAGCGCAGAGATCTCCCCTCGATAGCTCTGCAGCGCGGCAAGAGCTTCCTCTCCGCCCGTGACCTCTATGATGTCATAGTCCTGCTCAAGTATGTTTGCAAGTATCGCGCGATTCAACTCGGAATCATCCGCAATAAGCAGCCGTCTTTTCTCCATAGTGACCCCCGTAAAACGAGTTTGATGCATCGGCATACGCCGACCGAGCTTCCTGTGTTCTGTGCCATTATTATTTGCTATGTGTTGTGCGCTCTGTGTTCTGTATCCGATACTATGCATTACGTATTTGACACAGTGTATCTGCCGAAGCAAGAAAAGCGGAGTCCGGCGACCGCAACCCGATACACGCGAAAAAAAGCAGCTGCATATTACAGAAATTTCTCCCTGTTATTATAAACGAAAAACGGGCAATTTGCAAGCGCTTATCGTCGATAAGAATCAAAAAATACGCAGAATGCCGAGCGGATTCGGTATTCTGCGTCATTTTAATCATATACGGTACATATATGGATACATCACAGCTTCCGATGCGGCAAAACATACGGCGGCAGATATAAATGCTCGAGCTTTTTTCATCCCCTCAACGGAATGTGTATATGACCGCCTCGCCGTTCTTGTACTGCTGATTTGAGACAAGGCTGACGGACGCTTTTCCCGTCATGGGGTCGATAATGCCGAGCCGCAGCTCGCCGCGTGCCGGCAGCGATGCGGGAATGAATGTCACGGTCTCAAACACATCGCCCGGCTGTAGCTCTGAAAGGAGAATATCGACCGCTGCGGTGTATACGGGGGTGTCGCTGTCGGATGCGCCCGCAGTATTTGCACCGTCTGCATCGCCCGTTCGGTCGGATGTACCCGCAGCATTTGCGCCGTCTGCAGCGCCCATCCCGTCGGTTGCGCCCGCGATATTCGCACCACCCGCGTTGCCTGCGCCGTCACTGTCACCCGCGCTGTCACCCTGCGTTCCTGTGTAAAGTGACAGCTCTGCGGGCAGGTCGAAATACAGCGGAGCGACACCGCTGTTCTCCCAGGTCAGACGCGCGACAAAGCCGCCGTCGACCGGCTCGAGCGACACGGAGGTCACACCGAGCCGATAGCCCATCGAACCTATCATTGCATTTCTCGCGTCGTCATACAGCGCGCCGTCGTATCTGCCGCTTCCGCTGACGGGGCACATCGGTCCGATAAACGACGTGTGCGACTCGCGCAGCAGATCGAGTGTGCGCCCGAGATATTTACCGCAAAGCTGCTCCATCGGATAGGAGCTCGTAAGCTCGCCGCCGACGGGCGCACCCATCCAAAAATCGGGCATTGCCGCCATTGCATCGCGCTCGCCCGTTTGGGTGTACTCCCCTCCCTCGCTTATCCATCCGAGCCATTCCTCGGTCGCATCGGGGTCGCCCGCCATATCGTTGAACTGACCGAGCCCGTAGCGCTTTGCGCTCGAGAACGGTCGGCGCATGAGCAGCTTTTGCGAGCCGAAAGCATCGACATACTGCGAGACGTATATATCGCGGATATTGCTCTTCGGCATACCGACTATGCCGTCCTCACGCTTAACATGCCACTCTCCCCAGTGCCCGAGACTGCCGAGCTCAACATAGCTGACAAAGCCATCCGAAAAGTACTCGGCTATCGCCTCGACGGCGCGGCGATGATACTCGATGAAAACGCGGTTTGAATAGTCGGGCGAATAGCCCTTGCCGTACGATGTGTCGTAGTCGGTGCCGTCGCCCGTCAGCTCATACAGCCAGTCGGGAATATCCCTGTGCGCGGTGTCGCTCGGCTTGTCACATACAAAGCGCAGCACCGCGTGCTTGCCCTGCGAGCGCCAAAGCTCGACGTTATTGTCCTCTGCGATTGCATCAAGCGCAAAGCTGCCGGGGCTCTCGGGCTGCAGCTCACGGAAGGTGAGATCAATATAGACGAGCGAATAATCCTGCGCAGCCCTTTTGCTTGTTGCGTCGACAGCAAAGCCGATAAACGGATTGACGACAGCCGCATCGGTCATCGAATAAACAACGGTCAGCGCCTCCGAGCCCGATGTGCCCGACGCGCCCGCACCGTCAGCCCCCACGGTACCCTGCCTCGCCCCGCAGCCGCCGAGCAGCAGCGAAAGCGAGAGCAGCGCGCAGAACACACGGAATACACAACCTTTGCCCGTGCGCGACGCTCGGTAAGCTTCAGCCGCCGTGTTTTTGTCTGTGTCGCGCTTCATCCGCCGCACCTCAGCCGTGATACTCGCCGTTATACTGAACGGTGGAAACGTCAATGACCCCGTCGGTGCTGCGCAGCTTCTCAACAAACGCAAGATTCGAGTTGGAGACATACACCTCTATGGCAAGCTCGGTATTGTCGCCGCGGGAAGCGGTGGACTTTATACGGTATTTAACGCCGTTCATCGCGCGGCGTATCATATCCGCAGAGGTGTCACCGTTATAATGAATGACGACGATATACAGATGCCCCGTGCGGGAGCGCGCATTGAAGAATAGCAGCAGCAGAAACATTATTATCCCCGCTATTACAGCAAGCACGTACATCTGCGCGCCGCAGGTGATGCCCGTCGTTATAGCCCAGAAGAGATAGAGCAGGTCGAGCGGCTCCTTGACGGCTGTGCGGTAGCGGACGATGCTGAGCGCGCCGACCATGCCGAGCGAAATAACGACATTCGTGCTTATTGCGAGCGTGACCATAGCGGTCATGACCGACATACCGACGATGGTTATCGCAAAGGAGCGGTTGTAGACAACGCCGCGATAGAACTTATTATACGCAAGGCAAATAAGCAGTCCGAAAATGAGCGCAAGTGCAAGCGCTGTCACCATAATAGCGATGCTCGTAGTCGAATTTGTATCGCCGAACGACTTTAAAAAGGATTTTTTGAGTACGTCCTGAATGCTCATTGATTATTCCTCCGATTTATTCCTTATTCCGCCTCGACGGCAGACATATAGCTTATTTTATCGTAGCAAAGGGTATATTTTGACACCGCCGACATTTCGGCTGCGCGCAGCGGAAGCACGTCCTGCACTATCCGCGGAAGAAACTCGGTAAACTTGACCTCGAGTATCAGCTTTCCGGGCTCGAGCACGTAGTGAAACGGCATGTCACGCTCGGTGATGCAGTAGCCGGGGTATGCGCCGCGCACATCCGTATCGAACGTGATGCGGACGTTGCCCGACTCCATGACATACGGCTCGCGCTCGTAATCGACATAGACCACAGAGCGCATGACCGCCGCAACGATCTCGAAGTAGAATTGTCTGCAAAGGTCGTAGCGGTGGCAGCGCAGAAAATCATAGTCGCCCGCAAGAATGCGGTTGCACTCCTCACGCGTCAGCGGTGCGCTGAGCTTTGAGATATACACTCCGTCCTTTATCTTGCATTCCAGACGTATAAAGCTGTCGTCAAGATTGTACAGGCGTATGCGGTATTTGCGGCGCTTGTCGGTGCCGCCGACCTTGTCATAGTAGGCGCTGTGCGCATAATCGTCAAAATACAGACTGCGGATGTGGTACCTGTCGCCGACGGTGTGACTGTCACGGTGCAGCACGGTGCTCAGACGCTCGCGCAGCAGCTCGGCGTCGGCATAGTTTATAAGATATTTAAGCTCACGGCGAAACTTCATACCGCACCTCTCAGATATCGAACTGTACCGTTCCGTCGGAGAGAACGTTGAAGCCGATAACGCCGTAGCGCCTGACCCCGTCAGTGCCCTCATATGTCTGCATTGCGGTCTGCGTCATTCCGCTCTCGTTCGTCACGGTGACGCGGATAAAGTACTGTCCCGGCTCAAGCCGCGCAGTAAACGTCTGCGCAACATGCAGCCCGCTCTGTACGTCTATCGGCTCATCGAAGGTATAATCCCTCGCAAGCTCGAATTTGTATGTAACATCCTCGCCGTCAAAATCATATGAAGAATCCCAGCGGAACACCGTTTTATCCCCCGTCATAGTCGGCTCACCGAGATAGAAGGGCATCGGGCTGTCAAGACTGATGCGGTACATCTCGTAGTTATGCTCGATCTCGCTCGGTATCATACCGAGAATCGCCTCGTATTCGTCCATAGATTTCGGCGCGTAGATCGCATCGGGCGCAGAGGCGAGAAAACGGCGGGTGACCGATGCATACATCTGCACCTTTTCCTCGATGACCTCGCGCGTAAAGCGCCCGCGTATATAGTTTATCTTCTCGTCAAGCTTTGCACGGCAGCTCTCGGATTTGAGCATACGCTGATGCAGCGTTGCACCCCAATAATTCGATACGCCCTTTGTATAGCGGTAGCCGTCAGTCTCTCCGCCGTAAACGATATCCTCCTCATAGCTCCATGCGTCGTCATTATCCCATGAGATAAAGTACCACTTGCTGCCGCCGGGCGGGCTGTACAGAAAGAAGTTCTGACTCGTCGTATCCCCGTTGCCCGTCAGCAGCTGAAAGGCAAGCCATGTATAGTAATTCTCCTCGTCAAAGTGTCGGTCGATGACCTGCTCTATCGGTATGGAGTAGTTATTTACCTCCGCGAGCATTTCGATGAGCTTTGAATGGTCGTCGTCTCCCTTTATCTTGAGTACCTGCTCGAACGCCGCCTTGTCGTAATCGGGGTCGGTCTTGAGCTTAATCGCATCATACTGCAGAAACTCGAACATGTTCGCCTTATACAGCTGCCCGAACTCGCTCAGACCGTGATTGCGCAGATAGGTCTTGTTGACCTGCTCTACCTGCGTGTAAAGTCCGTAATCCACAAACTCCGCACCACTGTCGCCCTCGGTCAGATCCTTGACGTACAGACGGACAAACTGCGTGCGCAGCCCGAGCATACCGGGAACGGTCTTGATAAGATCGTAGCTGAACTTGTTGCGAAAGCGTACCGAATCATAGACATGCTTGTTCAGTGCAATGGTACGCTGGCCGCGCCAGTAGCCCTCGTTCTTGTTTACCTCTATTTTATACGATTTCTGCGGCGAGCGGGTGCTCGTGTTTCCGCGTATTTGGACGGTGCAGTTCGGTGCAAATTCGCCGTAGCCGAGTGAGCCGTACGTCGGACCGTCCTCGTCTCCGACCTGAATTATCCCCTCTACGCGGTATCGGTCAATGCCCTTTTCCTCGTAGTACATGCGCGAGTAAGCATTGACCTCGCTCCATGTGTGATTGGTATTGTCGGCGGCATTGCCCTGACTTACGGTAAGATACATGACCGCCACCGAATCATCGTCATCGTCGTTATATATGACCGTCGAATCGCGCACAGGGATATCGTCGACGGCTACAGAGTCGGTCGTGGTCTCATCCGCCGTCTTTTCGTCGGCACAGCCGCAGACAAGAGAGGCGACCGAGAGCAGCGCGAAGAGCGCGGCGATGGGTCTGAGCTTATTTTTCACTTTTTATACCTCCGTTTTCGTTTTTTCCGTCTCCGTGCCCGATGCGCGCAGAGCGCGGCGGTCGAGCCCGACGGCAATGCGGGAGAAAAAGCCGCGGTGCTCCCCCGCAAACAGCGGCTGACGGCTGAGCACGTTATATTTCAGCCGACGCAGATACCCGCACAGAATAAGGCATGCGGCGATGCAGAACGCCATGCTGCCGAGCACGAAGCCCATTCCGTAGAAGAAGTCACGCGTCAGCGCAAGTATGAGCGTGAGCACGTTTGTGACTGCGGCGAATATCGCCGTGCTCGTAAACGCACCGCGCATATCCGAGAAATACTGCGATATGAGCATTATGCAGTTGCCGACGGCGTAAAATGCATAGCCGATACAGAGAGTGCGGAAGATGCGCAGCATCTCGCTGTTGAAGCCGAGCGCCATATTCGGGAGCAGTATAGTTCCGAGAATGATGAATGCAAGCGTTGAAAACAATTGACGCAGGGCAAGATACGACAGCTCATCTGCCAGAACATGCAGCATGCTCTCCTCTGCCTCGTCGATACTTTCTATTGAGCCGCCGTCGTTGAACAGGCTGAAATATTCCTTGTAGCGCGGATAGAATCTCGTCTCCACCGATGTTGTAAAGTTGACGGTGGTTATGAGTATTGAGAAAAAGGCAAAGATGGCGGGAACGTCGTACGTCGGTGCTCCGTAGAACAGCCCCTCAACGCAGACGCGCAGCGAGCTCGCCCACCACATGATAACGAGATGCCCGAACAGCCCGAGCGTTATAAAGAAGCCCGTGACGGTCAGCGCGGGGGTCTTGTCTATCCAACGCAGAAAATACATCCGACTGCCGACCCCGTGCGGAAAGGTGCGGTAGAGTATCGCAAAATACCACAGCATCATTATCATATATCCGACGGTGACCGACATGAGCAGCGCCGTTACCGCCTCCATACGCACGACCCACAGCAGCAGCGCGGCGAGCAGCAGTGCGACCGCGACCGAGACGGAAAACGCGAGCATTATGCTGCGGAAGTCCTTGAGCATGGTCAGATAGCTTATCTCGGTCCACACGACGATGAGCACCATGAAAAACACCCATGCGATAACGCGGTAGAGCAGCCGCACACCCGAGAAATGCAGAAACACGCCGTAGCCGATGCCGCCGAGCACCAGCATCAGAGCTATGCTGCCGTAAAAAGAAGGTATCAGCCGACGGTATTTCTTTTCGTATATCATATCAGCACAGAAGCGGGTGGTCAGCATGGAAAACAGCGATGTCACAACGAGCGATGCAAGCAGCGTATGCGTCAGTATCGTGACCACAAGCTCGCGGCTGTGCCGCGTCGCTCCTGCCGCCTCCGCCATAAACATGCATGAGAGCAGCAGTATAAAGCCGAGTATCATCGGTCCCGCGCAGACGACTGTCGCGTATGAGTAGGCGCGGATAGTAGCTATCAGTCCCTTGCGGGAGAACAGCTTTTTCAGTTCAAAGCCGATACCCGCCATCTGCGCAGCACCTCCTCATAGTTTTTATTATAATTATCCACCATATCCTCATGCAGAAAATAACGGCGTACGCGCTCCCTGCCGTGCTCCGCCATCTCATGCCGCATTTCGGGATGGGTAGCAAGCAGCTCGAGCGCATCGGCAAGCGCCCGCGCGTGCATCGGCGCTGCGATGTTTCCCGCCGCACCGATGTCGTCGTCGGTACCCTCAAGCAGGTCGCGGCAGCAGCCGACATCGGTCGTAACGCACGGTCTGCCCGCAGCAAACGACTCGAGTACCGCAAGCGGCTGTCCCTCCGAGATGCTGCTGAGTACCGTAAAATCGGTACGTTTGAAATACTCCTCAACGCTAACGTTACCCGGCATATCGATATCGGCAACGCCGAGATGAGCAATGAGCTCGCGGCACTCACGTCCGTACTCCTCATCGTCGGTATCGCCGAGAATATGCAGCCGCGCTTCGGGCACACGCTGCTTGAGCAGGAAGAACGCCTGTATCATGGTCTTTATATCTTTAATGGGATGTATACGTACGACGGCGGTGATGTCGATATAGCCATCGGGCTGCTTTTCCTCTATCGAGCCGAAGCGGTCCATACGTATGCCGTTGCCTATGACCCTGCATTTGCGCGGGTCGCAGCCGAGCTCGACCTGAATATCCGAATAGCGCCTGAACAGCGCCGTTACCGAATCAGCCCTCTCATATGCACAGCCCGAGAGCATGTAAAACATGTTTATCCACTGCTGACGGAATTGCGGTACCACCCACCGCGCACGCAGTATCTCCTCCTCGCGCTCGCGGGTGTAGATGCCGTGCTCGGTGACGATGAGCGGTCGCTCGTACTTCCACGCCCCGAGCGCGGCGAGCATTCCCCCGTAGCCCGTTGACGTTGCATGGTACACATCCGCCTTCGGCGGCTCCATGCTCAGCAGATACAGTATCGGCAGAAACATGGAACGTACGGTGTGAAAGAAATCGGTAAACGCAACATGCGGATACTCGGTCTTGCATATATCGAGCAGAATGCCGAGAAAGGTCTCGCTCATCAAAAACGACATAACGCTGACATGCTGCTCGTTATACATTCTGAAAAGGGTGCCCCAGTCGGGGGAGCGGGCAAGCACAAGCTCGCGCAGCGCATCAATCTCGCTGTCGGTGAAGGCATGATAATCACTGCCCGATGTACCGAGTCGCAGCGCGTTGTCGAGAAACACCTCGCGGCATTCGACAACGTTCGCGGGCAGCTCGTACTTGAACTTTCCCGCATCCTCCGCCTTCGGACCTATCACCCACAGCATATATTCGTGCTGCGGATTGGAGGTGATAAGCGAATGCATCCATGAGGAAACGCCGCCGCGAACATACGGGTAGCAGCCTTCAAGCACCATACATATCCTCAATTTTCACCCTCCGTTCCGAATCTGAGCGTTACATTCTCCTGCGTTGCACGGACGAGATAAAAATCGCCGCTGATATGCTCCGCGCTGCCGCCTATAACCTCGGTCGGCTCGCCGCCCGCATGACGTACCATCAGATACGCCTCGTCGTAAAAGCCGCCCAGCCGCAGCGCGACCTCATTCTCCCCGTCGGTGCGCTCTATCGAGAGCGTGTCGTAACGCGCGGCAGCGCGCCCCGCATCGCTGCCCGTGAGATTACGTATGCTCGGCGCGGACGAGTACAACCATGAGCAGTAGTCGTCGAGATTGCCGAGCAGCGCAGCCCATCCGAGCTCCGCGCCGCGGTCGACATCCAGCACGTCGTCGGGGTGCATGAAGTGGGAGTTGACGTAGTAGAGATTTAGCGTATTCAGCGCGTCCCAGCGCATATATTGATCGAGTATCGCACCCGAGATAACTCGCGGAAACTCTATAATTCCGTCCTCCGCGACCTCAAACTCCTGTGAATACTCAATCTCTCCCTCAAGATAAAGCGACGCTATGACCTTGATAGCGGGGACCTTTTCATGCAGAAAGCGTCTGCCCTCCTCAGAGAGGATGTTTGACGGCGGAACATATACCGACATGGTATTGTCGGGAAAGAGCGAGCTGCCGAGCGCGAGCGCCTGATCTATCGCTCTGAGCGCATTTTCCTCGTTTGTCCAGGGCTTATAATCCACCTTTCCCTTAAAGTCGAAGCCCGTAAAGCAGAGCGGCAGATGGTTATAGCCGTGCAGACCTATCTCGCCGCCGTTGTCGAGCAGCAGCGAGCCGAAGTGCGTAAAGCGCTCGGTATCCTTCTGCTGCGGGAATGAGCCGTCGACCTCCTCGGTGTAGTCGTCGATAAGGAGTCCCGTATATTTTATGCCGTATTTATCGCCGAGCGCCAGCATGTCGGGCCACCACTGATTTGAATAGAAGCTCGAAATATCGCGGTTATAGTCGCGGCGGATGTACGTACCGTCACCCATCGGCACGGGCGACGGAAAATCGTCAAGAAAGAATGCGGAGGCGTTTATCACGGGGTAGACCGCCGTATCCTCGAGCAGACTGTACGCCGCGGCGGTAAGACCGCGAGTCGCCTTCTCGCAGAATCCGACATTAAAGATCACAAACCGCCCCTTGCCGCAGTCCGCCGACCATATAAGCGGGGTCGCCGCATCGTCGTCAGTCTCGGCATAAACGCGAGCATTCTCTCCGAGACGGCAGCTGATAGCCGTAGTCATCGGGTCGTCCCAGTGAAAGTTGAAGTCGTCGCCGCCTATCATAAAGCCGTCCCGCAGCGTTATGCCCGAGAAGGTAGCATAGTTAGTTCCGCCGTCGGCAACGCCCATATACGTCGAGAGAAAGAAAAAGATCGGTGCTCCTATCGGCGCGGAAAACTGCATGTATCTGCCGCCCCCGCGCACCCATTCGAGCAGATCTGTAACCGATGCATTGAGCGAATCGAGATTCTGAAACGCCGCTATCATCGTGCGGTATGCCGAGAGCTCGGGCATCGGCGATACGGCGAGATCGACCTCGTCATAGCCGACGCGCATTATCGAGAGCACGTCGCGGATGTGCTCGGTATACTCAGCATAGTTATCCTGCGAGCTGTCGGTCAGTACAAGACAGACGACGGGCATCTCCGCTTTCAGCTTTTTCTCGGACAGCATGGCTTGCGGCATGTCAGTCAGGTAATTCTCCGAGACGGTATAGCCCGCGCCGATGTTGTCGATGAACAGCAGCACGGTCACGCCGATCAGCGCGGCTATCACCGCGACAAGTACCGAAAAACGCTTCAGCATCGCCCCCATATCAGCTCTCCCCTTTCATTCTGTTTACCGCGCCGAGCTGCGCATTATCCGATGCCGCGCCCATCATATCCGATGCGCCGACGTGTGCATCAGCGCCTGCCGTCTCCGCTGCTCCGCCCGCGCTCTCCTCTCCATCGCCGCTCCAGAACGCAATAACGCTCTTTCCGTGACGCGAAAGATAGACATTTCTCGACCTTATCTGACGCAAGACCTCTCTGATGCCCGCGCCGTCGCCCATCTGCTCGCAGAGCTTGAGTCTGCCGAGCCAAACCGCCTCACGACCGGGCCAGCGGGTGACCGCACGCTCGGAATAATACTGCGCCTCGTTCAGAGCGCCGAGCGCCATGCAGTTATCCGCAGCGAGCAGATAAGCATCCATATCCTCGGGCTCGAGCTGTATCTTGCGCTCAAGCACCTCGGCATATCTGCGGCGGTATACGAAAAGAATATTATCGCCGATAAGCCCGCTGTCGATATATATGCCGAGCTCGCGTATATATCGGTCGCAGACATTCGGGTCGTCGGGCGACGCGCGGAAATCATGCTCCGCGCGCTGAACGTCGTACTCATAGCCGCGCTGCAGCTCCATTATCGCGGTAGAAGCATAGTGCGACACCTCAATATCCTCATCCGTGCACGCCTTGTGCAGCAGCTCTGTGTACTGATCGGGGCTGCGGTGCAGAATGTCGAGCATCAGCGCACGGCGGGTGCGTGCGTCGTTTACCGACATTGCCTCCTCAAGCGGGATGACCGAGCTTGTATCGTCGTGCGCTATCTTTTTCAGCCGCAGATCGTCGTCTCCGATATGCAGCTCCTCAAGAGTAGAGCCGCGCGTGCCCTCACGTCCCGCCGCGGTCAGCAGCTGCGCCGCGACAGCGGAAAGAAAGCCCGCGATCGGCACAAGAACGACGATAGGCATGAGAGCGCGCTCAAACGTCAGCACACCTGCACGCAGCAGCAGATATGTTACAAGGCAGAGCAGCAGATGCACAGCCCCTATGATAAACAGAATAAGCGTCGGTGACATATTATTTATCTGCTCCCGCCGCGCAGGGGCATCCTTTCTCGGCACTCATGCCGTGGTGTAGTGAAGTCCTTTGCTTTTCAGACGGTCAAGCACGTATCCGACGTTGCTCGCATTCGTCTGACTCAGGCAGAGATAGAGCTCGCCGTCCTTGCCGAGACCGAGCTCATCGGTGTTGCGGACAAGCCCTGTGATGGTGTTAGCTATATCGGTGCGGTTCTCCGCCGATGTATCGATGTGCAGCAGCAGATATTCGGATGTGCCGCTCTGCGCCATCTCCTCCTTGTTGCGGATGAGCTCGGCGAAATACTCGTTTTTGAGTATGTGACTTCCCGGGATATACTTTTCCGTCTCGGTCTTTGAATTGTATTCTATCGCACGGATGAGCGATATCTTGATAAGTCCGCAGATTATCTTGATAAGATTCTCGTAGTAGATGGAGAACTGGTCGTACGCCGCACGCTTTACCGTAATCAGAGCAATGGGCTTATCGTCGTGATACAGCACCATCGCATATTCGGGATAACCCGGAAGACGCTCGCGATTCACCCACACATTGCCGTCGCCGAGCTCGGGCAGCATGCGGTCGAGCCGTCCGAGCTCAAGGGATTTTTCGGTGATGGGGAAAACCTCCTTTGAGCAGATGACGAGCCGTGCGTAATTCATCCGCGCATCGCAGCGGTATATGCATATCGAGCGGTTGTCAAGCACACCCTCAAGCGCGTGCAGCGCCTCGAGAAAAACATGCTCTACCGTTGTGCTGTCGAGCTTTTTTGCAACGTCGAACAACCGTCCGAAGCTGTCACGGTAAGACATTATCTGCGTACGGTACTTGTCCTTGTTGCTCAGCGCGCTGACATAGAACTCATTCAGCGTTATGTATTTATCCTCAAGCACCTCCTGCTCGCGGCGGAGGAACGTGTTCTCTGCGCGCAGCTTGTCATGCACATAGCCCGTTACCGCACCGACGAGAAAGAAAAATATGTACGGCAGCCATGTGTCGATATCAAAGGCGACCGCCTCCCATTTTGCATGACCCGAAACAACCGCCGAGAGCAGCGAAACGCTCGCGAGCGCCGCGGCGGCGAGTCCAACCCTCATCCCGTGAACGGTACCGAGAACGACAATATAGAGCAGACGGAAATCTATGTATCTGAACTGCTCTGTCGAGCCCGTAACACGGACAAGCAGCTCTGCCGCAAGAAAGCCGAGCACGACCTCGAGCAGCTGAACGACAAAACTGTGCCGCGACACGAACTCACGCAGCCGCGTGCGCAGCGTACGTTTTTCCGCCGCGACATGCTCGCCCGATTCGGCTATCAGACGCGGGAGCGCATCGGAAACTGTCTCGGTCGGTACCCAGTCGTATTCTCGCCTTACCGCGGTCGGGTCGTAAGAAACGTCGGTTCCGATGGGGTATGCGGTATACGAGAGCCGCGCCGTCGGGAATTCGCGCTTGATAAGCCCGCCGAGTTCGGAAAACGTCATGGTCGACACGGGGGTCACATCCATATCGTCATAGACGAGCGTCCAGTTCTCGCAGATGCGCAGCAGCAGCTCACCGAGATCGCGCTCGGATACGAATGAGCATCTCTGCTCAGGGGCGCCGAAAAAGTGTACCGAGCTCTCGCTCCGCGCCTGCATGACCGCGTCGCCGATGACCGAATAGCTCTCCCCGTAGCCGAATATCGAGGGCACATTCAGACGTATGACCGATATTCCCCGCTCGCGTCTGTAATAGCTGCACAGACCGTCGCATGCCTCAAGCATTACGGCAAGATCATGCTCGCGCCGCTCTCCGGCGGCGGGTCTGTGATGCCCGGGCTGAATATACAGTACCTGATTGACCTCATGCTCCGCACAGAGACGCAGAAGGTTTTCGAGCTCCTGATACTCGCCGTAGTACGGCTCGCGGCGATGCAGCCCCTGCGCGAAAAATACGGCTATGCCGAGATTATATGAGTTAAAGACACGCCCGAGCTCCGCACCCGAAGCCGGGATGCGGAAGGGCGAAATGTTCTTGCCCGAAACGGCTGCGCTTACATCGTCGGATGCGTAAACAACCTTGTGCCCGCCGCCGCACAGCGCCTCGGCTGCCGCACCTGTCAGACACGCGAGCCTGCCGACAAATAAAATATCCATCTGTATCCGTACCTTTCTGTCTGCTTATCCGCCGCCTGCACGCCTGGTGCCGATTCAGCCGACGCGCACAGCTTGGGCATGAGAACACGACAACTATTGTTCCGTGCGGTCATCTGCCCGAATTTGTCTTGTACAAATCATAAATCATTTCGCGCGATGTGATGAATGCCGCGACGGCATCCCTGTCGTAATAATCGCTGTCGTGCTCACAGATATAGTCAAATGCGCGGTTAAAATCCCATGCTGCCTTATAGCTGCGCTTTGACACAAGCGCGTCGAAAACATCAGCCACCGCGACTATCCGTGCGGGAAGCGATATCGCGCTGCCGCGCAGCCCGAGATATCCGCTGCCGTCCATGTGCTCATGATGCTCACGTGCGACAAGTGCCGCCATACGGAAGAAGCCGTTGTCGGTGCTGTCAAGCAGCTGATATCCGTAGCTCGTGTGTCTGCGTATCTCGGCAAACTCCTCCTCGGTCAGCTTTTCTTCCTTGAACAATATGTGCTCGGGCACACATATCTTGCCGATATCGTGTAATGCTGCAGCCTTTGTTATCTCCTCCGAGCGACCGCGGCTCATGCCCATTGCAAGACAGATAACGTGCGTGTACTCCGCAACGTTGAAGGAATGCCGGTCCTTGCCGAACACCTTCTTCATCAGCAGCTCGTCAAACAAGTCTATCGCCTCGAGCGGTATGCGGTCGGATTCCTTCCTCAGCCGTGCGGAAAGATTCTCCGCAGCATCGCTGCCGAGCCTTGAATATACCGCCGCTGCTGCATTCTGCCGCGCTCCCGCGTCTGCTGTTTCCTCTGCGTTCCTCACATCAGATACATCTTCCGCATTCGCTGCGGAGTTTTTTGCATGCGCCCCGGCGCCGGCATTGCCGTCTCTCGGCTGTGTGCCGCCCGACCTATTCGCAGCATCCGTCACGTGCGCACCGCCCGACGTTGGTGCGTCGGATGACGCACCAACGCCGCCCGGCTTCGCATGCTCCGCATGCCGTGCGGAAAATCCCGCGACCGTGCAGTACAGCCACAGCGAAAGTATAAAACACAGCGGCTGCCACGATACCCACTGAAAAGCGACGGCAAACCAGAACACAAGATCTGCACTCCAGAATACGATCAGCGCTGCGGGGCAGAGCTCGCTCGTGCCGGCACTGCCGCCGGGCAGCATGTGCAGCACATATATGATGTTTGCGAGCTGCAGAAATACGCCTGCACCGAGCAGCACGAAAAAGAACACATTCTGTCCGAGAAAGAGTACGCAGACCGCATACAGTATGTTTATCGACAGCAGTGCTTCGGTCCTTGACGAGCGGCGGTGACAGCGCACCGCACACTCGACTATACCGAGCACGGGTATCATCAGATAGACAAAGAATTTCAAATTAAAGAGCCGATGATCGCCGCCGAACGCAGATGTGTATTCAAGCGCCGCCGTCAGCAAAGAGAGCAGCATTTCGACCGCGCAAAGCACTGCGGCAGAGCGCGGTAAGACGCTCCTCGGTCTAAGACCGAGCCACAACCCCGCGACAAGCACAAGCACGCCGACCGCGAGCAGATACAGCGGTGCGTTTGACGCACGGTGTGCGCTCGCAAAGCTGTTCTGTGCGGGTATCAGCCGCAGTTCGAATTCGTTTGACAGCGGGGTGTACAACAGCAGCTCCAGCTCCTCACCCGACATGCTGTCGTCAAGCTCCGCCGTGATGTACGACGTTCCGCCGGGGCACTCATCATTTATGCTGCAGAATATCTCTCTGCCGCCGACCGACACCCTAGCCGTGCCGCTGTAAGTGTGCAGCAGCAGCCGACCGTCGTCAAGCTCGGGCAGCCTCCCGCGGATGTAAAGATACCGCTCCGACCGCAGCGTAACTATCTCGTCAATGCTCTGCACGCTGCGTAGCGTCACCGCCGACGGCGACACTATCTCGCGGGAGGTACTGCAATAGTACAGCTCCCCGAGCTCAAGCTCCTCCCCGCCGAGCGAAAGTGCCGAGTTTGCAAAAAATGACAGCAGAAAAACGGCAATGCCGAACACAGCCGCAAAAAACACCTTTTCTTTTGTGAAAAAACTTTTTTGTGCTCTCGGCATCGCCGTCTCTCCTTGTCAGTCTCATGCAGCATACAGCTGCAGAATTGCAATGTCTCATATGCGGCACGCAGCCGCTGAATCAAATCGCCTTACGTGTGTTATGCACAAGGCTCTTCTGCAGCACCTGCCGCAGAAGCAGCTATAAAAGCTTATAAATCAGATAATATTGCGGAGATTCACGTCGTGGAATATTCCCGTCGGTCTTTCTTCCTCGCCCGCAGCACCGTCCTGCGCTGTGCGTCCTGCAGCTGCTCCGTCCGAGGATGCCCTTTCGGTGTCGTTTTTCAGCTCATCGGAAGCTCCGACGGCTACCGCACGATCGAAATCGTCCTTTTCCGTCTTCAACTCATGCGTCTCGTTCTCTCGGGTGCGGCGTTTTTTTGTTCTCTCCAGAATACGTACGGCATCGATTATCGAACAGTCCTGCTCGGACCCTCCCTCCTCTTCCGCCTCTGTCTCGACAGACTCGGGCTCTGCTGCGGTCTCGGGCGGTTCGCTGTCAAGCTCATGCAGCAGCCGCTCCATGCCCTCGCGGATTCCATCCTCCGCTGCGGTCAGCTCGCCTATTCCGTCGCGCAGACGTGCACTGTCGTCACGCATATCGCCGTAAGCGCGGAGAATGCAGTCGGCATACGATATAAACGACTCGCGGCTCTGTATCTGCTTTTCCTCAAGCTGCGATGCAAGCTCGGTAAGACGGTCGCGGCAGCCCTGCCACTCATTCCAGAAGCGAGCAAGATACTCCTCGAGCTGCTCACGCGTTCTTTGCTTTGCCGCATTCATATCCGAATATGCACTCATGCAGATATCACCTATCCGCTCGATTGTCTCGGTTTCAGAAGCCTCGGACAGCCGTGCGCCCAGCTGCATATTCTCACTCTCAAGCGATGCCGCACGCTCGGTGAGTGCCCTGTTTTCCGCCGTCAAAGCGGCGATGCGTGCCTCGAGCTCATCTATCTTTGCCTGTGCGCCGTTTGATGCAGCTGCCGCGCTTCCGGATGCGCCCGCCGTGCTGTTCTCTATCGCACCCGCCGCGGTATTCGCGCTGCGCGCCTCCTCGAGCTCGCGTGTCAGCTGCTTTACCTGACGCTCAAGCTTGATATTCTGAGTTTCGAGAAAGGAGATGTTCTCGTCAACCTTAGCAATGTTATAACCCCAAAATGATTTTTTCATAGAGACCTCCGTAAATACCGATCGGTGCGCAAAAAATAAGACCGGCTGCATTACCGCACAATGTGCGATGATGCAGCCGGTCGGTCATGCGGTATATCCGTTTAGACACCATAGCTTTGCGTCTCAGCCTTTCAGCTGATTTGCCGATCATATGATTCTATAAAAAACTGCCTTGTTTCCCACTTAGATTATATCATATGATACAGCACTTTGCAAGAGTTTTTTCAAAAAAAATTGTATTCTATCGGAAATAAAAGTGAAATAGGTCGTTTTTTTCGTTTTGCGATGCCGCGCAGAACCGTTTATTTATCGTCACGGCGCTATGCGGGAGCGCTCCGTCACCATGCGGAAGCAGGCTGCGACGGCGCAGCAGATAGTATCCGTAGCCGACTGTGTCGGCAAGTGCCCGGTCTATCGGAACAGACATCCAAATTCCCGCCTCGCCTATCACGCCCGCAAGCGCATACGCAAGCAGCACACGGGTGCCGAGCGAAACGACCGTCAGCACCACCGACATCCCGGGACACCCTACCGCGCGCCCGACTATCAAGGTATCCGCGATATTGTAGAGCTGCTGCATCATATTGCTCGCCGTCATAGGCAGAGCGAAGAGCACGAGACTTCCCGTTATGCCGCCGCGCGTCATATCGGACGAGCGGAGTTTTTTTCTGAGTATTGCATTTTGTTTCTCATTTTGCTATCAGCGAGAAGGCGAATATCACCGCACCGAGCACGACGAGTACAACACCCGTCGCGCGGTTGAGCGTGCGCGGCTCGGCACGGTTAGCAAACACCGCCGCGATGCGCGCCCACAGCAGAGTAAATGCAACGCAGAGCACAAGCACGGTGATATCGGGCGCACCGCCTATGACGAAATGCGACACCGCACCCGTGAGCGCGGTAAACGTCATAATGAACACGCTCGTACCTACCGCGGTCTTAAGCTCATAGCCGAGCACCGAGGTCAGTATAAGCAGCATCATCATTCCGCCGCCCGCGCCGACAAAGCCGCAGATGAGACCTATCACCGCACCGCAGATTACCGACTGCGCCGCGCGCTTTTCAGCCGAGACTCCCGCCATAGCTTCCTTTGTCGTCATAACGGGGCGGACGATGAATTTTATACCGAGCAGGAAGGTCATGACCACCGAAAAGCTGCCCATCGTAGCCGACGGCAGCAGACTCGCTGCATAGCTGCCTGCGACGGTAAAGGCAAGCACGCTCGCCATCATTATTATACCGTTGCGGATATCGAGATTCTTGCTCCTGCCGTACGTATAGGCGGATACGGCGGAAGCGAGCACGTCGGAGGCGAGCGCGATGCCCACCGCCGTATACGGCTCCATGCCGAGGAAGGTAATAAGCATCGGGCTTATCACCGCCGCAGCACTCATGCCCGCAAAGCCCGTACCGAGCCCCGCTCCCATTCCCGCGAAAAATGTCACAATTACGGTTATCAGCAGCTTCATCTCAAACATTCTCCTTCAGTACCTTGTCAAGATTTTTGCCTATTGCCTCGAGTGCCTTGAGCAATCGCTCCCGCTCCTCCGCGCTCAGACCGTCAAGCATGAGCTCGGAAAAACGCTCCTGCAGCTCCCGCCCGCGGCGGATTATCGGCTCCGCCTGCCCCGTCGGCAGCAGCAGCGTCTTTCTGCGATCACCGCAGACGCTCCTGCGCTCGAGATATCCGCTTCTTACGAGTCGGTCGACGTTGACCGAGACAAGATTCGGCTTAATCCGACGGATGTTCACGATATCCCCCGCCGTTTTAAACTCGGGATTGTTCGCCAGAAACATCAGAATGTCAAACGCCGTCTGCGGCAGCCCGAGCTCCCGACACAGCGGCTTGCATACCGCATCGTAGGCAAGCGCCGTTTTTTTGATAAATTCCACACCCGCATTCATGTCGGCATCCCTCTCTTGATTCATTTTTGAATATTTCAAATTTGAACTATTATAACACACGGACGCGCCCCTGTCAAGCCCCGCGCATCGGTCGGCGCCGAATTACTTTCCGCTTCGCATTCCGTTTTCTTTTTGCACACTTGAAAAAAAACGGGAAATGCGTTATAATCTATCGCGATGCTCCATCGCGGTAATAGATTGCGGTGATCTGTCACGGGGTCGTTTTTTCGCCGTGCAGCGCGCGGCAGCGACATTCCGAAAAAACATTTGTCAAGGAGAAGAAAAAATGAAAGCAAACATCAAAGCCGCACTGAACTCGGTGCTGTCGGTCATTATCGTACTCACATGCGTGCTCGGACTCGCCGCATGCGGAAACGAGGTCTCGAAAACAGGTCTGTGGGAAAACGCCGTCTACACAAAGGATTCTACGCTCGGCAAGGGTGAAAAGACGGTTACTGTCGAGGTAGAGGCAGAGGAAAACAAGGTCACGTTCACGATTAAAACAGATGCCGAAACGCTCGGCGATGCCCTGCTCGAAAACAAGCTCGTCGAGGGCGACAGCAGCGAGTACGGTCTCTTTATCACCTCCGTAAACGGCATCAAGGCGGATTACACCGCTGACGGCAGCTACTGGGCTTTCTATATCGGTGACGAATACGCGACTACGGGTGTCGACGGCGAAAAGCTCGACGGCACAAAGGATACCGTATATCGTCTCGTGTATACTAAATAATCACCGCCCGCACAGACCGTGCAGCGCAGAATTGCACCGCATCGCGCGGCGCGGCTGCATCGGTCGATGCAGCAATACAGGCAATTCAGCCGCAGTCCGACAGGGTCACCTCGATCCGCGTCGGGCTGTTTTTATATCCCCCGCGCGGAACAATTCACATTCTTTAACCGAATTTTGTAAAGATGATTGACTGAGTCCATTATTTGTGCTATACTTAGGCGACAGAAGATTGCAATTTATTTCCTTTTTATATACAGCACAGCAAAAAACGGGCATCCGAGCGAAGCGCGGCACAGCATGCTCACGGTCTGCGCACCGTCCAAGCCGCACGGCGCGTAAAACACACAAAATTTACGGCTGCATACAAAAAAGCACGGCGCGATGCCGAAACGGGGGTAAGGGGACATGAGAAGAACGGTTAATATCGACGGAGTATGGGAGTTCTTCCCGCTATATGACAGGCAGTGCGACACGTCGCTGCCCGACAGCCTGCCCGAAGCGGAGAGCATTACCGTCCCGTCGGGATGGAAGAGGCCGGGCATCACTCTGCGCGACTGTCACCCGGGCGACGTGTTCGGCTACCCCGAGCGGTGGAACGAGGCGGATACGGGCGTTCTGCGCCGCCGCGTGAGCATCCGCGCCGAGCGGGGGGAGCGTGTATTTCTGCATGCGGAGGGGATCGCGCAGCGCTGCGCGCTCTATGTCGACGGCAGGCATATCTGCGACCATGACGAGATGTTTCTGCCGCTGCACGTCGATATAACCGACGTAATAAATGACGGTGAGGCGGAGATTACATTCGTCTGCACGTCGTTTGAGAGCACAACTCTGCCGTCCGGCGCGGTCAAGACTACGGGTCTGACAGGCTCATGGTTCGGCACAAATCTGCGCGGTATATGGGGCGATATTTCGCTCACGGTGCTGCCGCAGAGCCATATTTCCGACCTTGCGATACGCTGCTCGGTGCGGCGTGGCGAGCTGTCCGTGCTGCCCGAGCTCACCGACGCTCCGACCGACGCGCACATGCACTACGAGGTACTTGACGGCGAGCGCGCTGTGCTGTCGTTTGACGGCGGCAGCGGCGGGGCGGTCTGCCGATGGGAGGACGCGGAATACTGGGATACGGACAACCCCAAGCTCTACCGTCTGCGCGCGGAGCTGCGGTGCGGCGGGGAGCTGCTTGACAGCTGCGCCGAGCGTTTCGGCTTTCGCGAGATCTGGACGGAGGGGACGAAATTCATTCTCAACGGCAAGCCGATTAATCTGCGCGGCGACTCATGGCATTTTCAGGGGTATGTCCAGATGACAAAGCAGTACGCGCTGAACTGGTACGAGCTCTGTAGGCAGAACGGCGTAAATTACGTGCGTCTGCACGCCGAGCCGCACCCGCGCTACTACCTTGACGCGGCGGACGAGGTCGGAATGCTCATCGTCGACGAGACCGCGATATACGGCTCGGGAAAGGGCATGGATGCCGCACACCCGCAGTATCTCGAGCGCTGCGGCAGACATGCGGTGCGTCTCGTGCGCCGAGACCGAAACCACCCATGCATTATCTTCTGGAGCATCGAAAATGAGATGCGATGGGTCGACGGGCGAGATGAATTCAAGCTGCATATCCCCGAATGGATGGCGGCGATGCACCGAGAGGACCCGACGCGCATGATATCGCTCGACGGCGACAACCGTCTGCTGCCGTACGAGCAGACCGAGATAGAAAGCTACCATTATAATATAGACGGAACGCTCGCGCAGTGGCGGCGCGAAAAGCCGCTGACGGTGGGCGAGCACGGCGGAATGTGGTTCATCTGCCCGCAGAACGCGAGCACATACGTCGGGCTCGGGGCATACGACGATTTCGAGCCGTGCGCCATCGGCTTTGCAACGAAGGAACGGCTGTTCCAGGAGGATGCAAGGCGAAACGGCGTATCGGGGATATCCACCTTCAACTTTGCCTACTATTTCACTCGCAGCATGCCCGACCGCGATATCGTCACGGGTAACCCTCGTATGCCGATGATACCGAAATATTCACTGACCGTGAATAACGGCCTGCTGCCGCCCGAATACCCGCTCTGCCGCGAGAATCCCGTGATGGCGTTCATGCGTGAGGCGTACCGGCCGGTAACGCTTATCCGCCGCGAATACGACAGCAGCTTTTACGACGGGGCGCCGCTGCACCGCAGCTTTGATGTCTACAACGACACTCGCGACGAGCATGATGTGACGATCGAATGTCTCTTCACTGCGGCGGGCATCGAATACCGCACCGAGCTGCACTTTACGCAGCAGCCCGCAGAACACAGGGTAGCCGAGCTTGAGCTGCCGCTGTCCGAGCTATCGAAATCCGAGCCTTCCACGCCCGTGCATGCCGAGCTTACCCTGATACTGCGGCATGAAGGCGAAGAGCGCTTTACCCTCCGTCAGAGCTACAAAATATACCCGCACAGCATGCGTACCGAGGCGCTTCCGCTCAGGCATGCGGTACGTATCTGCGGCAGCGACGGCGACCTCGCCGCGATAGCCACGCTCTGCCCCGACTGCAGCCGCATTTCGTCGCTCTCCGAGCTCGGAAATGACGATATTCTCGTGCTCGGCGAGCATCTGACCGACGATCCCGAGCCGATGCGCGAGCAGCTGCGCGAGTTCGTCCGCGCGGGCGGCAGACTGATAGTTCTTGCACAGTCGACCTTTCTGATAGGCGGGCTGAGCATGACCGACGGCGACTTTTTCAGCGCACATGCGGGCGACCCTGAGCATCCGCTGCTGCGCGGCATCACCGATGCCGACATGATATTCTGGGGTCCGACCGTCACCGAGGAGCGCCCCGAGGCATTCATACACCGCTGCTACGAAAAGCCCGCGGGCGGCGGATATACCTTTGTGCTCGAATGTGCTGCGGGCGATTATGCGGACGGCGGCGACCTGTGGTCTCCGCTGATGACCGCACAGCTCGGGCGCGGCACGGTCATTCTCTGTCAGATAGAGCTCGGCGAAAACCGAGCGACCGTCCCGCAGGCGACGCTGCTGCTGCGCAATATGCTCACATATGCGGATATGGCTGAGCCGCGCGAGTACCGCACCGTCTTTTCCGCGGGCGCGGATGCGGCAGCCCTGCTCGACCGTCTCGGGGCGCCGCATGCAGAGCTTGCCGACAGCCCCGCCGTTTGCCTTTCCGATGGCAGACCCGCCGTTTGTATTGCCGACGGAAGCGCGGACACCGACGCACTTGCGGCATTTGCGCGCGGCGGCGGAGACGTGCTCATTATATCGCCGAGCGATGAAAGCGTCGGTAGGCTCTCGCGCTCCGCGGGCAGGCACATAGTGCTGCATTCCGCAGAGATATCGCACGCAAAGACGACGGGCGACCCGTTAACGCGCGGCATCTCCCCCGTAGACCTGTTCCGCTACGACAAGATACCGATGTCGCCGCGGCAGGTCGAGAACAAACGGCTCGCCTATTCATCGGTCGATATCGATGGCGGCGAGGTACTTGTACGCGATGTTCCGAACACTATATGGGAGGACTCGTTCTGGCACCGCATACGCCGCGAGGCGCTGATAATCCCGATGGTCAGCATGAACCGTGAGCATCCGCGCGAGCCGCTTCCGCTCGTGTCGCGCCTCACGCTCGGCAGCGGCAGCATCACCGTCTCCTCGCTCACAGCAAGACCGGGCGACGAAAAGGATCTCCGCGTATATTCGCAGCTGCTGTCCGCGCTCGGCGCACAGACCGATGCCGCGCTGTTCGACTGTGAGCACACGGCGGAGCGCGATGCAGTGCAGTACTTCATGACGCTGCCGATAGAGCCGTGGCAGGATATAGCCCGCGCACGCGAATACTACACCGACCCGCAGTTCTCGCTGAACAATCTCGGTGAGGGGCTGTACGGATGGATGCAGAAGGTCGAGCGCGACCGCGAGAGCGGCATAATAACGGTGCCGAACAGCGCGGGCAAACACTATTTTCTGACCGCATTTGCCGACAGGGAGCACACGGGGCCCGTGTGCGTGCAGCTGTGGGGGAGCGTTCCGCTGCGGCTGTACATCGACGGCAGGGAGACCGCACCCGACCGCATGACAATGACGGAGGGCAGACATCGAATAGTCATAGAAGCGGATAACCGCTCGGATGAGCCGCTGCGCTTCCGCATGCTGCTGCTCGGCGACGACGGCAGATCGCTGTCCGACCTGCGCATCCGCCTGACCGTCGACGAGGTCGACCCGAAATAATGCGCCGCACGGTCCGCGTACATATCAAACAGACAAACCAAAGTGACGTAAAATAAAGGAGAAGAAAATGTTTGACGCCGAGAGAATAAAAAACGAATGTGTAGAATGGATAAGAGGATTTTTTGAGGAGAACGGGCGCGGCTGCAATGCCGTCGTCGGCATCTCGGGCGGAAAGGACAGCTCGGTCGCGGCGGCGCTCTGCGTCGAAGCACTCGGCAGAGACCGCGTGATAGGCGTGCTGATGCCCTGCGGAGTTCAGCCGGACATCGACTCCGCAGAGCTGCTCGTCTCGCATCTCGGGATAAAGCATTATGTGGTCAACGTAAAAGCAGCGGTCAACGGTCTCGCAGCTGCGCTGCCGTTCGAGCTTTCGACACAGACGAGGACCAACATTCCGCCCCGCGTGCGCATGACCGCACTGTATGCGGTCGCGCAAAGCCATAACGGTCGTGTAGTAAACACCTGCAACCTCTCCGAGGACTGGGTTGGATATTCGACAAGATACGGCGATGCCGCAGGCGATTTCAGCCCGCTGTCGGGTCTCACCGTCACCGAGGTCAAGGCGATAGGCCGTGTGCTCGGTCTACCCGACTGTCTCGTCGACAAAGCGCCGTCGGACGGACTGTGCGGAAAGACCGACGAGGACAATCTCGGCTTCACCTACGCAGAGCTTGACCGCTACATCCGCACGGGAGAGATAGACGATGCCGACAAAAAGGCGAACATCGACCGCCGCCACCGTCTGAATCTCTTCAAGCTTCAGCTCATGCCCGCATTCAAGCCCGAACTGTGACGGCAGAGTGCCGTGAAAAATAACAAGCCGCCGTGATAAGGCAGTGCCGTAAAAAATATGAGGTAGCGCTATGAAAAGAAAAAACTCGAGAAATACAAAGGGACGGATAGTTTCGGCTGCATGGAAGCTGTTCTATCAGCATGGCTACGAGAACACAACGGTCGACGATATCATATACGAATCCGGTACCTCAAAGGGCTCATTCTACCACTATTTCAGCGGTAAGGACGCCCTGCTCTCCTCTCTCTCCTATCTCTTTGACGAAAAGTATGACGAGCTGAGCGAGGATCTGCACAGAATGGGGTATTTAGATCAACTGATCTTTCTTAACCGCGAGCTGTTCCGCATGATAGAGGATACCGTATCCATCGATCTGCTCTCCCGTCTGCTCTCGTCTCAGCTTGTGACCAAAAGCGAAAAGCACCTGCTCGATCATGACCGTACATATTATAAGCTGCTGCGGTCGATAATCTCTGCGGGGCAGGAATGCGGCGAACTGCGCGAGGATGTGTCGGTGAACGACATCGTAAAGGCATATGCCATGTACGAGCGCGCCATCATGTACGACTGGTGCCTCTGCGGCGGCGATTATTCGCTCTGCTCCTATAGCTCGCGCATGCTGCCCCTGCTGCTCCGCGCCTATACTACGGAGGCTAAGGATGAGGAACAACGGCGGTCGGAAAGAGCCTCCCGCGTGCAGTAACACCACTCATGCCGCGAGAAGCACAATACAACACCGCAGCGCCGTGGCTGTAAACGTTTTTTCGAGCCGATACCCCTTTTTCGGCTCGGATGCGTTCCGTATTATCGAGTTTTCTTCAAAAAATCTAAAAAAAAATTTAATGTCCGATTTTGTGTTGTAATCAAAGTACGTACTTCGGTCTACAGCAGAAACCATGTAATTATGCGGTTGCGGCGTTGCACGTGTCGCAGCAATCTAAAAAAAGTATATACTCAATTCTGTATTTCAGTCTATTTTAAAATGTGCTAAAATAATGAAAATTAAGAAATCTTTGAAAGGCAGCATACCATGACTACTTCAGAATGGGTGACACTCGCCGCCATTGCTCTCTACATGATAATGATGATAGCGATAGGCGTCGGAGTATCGAGAAAAACAAAAACATCGGACGACTTTTACCTCGGCGGCAGAAAGCTCGGTCCGCTCGTCACCGCAATGAGCGCGGAGGCATCGGACATGAGCGCATATCTGCTCATGGGCATACCCGGTCTTGCGCTGATGTGCGGACTTGCGGAGGCAACATGGACCGCTATCGGTCTCGCCGTAGGTACATACCTCAACTGGCTCTTTGTTGCAAAGCGCCTGCGCATCTACTCCGAGAAGATCGGTGCGGTGACCGTGCCCTCCTTCTTCTCACGCCGCTTCGGCGATAAGCATCACATGCTCTCCGCCGTTGCCGCAATCGTTATAATCATCTTCTTCATCCCCTACACCGCCTCCGGCTTCTCGGCATGCGGTAAGCTCTTCTCTAACATGTTCGGCATCGACTACATGACAGCGATGATAATCAGCGCGATAGTTATCGTGGTATACTGCGCGCTCGGCGGATTTCTCGCAGCGTCGACCACCGACCTTATCCAGAGCATAATCATGACGGTCGCTCTCTTTGTCGTGCTCGGCCTCGGTGAGGGCTTCATCGGCGGCTTTGACAAGGTGTTTGCAAACATCCGCTCTCTCGACGGCTTTACCGACCTCTTCCGCGGCTTTGACGTTGCAAAGGGAACGACATCGAGCTTCGGAGCGATGTCGGTTGTCTCCACACTCGCATGGGGTCTCGGCTACTTCGGAATGCCGCACATCCTGCTCCGCTTTATGGCGATAAGCGACCCGGATGAGCTCAAGAAATCCCGCCGCATCGCCTCTGTATGGGTAGTCATCTCGATGGCTATCGCGATACTCATCGGCGTTGTCGGCTACAGCCTGATGAACGCGGGCATCGTCGGTCCCTACGCTTCAAACTCCGAGGCAGAGACCATTATCGTTGATATCTCGAGATATATAAGCGGTTTCGGCTTTATCCCTTCGTTCATTGCGGGAATATTCATCTCCGGTATCCTCGCATCCACAATGTCGACCGCAGACTCGCAGCTCATAGCTGCATCCTCGAGCATTACGCAGGATATCCTCGTCGACACCATGCATGTACGCCTCTCCGAGCGCGCTAAGATGATACTTGCCCGTGTCACGGTCGTTGTCATCTCGGTCATAGGTATCTTCCTCGCACGCGACCCGAGCTCCTCGGTATTCCGTATCGTTTCGTTCGCATGGGCGGGCTTCGGCGCTGCATTCGGTCCCATTATCCTCTGCGCGCTCTTCTGGAAACGCACCACTAAGTGGGGCGCACTCGCGGGCATGATAAGCGGCGGTGCAACCGTCTTTATCTGGAAGTTCATCATCCGTGAGGCGTTCAAGGGCTCTGTACTCGATATCTACGAGCTGCTTCCTGCATTTATCGTCGCTATCCTGCTCACCGTTATCGTCAGCCTTGCAACAAAGGCTCCCGATAAGGAGGTAACGGATGTATACGACGCGGTAAAGGCAATAAAGTAAACACCTTACGCAGCGGGGCATGTGCACACTCACGGCACCGCATAAATCAATAACGCATTTCAAATCGGGATCGCAGCATGCGGTCCCGTTTTTGTGTTAAAGACGATTATCGGTCGGCGCTTTTTTAGCAAAAAAGGATTGATTTTATGTGTGTATTTGTGATATAATCGGTATAAGAGGGCGTCGGCGTATTTTTGCCGTGCCCGCAACCGAAAAATATCGGAGGATATTCCAATGGAAAAGCTGACAAAGATAGGCGTACAGGCGTTTACCGTTCGCGACTTTATGAATACCGAGGAAGAGATCAAGCGCACCTTTGAGCGTCTGAAGGAGCTCGGCTACGATGAGATACAGACCGCGGGTCAACCGACAGAGGGTCCCGTCACATACGAGGCATACGGCAGACTCGCACGCGAGTCGGGAATCGACATCATCGGTACGCACGATAAATACGAGAAGTATCGCGATGAGTTTCCTAAGGCGCTTGAGGAGCACAAGGCACTCGGTCTCGCCGACAACATCATGGGCATCGGCGGCTGGTGGGCAGACACCGTAGAGGAGTACGAAAAGCTCGTCGTTGACCTGAACAAGATGGCTGCGAATGCCGAAAAGGCGGGCTATCGCTTCAGCTACCATCAGCACAATCACGAATTTATCCGTCTGCCCGACGGCAGGATACCGTACGACATAATAATCGACAACACGTCGCCCAACCTCGTATTCACCCTTGATACCTACTGGGCGCATCACGGCGGCTGCGATGTCCGCCATCTCATAGAGGACCGTCTCGGCAGCCGTCTCGCAATCGTCCATCTCAAGGATATGGCTATCAAGCGCGTAAACGACATGCCCACCCCCTACTACACCGAGGTCGGACAGGGCAACATGTGGTGGGAGGGGCTCATCGAGTCCTGCCAGAAGGTCGGCTGCAAGCACTATATCGTTGAGCTTGATAACTGCCCCGGCGACCCGTTCGAGTCGCTGCGGATAAGCAGCGAGTTCCTGCATTCGAGATTCTTTTGATCTTTGATCTGCGTCCGCTGCGTCGATGTGCGCAGCCCGTCGCGGCATCTGCACACATCGGTGCGGCTGTGCGATTCACACGGCAGCAGCGTGCAGCCGAGCCGATGCGGGCGTGCGGATTCTTTGCGCGGGTGTTCGCCGTCAAGGCAGCATGGAAAACAATCATATATTCACGGGTACAAGAGCGGAGAAAAGCCGCCCTTGTACCTTTAATTTCGGAGAAAAATATAATGGCAAGTATTAAGAAGTTCATAGGCACCAAGGCGTTCTACCGCTCGGTTCTTGCGGTGGCTGTACCGATAATGATACAGAACGGAATAACCAACTTTGTCAGCCTGCTCGACAACATCATGGTCGGGCGGCTCGGCACAGAGGTCATGTCGGGCGTGTCAATAGTCAATCAGCTGCTGTTCGTGCTGCAGCTGCTGCTCTTCGGCGCGGTCTCGGCGGCAGGGATATTCACGGCGCAGTATCACGGTACCGGAAACACGGACGGTGTTCGATACACATTCCGCTTTAAAATAATAGTCAACCTGCTGACCGCTGCTGCGGGCATAGCTGTTTTTCTCCTCTTCGGCGACGGTCTGATATCACTGTTTCTCCATGCCGACGGCTCGGGTGCAGACACGGCTCTGACGCTCGCGGAGGGCAGAAAGTACCTCCTTACGGCGCTGATCGGACTTATCCCGTATGCGCTCTCTCAGGCATATTCGTCAACGCTGCGCGAGACGGGCTGCGCGATGGTACCGATGGTCGCAAGCATCGCGGCGGTCGTGACTAACTTCTGTCTGAATCTCATTCTCATCTTCGGTCTGCTCGGCGCGCCCAGGCTCGGCGCGGTCGGCGCGGCTATAGCAACGGTCACATCGCGCTTTGTCGAGCTCGCCGTGCTCGCGCTGTGGACGCACAAAAACAAGTTTCGCTGCCCGTTCGCGGTCGGCGCGTTCCGCTCGCTCTACATCCCGGGGCATCTCGTGCGCGAGATAACCGTCAAGGGCATGCCGCTCATGCTCAACGAGGGTCTGTGGGTGTTCGGTATGACGTTCCGCAATCAGATATACTCGGGAGCGGGGCTCACCGTAGTTGCGGCGCAGAACATCTGTCTCACGGTCGCTGAGGTGTTCGATATCGTCTATAAGTCGCTCGGCAGCGCTATCGCCATAACCCTCGGAAACCATCTGGGCGCGGGCAGGATTGAGGAAGCAAAGGACGCAAACCGCAAGATGATAGCCTTTTCGATGTGCTGCACGGTAGTGATAAGCGGACTGTTGATTGCACTCTCGCCGCTCTTCCCGCGCATCTACAATACGACCGACGAGGTGCGCTCGCTTGCGACCTTTATGATAATCATCACCGCTGCGGCAACGCCGTTTGCCGCCTTCGGCTACTGTTCGTATTTCACCTTGCGCTCCGGCGGGAAAATACTCGTCACCATGCTGTTTGACAGCATTTTTATGTGCTTTTTTGTCGCGCCGCTCGCGTATCTGCTGATGAACGTGTTCGGGCTTGAGATACACACCGCGTATGTTATCGTCACGTTTACCGACATCATCAAAGCGCTGATCGGATATCTGCTGCTCCGCCGCGGTGACTGGGCAAATAAGCTCGTCGAATAAAACGTTTTTTGCAGCAATGCATGTAAGCCGTGCAGCCCCCCGTTTTGCGGCATATCTGCATCATGCACACGCTGCCGCGATTTTTGTCGATCGATTTCATCTTTTGTACTAATCGGCCGTGCCGAGCAAACATTTTTCGATCAATATTGACTTTGCGCCGATAATTTGCTATAATCGTGTCAGGGGAGCGATCCCCAAAACGATGATCTGAAAAGGAGAACATTGTATGAAAAAGTGGAGATGTACCGTTTGCGGTGAAATAATCGAGTCGGATGTGCGTCCCGACCTCTGCCCCCGCTGCAAGGCTGCGGGCGACAAGTTCGTTGAGGTTAAGAACGATGAGGAAATGACATGGGCTGCCGAGCACGTCGTAGGCATTGCCAAGGGCTGCCCGCAGGAGATCATTGACGGTCTCCGTGCTAACTTTGAGGGCGAGTGCTCCGAGGTCGGCATGTATCTCGCTATGTCGAGAGTCGCACACAGAGAAGGCTATCCCGAGATAGGTCTGTACTGGGAGAAGGCGGCACTTGAGGAGGCTGAGCACGCAGCTAAGTTTGCGGAAATGCTCGGCGAGTGCGTTACCGATTCCACCGAGCGCAACCTTACCATGCGCGTAGAGGCTGAGTGCGGCGCAACTAAGGGTAAGACCGAGCTTGCCGCTCTCGCAAAGAAGCTGAATCTCGACGCAATTCATGACACCGTTCACGAGATGGCAAGAGACGAAGCCCGCCACGGCAAGGCGTTTGCAGGTCTGCTCAAGAGATATTTCGGAAAGTGATATAAGCACCGAGCAATCGCCGACGGTTACGGCGCAACGGGGGACTGAAAAAATCAGGAGCTAACATTTTTATCTATCCCCGACATAGGATGATGCCGAAAGGTCCGCACCGAGTATTTTTCACCATCCCATAATAATTAAAGTGAGCTGTTAAAACGAGTTTTTTAACGGCTCACTTTTTCTGTATTGTTTTTTAACACAAACCGCATGATATCAAAGCTCTGTGGGGCGTTAAAGGGACTCAACGTGCTGCAGCTCAGCATATCATGCATCGCGCAGCGTCAGGCTTTGACCTCGTTTTCACTCTCTCTGCCGTCGAAATACGCATCGGCATTTTCGAGCGTTGTTGAGGCAATATTGTGCAGCGCCTCATACGTCAGGTAGCCCTGATGTGAGGTGACGACGACATTCGGCAGCGAGATGAGTAGGCGCAGTGTGTCGGCGATATCGACCTTTGCCGAGTTATCACTGAAGAACAGCCCCGCTTCCTCCTCATAAACATCAAGCCCCGCAGCGCGTAGCTTTCCGCCCTTGAGACCCGCGAGCAGCGCCGCAGAGTCGATAAGCCCGCCGCGCGACGTGTTGATTATCACAACGCGGTCCTTCATGCGCGCGATGGTATCGGCGTTTATCATGTGGTAGTTTTCATCGGTCAGCGGGCAGTGCAGCGAGATGACATTACTCTCCTCTATCAGACGGTCGAGCGGAACGTACTCCGCTGCAAGCGACGGATTCGGATACGGATCGGATGCGAGCACGCGCATACCGAAGCCGCGGCAGATGTTTGCAAAGGCATAGCCTATCTTTCCCGTACCGACTACCCCGACCGTCTTTCCGTACAGGGTGTGCCCCGTAAGATCGGTCAGGTCGAAATTGAAGTCACGTGAGCGGATGTACGCCTTGTGTATCTTTCGCTCGAGCGTCAGCAGCAGCGCCATCGCATGCTCCGCGATAGCGTGCGGCGAGTAGGCGGGCACACGCATAACGCGCAGTCTGCCCTTTGCCGCGGACAGATCGACATTGTTGTAGCCCGCGCAGCGGACGAGCAGCAGCCCTATACCCATATCGCACAGTCGGTCTATAACCGTGCTGTCGACAGTATCGTTGACAAAGCAGCACACGGCATCCTTCCCGCGTGCAAGCTCGACCGAGTCGATGCTCAGCTTTGTGTCGTACCAGCGCAGCTCGTACCTGCCGTCGTTCACCGCCTCAAAGGCTTCTATATCATATTTTTTCGAGTCAAAAAACGCAATCGTCTTCATTTCTTTCCCCTCCCGCCCTGCAGGGCACATTTACAGTATTGCACGTTTTTGCGATTCTATTAATTTTAATTTCGGACAGCCGACGCACCGAATGTTACGCCCGCCGTGACGGATGTTATACCGTCGCGACGGTCGTTTGCCGCCGCGGATGGCGTTGTCAATTATGACATGATACATTTCGGCGCTCACGCAGAGCGCACATCTCACAGCTCGGTGTCGGGAAAGCCGAAGCCCGCGACCGCGGTCGTCGGCAGCGAAAAGACCACCGCGCCCGACTCGGTATCGGGTCCCGCCTTCATGAGCACGGCGCGCATGATGGCAGCCTTGTTTTCGGTATCGGAGACGATGAGAATGACCTCCTTCTCCTCGGCGATGGAGATATTATAGAACTTCTCCGCGCCGCTGCCCGTGCCCTTTCCGTGCAGCACGGTACCGCCGCGTGCCCCCGCCTCTCGGGCTGCATTCATAACGCGGTCAGTCTGCCCCTTGCCCGCGATTATCACTATAAGCTCGTGCGAGCAGCTCTGCGGCGGCGCGCTCTTTTCCATCGGCTCGTTCCCTCTCAGCATTGCCATTGTCTTGCCTCCTCCTACGCTTTTTATCGGCACGGCGATGACTATCCCGTGCCCCGGTACGCCGAGATGCAGTCTGCGTCGCTGCTCCTCAATAAGCGTCTTTGTTTTCTCACGCGATGCGACCGACAGCATCACCTGCCGCTCGCTCGACTCTATTCCAAGCAGCTCGAGCATGCTTCCCGTCGCAGTTCCCCTGCCGTGTATGCTCACGCATATCGGTACGGACAGCTCGCCGCACAGCTGCTCAAGATGCGGCATCGCCTCTGGCTTGGTTATCGAAATAACATAGTTCATGCAGACTCCTCCCACAGATCGATAATATCGTAGTCGCCGTAGCTCTCGGCATCGGGCTGACGCCTCGGCGCGATTCTGCCGTAATAAAATCCGACGAGCTGAATGGACAGCAGCGGCATCATTGCGACAAGCGCGACTATTCCGAAAGCATCCGACAGCACATTCCCGCCGAGCGCGAGACTCGCGCCCATCATAAAGCGGAGCATAAACGTTGCGGTCATCGGACCCGACGCGACGCCGCCCGAATCGAATGCGATGGCGGTATATATGTCGGGCACAAAGAACGACAGCGCAAGCGCGGCGGCATAGCCGGGCACGACAAACCAGAGCAGCGATATTCCCGTCAGCACGCGCAGCATAGAGAGTGACATTGCAAGCGCTATCGCGACAGACAGACTGCGCTTTATTACCCTGCCCGATATCGCGCCCGCGCTGACCTCTTCTATCTGACGCTCGAGCACCGCGACCGCGGGCTCAGCCGAGATTATAAACCAACCGAGCAGCGCCGACAGCGGTATGAGCAGATATTTCAGCCATTCCTCGGTCATAGCCGCCCCGAGTGCCGCGCCGAGCGCGGAAAAGCCGACATTCACGCCCGTGAGAAACAGAACGAGCCCGACGTATGTATACGCGATGCCGAAAAGCACCGAAAGGAATCTCCGACGGCTCATGCGGAAAACGAGCAGCTGGAATATCAGAAAGATAACGATTATCGGCAGCATGGCGACCGCTGTCTCTTTGATATAGACGGGCAGCGCCGAAATGAAGCTCCGACCTATCTCGACGGTGCTGCCGTAGCGCGCAGCCGCAAGCTCGAATGCGCCCTCGCTGTCGCCGCCGAGCAAGCCGAGCAGCATAACGGCAATTATCGGTCCTATCGAGCAGAGCGCGACAAGTCCGAAGCTATCCGCTTCCGCGCGGTCGTCGCTTCGTACGTTTGAAACGCCCACGCCGAGCGCGAGTATGAACGGCACGGTCATCGGTCCCGTCGTGACCCCGCCCGAATCAAACGCGATAGAGAGAAAGCGCGGATCGGTGAGCGATGCGAGCAGAAAAACGACTGCATAGCTGCCGAGCAGCACCCATCTGAGCCTGACACCGTACATTATGCGGAGCATACACACCGACATAAACAGACCCACTCCCGCACCGACGACGGCAAGCAGCAGCGTGCTGTCGATATGCGGAACGGTTTCCGCAAGCACCTGAAGATCGGGCTCGGCTATCGTTATCGCAAAGCCGAGAATAAACGACACACCGAGTATGAGCGGGAGATTTTTTGTCCGCGTCAATGCCGTTCCTATCTTGTTTCCTATCTCGGTCATCGAGTGCTCCGCGCCGAGCGAGAAAAGTCCCATTCCGACTACGAGCATGACCGTACCCACAAGAAATGCAAGCAGCAGCTCGGGCTGCATCGGTGCTATGCACAGGCAGAGCAGCGTTACTATCAGCATTATCGGCAGCACCGACATCACCGATTCACGCAGTTTTTCGGTCAGTGCGGTCCGCGTTCGTTCGAGTGCGGGTATCTTGCGTTTTCCGAGCTTAAGCGGCAGCTTCATCTATCGTCTCCTTTCGGTCTGCACCTTGCGGCGGCGTTCGTCGGCATCCGTCTGCGGTATACCTATTAGATGTATTATACTTCTTTATTATATCAAACAATATCCTCGCCGTCAACCATTTCACGCCGCTCCGAAAAAACGTAACAAATTAACACAGCGTGAACACGTCAGGGGTCGAACGGGACTTGCGCGGAGTTTGAGCAGCGGCTGTGACATTTGAGCGTGACGGAACTAAAAATCCGCCGCAGACCGTAAAAAGCCTGCGGCGGATGAGATATTTTGCGGTATGGCGCCGAATCATTCAGCATCAATCGTCGATACAGATATAGTCATCTCTTCAAGAACCTCAGTAACGATGCGCACCGTATCGAGCGACGTAAAGATAGTAACACCGTTCTCGGTCGCGCAGCGGCGTATCTCTCCGCCGTCCTTATAGTGAACGCCGGAGGATATCGCACGGGTATTGATAACATAGCTTACAAAGCCCGAGCGGATGAAATCAAGTATCTCGTTGCTGCCCTCGGATATCTTACCGAGCTTATGCGTGCGGATGCCGTTCTTCTTGAGGAATTCCGCCGTGCCCGCGGTGGCGGCGATGTTAAAGCCCATATTGTAGAAGCTGCGCACCATCGGAAGCGCCTCCTCCTTATCCTCGTCGGCAAGGGTGACGACAACGGTGCCGTAGTTCTGCAGCTTCATGCCCGATGCCTGAAGTGCCTTATACATCGCGCGGGAGAGCGAGCGGTCGTAGCCGATAGCCTCGCCCGTCGACTTCATCTCGGGGGAGAGATAGAAATCCAGCCCCTTGAGCTTGCCCGACGAGAACACGGGAGCCTTGACGTAGTGGCGGCTCTTTTCATCGGGATAGATGCCGAAGATGCCCTGCTCCTTGAGACTCTTGCCGAGTATGACATCGGTCGCGATATCGGCGAGCGAGTAGCCCGTCGCTTTCGAGAGGAAGGGCACGGTGCGCGACGAACGCGGGTTGACCTCGATGATATAAACATCGTCATGCTCATCGACGATAAACTGGATATTGTACAGACCTACTATGCCGATGCCGAGACCGAGCTTCTTTGCGTAGCCGAGAATAGTGCCCTTGACCTTATCCGAGATGGAGTATGACGGATAAACGCTGATGGAGTCGCCCGAATGCACGCCCGTACGCTCGACGAGCTCCATTATACCGGGCACGAACACATCGTGACCGTCGCAGACCGCGTCGACCTCGACCTCCTTGCCCTGGATATAGTGGTCGACGAGCACGGGCTTGTCGGTATCGACCTCGACCGCGGTCTTGAGGTAATGACGAAGCATCTCCTCGTTTGCGACTATCTCCATCGCTCTGCCGCCGAGAACAAAGCTCGGGCGGACAAGCACGGGATAGCCGATCTCTGCGGCGGCGCTGATTCCGTCCTCGACATTAGTGACCGCCCTGCCCTGCGGCTGCGGGATGCCGAGCTCGCGGAGGATGCGCTCAAAGCTCTTGCGGTTTTCCGCGCGCTCGATGGCATCGCAGTCGGTGCCGATTATCTTGACACCGCGCTCTGCGAGCGGATGTGCGAGATTGATAGCCGTCTGACCGCCGAGCGATGCGATAACGCCGTCGGGCTGCTCGTAGTCGATAATAGCCATAACATCCTCGGGCGTAAGCGGCTCAAAATAGAGCTTGTCCGATGTGGTATAGTCGGTGGAGACCGTCTCGGGGTTATTATTGATGATGATAGCCTCATAGCCCGCACGGCGGATGGTCTGTACCGCGTGAACCGTGGAGTAGTCGAACTCGACACCCTGACCGATACGGATAGGACCCGCACCGAGCACAACTATCTTCTTTTTATCGGTAAGGCGGGACTGATTCTCGCCCGTATAGGAAGAATAGAGATATGCGATGTAGCTGCCCGTATGGAGGGTATCGACCATGCGGAATACGGGAACTATGCCGCTTTCGCGGCGCACCTTATATACATTGAGCTCGGGAATATTCCAAAGCAGCGCTATGTATTTATCCGAGAATCCCATTACCTTTGCCTCGCGCAGCAGTGCGATGTCGTTCGGTGCGGCGGCGAGTTTCTTTTCCATTGCTGTGATGCGCGCGATGCTCTCAAGAAACAGCTCGGTTATCATGGTAGCCTTATGCAGCCGCTCGATGCTCTCACCGCGGCGCAAAAGCTCCGCTATCGCATATATGTTATCGTCATGGAATACCGAAACATACGACAGCAGCTCGGCACTGTCGGTCGAATCGAAGCGCTCGAGGCGGAGATGGCACACGCCTATCTCAAGCGAGCGTACCGACTTAAGAATGCACTCCTCAAGATTTGAGCCGATACACATGACCTCGCCCGTCGCCTTCATCTGCGTACCGAGGGTGTTCGGAACGGTGGTGAACTTATCGAACGGGAAGCGCGGGAACTTTGCAACGATATAGTCAAGACTCGGCGCGATAGCTGCCGTTCCGCCCGCAACGGGTATCTCTGCAAGTGTCATGCCGACCGCTATCTTTGCGGTAACGCGCGCGATGGGATAACCGCTCGCCTTAGATGCAAGTGCGGAGGAGCGTGAAACTCTCGGGTTGACCTCGATAAGATAATAGCGGCTCGAGCAGGGGTCGAGCGCGAACTGAACGTTGCAGCCGCCCGCTATCTTGAGCTCGCGGATGATGCGCAGCGCGCTGTCGCAGAGCATGTCGCGGTCGCCGTCGGAGAGCGAAAGAATGGGGGCAACGACGATTGAGTCGCCCGTGTGAACGCCGACGGGGTCGACATTTTCCATGCCGCAGATCGGGATGGCGTTATCGTCGCCGTCGCGCATTACCTCAAACTCTATCTCCTTATAGCCCTTGACGCTCTTCTCGATAAGCACCTGATGAACGGGTGAGAGTGCGAACGCATTCGGAGCAAGCTCCTCGAGCTCCGCAGCATTCTCGGCAAAGCCGCCGCCCGTACCGCCGAGGGTAAACGCGGGGCGCAGAACTATCGGGTAGCCGATGCGCTCTGCCGCGGCTCTCGCCTCCTCGATATTATAGGTTATCTCGGACGGAATGACAGGCTCGCCTATCGACTCGCACATCTCCTTGAACAGTTCTCTGTCCTCTGCGCGCTCGATGCTCTCGCTGCTCGTTCCGAGAAGCTCAACGCCGCATTCGCGGAGGATGCCCTTCTTCTCGAGCTGCATTGCAAGGTTAAGGCCCGTCTGTCCGCCGATGCCGGGAACAATCGCGTCGGGGCGCTCGTAGCGGATTATCTTTGCTACATATTCGAGCGTAAGCGGCTCCATATAGACCTTGTCGGCAATGGTGGTATCGGTCATAATCGTCGCGGGATTTGAGTTGACGAGAATTACCTCGTAGCCCTCCTCCTTGAGTGCGAGACATGCCTGTGTGCCTGCATAGTCAAACTCGGCTGCCTGACCTATGACGATAGGGCCCGAGCCTATGATAAGTATCTTCTTTATATCGGTTCTCTTCATTTTTTCTCCTTTTGCTGTCGGTTTGCTGCGGTCGGTCACTCGGCATCGTGCGGCGCTTCACTGTCGCAGTAAACGCAGCGATACACCTTGTGCTCGCGGTCGGTGAGTCTGAACTCCTGCTCAAGCTCCTGCTCACAGGAGGTGATGCAGCGGGGATTCTTGCACTTGATTATGCCCGTAACACGCTCGGGCAGCGAAAGATGCTCGCGCTTGAGCAGCTTTCCGTCACGGATGATGTTGACGGTGATACCGGGGTCTATGTAGCCGAGCACGGCAAAGTCAAGGTCGATGACCTGTCCTACCTTGATGATGTCCTTCTTGCCCATCTTTGAGCTGTCGGCGTTCTTTATCATCGCAACGGTGCAGTCAAGCTTTCCGAGTCCGAGAATGTCGTATATCCTGATGCCGTTTCCCGCCGTGATGTGGTCGAGAACTATTCCGTCTCTTATCTGTCCGATTATCATATCTGTACCTCCAGAAGCTTGAGAATAAGCGCCATGCGCATGTATTTACCGCACAGCACCTGCTTGAAGTAGCATGCGCGCGGGTCATCGTCGACCGCGACCGAGATCTCGTTTACCCTCGGCAGCGGATGCAGCACCGACATGTCGCTCCGCGCTCCGCGCAGCTTTTCGGGGGTCAGGATGTAGCTGTCCTTCAGACGCATGTAGTCCGCCTCGTTGAAGAAACGCTCCTTCTGTACGCGGGTCATGTAGAGGATATCGAGCTTGGGCATTGCCTCATCAAGGCTCGTTGTCTCAACGTACGGGATGCCGCCGCGCTCAAGCACCTCCGAGATTATGTAGCGGGGGACGCGCAGCTCCTCGGGCGAGATGAGCACGAATTTTACGCCCTTGTATCTCGACATTGCAAGGATAAGCGAATGAACGGTGCGTCCGAATTTCAGGTCGCCGCACAGTCCGACCGTCAGCCCCTCAAAGCCGCCCTTCTCGCGGCGGATGGTGAGCAGGTCTGCGAGCGTCTGCGTCGGATGGTTATGTCCGCCGTCGCCCGCATTGATTATCGGAACGGTCGCATTGCGTACCGCAACGAGCGGCGCACCCTCCTTTGGATGGCGCATTGCGATGATGTCCGCATAGCAGCTGACTACGCGCACGGTATCCGCGACGCTCTCGCCCTTTGAAGCGGAGCTTGATGCCGCCTCGGAGAAGCCGAGAACATTGCCGCCGAGCTCGTACATCGCCGCCTCAAAGCTCAGACGGGTACGGGTGGAGGGCTCGAAGAAGAGCGTTGCAAGCTTGCGGTGGCGGCAGCACTCGTTGTATTTTTCGGGCTTGTCGATAATATCGAGCGCCGTGTTTATCAGTCCGTCGATTTCCTCGGTGGACAGCTCCATTATATCGATAAGGCTTCTCATCTGTCCGCACCTCCGATCCAGCTCTCGTCGGACGGGTTGTTGCGGAAGACGATGAGCCGCGCGATGTCATCCTGCTTTATGTAGCCGAGCTCCGCAGCGACCTCTGCGATAACGTCGAAGTTCGTGAGCGAGATGTTTTTGACATTCGCCTCCGCAAGGCGGTCGAGCCCGCGCTGCATTCCGTATGTGAAGATGCTGACCACTCCGAGCACCTCCGCACCCGCCTCACGCAGTGCGTCGACTACCTCGATAACGCTGCCGCCCGTCGAGATAAGATCCTCAACGACCGCAACGCGCTGTCCGCGCTCGAGCTTGCCCTCGATGCGGTTCTGTCTGCCGTGATCCTTTGCGCCGCTGCGTACGTAGCCCATCGGCAGATCGAGCAGATGCGCGGTGATAGCTGCATGCGCGATGCCTGCGGTGGATGTGCCCATCAGCACCTCTGCATCGGGATAATTTTCGCGGATGAGAGCGGCAAGTCCGTTCTCGATGTCGCCGCGAACGACCGGTTCCGTCAGGGTCAGACGGTTGTCGCAGTATACGGGGCTCTTTATTCCGCTCGCCCATGTAAAGGGCTCGTCGGGACGGAAGAACACCGCGCCTATCGACAAAAGATCGGTCGCTATCAGTCTCTGCGTCAGATTTGTTTTCTGCATCTCTCTTCTCCTCCTTGCGGCATCGCCGCACTCCGTTTATATTGCCTTGTTTGTTACTGTATTTGTCAAGCTCTGCCGCACGGCTCTCACCGCGCAGCCCTCACCGCGCGTTCCGCGCTGCATCCGCTGCCGCTCTGCCGATAAACTCGCGCACACAGCGGCGGTATGCCTCTACGGGGTCGGCGGCTGCGGTTATCGGTCTGCCGACGACTATGTAATCCGAGCCTATCTCGCGGGCGCGGGCGGGTGTGGTCACCCGCTTCTGGTCGCCCTCCGCACCGCCCGAGAAGCGTATTCCGGGGGTCACGGTAAGAAAGCTCTCGCCGCACGTCTCGTGCACCGCCTGCGCTTCAAGCGGGGAGCAGACAACACCGTCGAGTCCCGCGTCGCGTGCGCACAGCGCGTACCTCATGACCGTGTCGGGCAGCGCACCCGGAATACCGAGCTCGCCGTTCATTCTCTCCTCGTCTATCGAGGTCAGCATCGTTACCGCTATGAGCAGCGGTCTGCTGCCGTCCTCACGCGTCAGCCCCTTTACCGCTGCGCGCATCATCTCGCTGCCGCCTGCGGCGTGAAGATTGCAGATATCGACATCGAGCCCCGAGAGCACAGCCATCGAACGCCCGACCGTGTTGGGGATGTCATGCAGCTTGAGATCAAGAAATATCTTGTGCCCGCGGCGCTTTATCTCGCGGACGATATCGGGTCCCGCCGAGTAGAACAGCTCCATTCCGATCTTGACGAACGGCTTTTCCTCGGTAAAGAGGTCGAGGAAAGCGTACGTCTGAGCAGCGCTCGGAAAATCGCAGGCAATAATTACATCCTTATTCATTGTGACATCCTCCTATAATATCTGTAAGGTTTTCTATTCCGTATTTGTCCATTGTCGCGGGCAGAGCCTCGATAATGTTTTTGCAGGCGTAAGGGTCGATAAGATTCGCGGCACCCACCTCAACGGCGGTTGCGCCCGCGAGCATCATCTCGATAACGTCCTCCGCACACGACACACCGCCGAGCCCTACTACAGGCACCGAGACCGCATGCGAGACCTGATATACCATCCTTATCGCTATCGGCAGCAGCGCGCTGCCCGACAGCCCGCCCGTGACATTGGCAAGCAGCGGACGGCGGCGGGCGATATCTATCCGCATTCCGAGCGCGGTATTTATCAGGCTTATCCCGTCAGCACCGCCGCTCTCGCATGCACGGGCGATCTCGGCGATGTCGGTAACGTTCGGTGAGAGCTTCATTATTATCGGCTTGTCCGTCACCTCGCGCACCGCGCGTGTAACAGCCTCCGCAGCATGCGGGTCGGTGCCGAAGCTCATTCCGCCGCCGTGAACATTCGGGCAGCTGATGTTCACCTCGAGCCAGCCGACCTGCTCCTCTCTGCCCAGCAGCTCGCACACATGTCGGTACTCGTCTATCGAAAAGCCGCTGACGTTCGCCATGACGGGCTTATGAAAGCAGCGGGCAAGGCGCGGAAGCTCCTCGCTTATCACCCGCTCAACACCAGGGTTCTGAAGCCCGACGGCGTTCAGCAGCCCGCTCGGCACCTCGGCTATGCGCGGTGTGGGATTTCCGAAGCGGGGCTCGGCGGTCGTTCCCTTGAAGGAGAAGCTGCCGAGACAATTTATATCGTAGTATTCGGCAAACTCGTAGCCGTAGCCGAAGGTCCCCGAGGCGGGGATTATCGGATTATCGAGCTCGATGCCGCACAGATTCACATTCAGCCTTCCCATATGATATCACTCCGTTTCATGACAGGTCCCTCTCGGCAGATGCGCTTGTTTCCCGTTATCGTTTTGCAGGAGCAGCCCATGCATGCGCCGAAGCCGCAGCCCATCCGCCGCTCAAAGCTGAGCTCGCCCTCCGTTTTTGCCGCGCTGTATACCGCACGCAGCATCGGCTCGGGTCCGCAGGTGTAAAAGTAGGTGTAGTCGAGCGATGCCATCGCGTCGGTGACAAAGCCGCGCATGCCGTACGAGCCGTCGACCGTCGTCACAATGACCTCCGCGCCGAGCTCGCGCAGCTCGCGCTCGTAGAATATCTCGTCCGCTCGGTTAAAGCCGAGCACCGCGGTGACATGCTTTCCCTCATCGCGGAGACAGCGCGCAAGCCAGTACAGCGGGGGCACTCCGACACCGCCGCCGAGCAGCAGCGGGCGCTCGCCCGAAAGCGAGAGGTCGTAGCCGTTTCCGAGCCCGCTGAGTATGTCAAGCTGCCCGCCGCACTGCATACGGCTCATCTGAGCGGTGCCGCGCCCGACTACCTTATATATTATCGTAAGCTCATCGCCGCGGCAGTCGCATACCGATATCGGTCGGCGCAGATACAGCCCGTCCAGCGCGATGTTCACAAACTGCCCTGGGCGCGTTATCGCCGAGCAGTCGCCGCGCAGCCGCATACGCATCACGGCGGGCACAACTGCGGTATTTTCGGTTATCTCGAATATTCCCTTTTTCATTTTTTCATTCACTCTCGTCTGTTAATTTCTGCGGGGCTGTTAAAGCTCCGCCTGCGCAGCCGCCTTTAGCATCCCCAACCTGCGTCTCGATAAGCGACCTTTCCGTCTGACACGGTGAGTAAGCAACGTCCTTTCACACGTCGACCCGCAAACGGCGTGCTGTGCCCCTTTGATATAAAGCTCTCGGGGTCGACCTTATACTCCGCGCCGAGGTCGAACACGGTAAAATCGTCTCCCGTGTCGATGCCGAAGCGGCGGCACGGCGCTGTATGCAGCAGCTCGATCAGCCGCTCCGTGCTTATTATGCCCTCACATACCAGGTAAGTATACAGCAGCGGGAAAGCCGTCTCAATTCCGACTATTCCCATAGCACTGTGCTCGAGCCCGCGGTTCTTTTCCTCCGCTGCGTGCGGCGCATGGTCGGTCGCTATCATATCTATCGTACCGTCCGCAATTCCCTCAAGCAGTGCCTCGCGGTCGGCGGGCGAGCGCAGCGGCGGATTCATCTTGAACCGTCCGTCCTCCTGCATGTCCCGCTCGTCGAGCAGCAGATAATGCGGCGCGGTCTCCGCAGTGACATTCAGCCCCTCGCGCTTTGCCTCGCGTATCAGTCGGACGCTCTCCGAGGTCGATATGTGGCAGACATGATAGCCGCAGCCCGTCTCGCGGACGAGCCCGAGATCGCGTTCTATCTGCCTCCATTCCGACTCCGAGCAGATACCGCGGTGTCCGTGCGCACGAGCGTATTCGCCGTCGTGAATGTATCCGCCGCGCAGCAGCGAATTGTCCTCACAATGCGCAACTATCAGCTTTCCGAGCACGACGGCGCGCAGCATAGCGTCGCGCATAATGCCGTCGGTCTGCACCCCGCGCCCGTCGTCCGAAAACGCCACGACATACGGCGCAAGAGCCTCCATATCCGACAGCTCACCGCCCGCCTCGCCGCGCGTTATCGCGCCGTACGGCAGCACACGTATCGCCGCATCACGCCCGATGATGTCAAGCTCCTCGCGCAGATGCGGTAGGCTGTCGGGCACGGGCGAGAGATTCGGCATAGCGCAGACGGCGGTATATCCGCCCCGCGCGCATGCACGGCTGCCCGAATATATCGTCTCCTTATAAGAAAAGCCCGGCTCACGAAGATGTACATGTACATCAACAAAGCCGGGTAAAATAACGGTATTCTCTCTGTCGGAAATAAGCTCCGAAACCTTCTCACGCGAGAAGAAACAATTATCCACGGGACGGTCGGCTGCTATATATTGCTCCGACGCGGTGTGCGTTCCTGCTGCGTTGACCGTATAGGGCATAAGTTACCTCCGATGCCGCAATGGGCGGATATCTCAGGCGGTCATTTCATGCTGCCGTGTTGCCATGCGGCATGTAGCCAAGCTGCCATGCTGCCATGCTGCAATATCGTCATGTCGACCGCCGCGGCGGAGCGCAAAAAAGCTGCTCCCATCAAGAGAGCAGCACAAAAAACGATAGCACGGTGACACCTACGCGCAGCTGTGCCGCGCAGATGCCGATATTCGTATTTGCTGTCCTTGATGGCCTCGCCGGACCAATTTAAAGTACGCGTTTATTATAGCATGCCGAGCCGGCCATGTCAATAGCAATAGGCAAAATCCGATATTAATTTTTCTTATGCCCCTCCGCTGCGTGGCTTTCACCCGAAAAATAACGAGATTTGTGTCGCAGAAGGTAGCAAACGCCCGCTCACGAGGCACAAAAACGACCCTCTACAGAGCTCAAACGGCTGTATGCGTAGCTCAAAAAAGGCTGTTTGCGTGTGCACGGGGCGTCCGGCAACCTGCGGTTGTCAAAAAGTCAATCACGAGGTGCTTGAAGTGTTCATTATTTGGGGATATAATTTTGTCGGGAGGATTATAAAATGAAAGTTTTGAACTTCGGCTCATGCAATATAGATTACGTCTACGAGCTTGACCGCATCGTTCAGCCGGGCGAGACAGTTTCGGCAGCCGCGCTGTCTACACACGCGGGCGGCAAGGGCCTGAATCAGTCGATAGCTACGGCGCGCGCGGGCGGCGAGATATACCATGCGGGAAACATCGGTGAGGACGGCGAATGGCTGCGCGAGCTGCTTGCACAGAGCGGCGCGGACACCGAGCATCTGCGTCAGCGCGACGTGCGCACGGGACACGCGATGATACAGGTCGACAGCACGGGCGAGAACTGCATAATCGTCTACGCGGGCGCAAATGCCATGCTTGACGAAGCGCAGATAGATGAGGTGCTTGACCGCTTCTCGGCGGGCGACCTCTGCATGCTGCAGAATGAGACACCGTGCACCGCCTACATAATAAAGACAGCATCCGCGCGCGGGCTGCGCGTTTTGTGGAATCCGTCGCCGATGAACGAGGCGGTCGACCGCGATTGCGTAGGTCTGTGCAGCTATGTCATCGTAAACCGCAGCGAGGGTCAGGCGCTGACCGACGAGCAGCAGCCCGAGCGGATAGCGCAGGTCTTTGCACGGCGCTACCCGAACACCGCTCTTGTGCTCACGCTCGGCAGTCACGGCAGCATCTACCGCGACGGCACCGTGAGCGTAGACCAGGCACCGTATGATGCAAAGCCCGTCGACACAACAGGTGCGGGCGACACCTTCACGGGCTATTTTGCGGCAGCGATAAGCCGCGGCAGGGCACCCGCAGAGGCTATGCGTTATGCTTCCGCAGCGTCAGCTATGGCTACCGAAACGATGGGTGCGGCAAACTCGATACCGACGCTCGCAGAGGTAGAGGCGCGCATCGCATCGGAGGGCTGAGCGGCAACATGCACGGTTATGCACACGCCGCGAATATTCGGCGCACATCGGCAGAAGCATGAATGCGCGGGAACACAGCGGCAGCCGCAGCACATAAACAGGACACATTTTTTAAAGGAGATACAAAATGAACAACATCAGCAGCAGAATTACAAAGCTCCGCACAAGCCTGAAAATGTCTCAGGAGCAGTTTGCGACGCTCTTTGAGGTTACAAAACAGTCGGTGCAGAAATGGGAGAGCGGCGAGACGATGCCCGAGCTCGGAAAGCTCATTCAGATGTCGAAGAAGTTCAACATCTCGCTCGACGCGCTCGTTGTCGGCAGCAGCAACCGCACCTCCGAGGGCTCATCTATAAAGTCCATCGAGCCTCCGCTCGAGAATCTTAACTCATACGAGTCATACTCGAGCTACATCATGACCGAGTATATGCAGTCATACGAGGAGGGCAAGGATATCGAGCCCTACAAGGACGTTTTTCAGTCCATCTCGAACCTGCCGCACGGCAAGATGAAGGAAAAGCTCTGCGACGTTCTCTACACCATAGTAATGAACTGCCCGCAGCGCAGCGATTACAAGTACATCGAGCCGTCCGACCTTGAAGAAATAAAGCTGCTCCGCCGTCCGCACGAGATAAAGGGCACAGTCGACAAGTCGCGTCTCGAAACCAAGGTTCACGGCGCATGGATGGGCAGAATATGCGGCTGCATGCTCGGCAGAACCATCGAGGGCATCAAGACAAACGAGCTTATTCCCTTCCTCACCGAGACGGGCAACTACCCCATGAAGCGCTATATCTATAAGTCGGATATAAACGACGGGATATGCAAGAAGTACGAGTATCCCTTCGCGCAGCGCTTCTACGCGGATACGCTCGACTACATGATCTGCGACGACGACCTGAACTACGTCGTTCTCGGCCAGAAGCTCATCGACAAGTACTCGAGAGACTTCTGCTCGCGCGACGTTACATGGCTATGGCTCGACAGTCAGGGCAAGTGCATGTACTGCACCGCAGAGCGCGTAGCATATCATAACTTTGTTGCAGGCTTTCTGCCGCCCGAATCCGCCATCTACAAGAACCCCTTCCGCGAGTGGATCGGCGCGCAGATAAGAGGCGACTACTTCGGCTATATCAACCCCGGCGACCCCGAAAAGGCAGCCGAGATGGCATACCGCGATGCGTGCATCTCACACGTCAAGAACGGTATCTACGGTGAGATGTTCGTCGCAGCCGCACTTGCTGTCGCAGCGGTGACCGACAATATCGAGGATATCATCCTCGGCGGTCTCGCTCAGATCCCGTACAGCTCACGCTTCTATGAAGCGGTCACGCGCGTGCTCGAAAACTACAAGAACGGCATGCCCGAGGAGGAGGCTTACAAGCTCATTCACGACGAGTATGACGAGTACACCGAGCACGGCTGGTGCCACACCCTCTCGAATGCGATGGTCGTTACCGCAAGCCTGCTCTACGGCAGCGGTGACTACAGCCGCTCAATCTGCCTCGCCGTTCAGACCGGCTTTGACACCGATTGCAACGGCGCAACCGTCGGCTCTATCCTCGGTATGGCAAACGGACTCGAAAGCATTCCCGAGTACTGGGGCAAGCGCTATAACGATAAGCTCGAGACCTCTATATTTGAGGTCGGCACGGTCAAGATTTCCGACTGCGTTAAGCGTACCATAGAACACATCGAGCAGAAGTAAGTCTTGGAAGGCTAAAAAAGCGCAGACCGAAAAAACGGATAAGAGAAATTATTAAGCTGATATTCAGCATAAATACAGAGAAAGCTGATGAAATCCTATCGGATTTCTCCGAAGGAATGATTATCCGTTTTTTCTGCCGCCGAAAACCGTCTCTGCCGTACACTTGTACGGCGACGAGGCGGTTTTCGACGCTTCTGCATCTTTTTTATCTCTTCCAAGCCGGGACGGTTGATTTTATCCGCGCGGTATTATCGCAACAGCCCGTGCGGCGCGGATAATTTAATTATTGACAACCGAAAATTGCGTGATATAATAATTCTTGTTTGCGCGTCACCGCTACTAAATGATATAATAATTCTTGTTTACGCGTCACCGCGCCGAAATCCTTTATGCACGGAAGGAGATCGTCCGTTGTCAAAAAAAATATCCACCCTTTTTCTTATCCTTGCAGGTGCGCTGTGGGGCTGTCTGAGCCTGTTCGTCTCCGCGCTGTCCGACCGCGGCTTTGACTCCAAGGAGATAGGCCTTATCCGAATAAGCCTGTGCACGGTAATGCTGCTGATAATCATACTCATCCGCGACCGCTCGCTGCTGCGCGTGCGTCTGCGCGACATGTGGATGTTCGTCGGCACGGGCATCATCAGCGTAACGCTGTTCAGCTACTGCTACTTTACCACCGTCATAAACGTTGAGGCGGGCATCGCCGCATCGCTGCTCTATACCTCTCCCGTCTTTGTCATGCTCTTCTCCGCCGTGCTCTTCCGAGAGCGGATAACGGCGCAGAAAATAGCCGCAATAGTGCTGACCGTCGCGGGCGTTGCGCTCGTCTCGGGGATGCTCGGCAGCGGGAGCGCGCTCGGACCGCTCGACCTTCTGACAGGCATCGGAGCGGGGCTGTTCTACTCGCTTTATTCGATATTCGGCGTTTATGCGCTGCGCAGATACAGCTCGCTCACCGTCACGTTTTACACCTTTCTGCTCGGCACAGTCGGCTTTCTGTTCATGACGAACCCCATCGCCGTCATCGAAAAAACGGCGGCAGACCCGATAGTTATCCCCATGGAGCTCGGTCTGGCACTGTTCAACGGTCTGCTCCCGTATCTGTTTTACACCATCGGGCTCGGGCATACCGACGCATCGGTCGCGGGCGTGCTTGTCGCGGTCGAGCCGCTTGTCGGCTGCCTTATCGGAATATTTGTTTTCCGCGAGAGCGTAAACCCCGCAAAGCTCATCGGCATCGCGCTGATACTCTCTGCCATAGTGCTGATGAATATCCGCTTAAAACGCAAAAGCGCAGCAGCAGCGTCCGCGGCGGAATCCGTCTGACACGGTGCGCGTCGAAAATCGTTCGATGCGGCACGCGGCAGAGTCTGCCTTACACGGCTCGCGGCAGTGTCTGCATGATGCATGCAGCGAAATTCGCACGGCATTACCGAAAAAAACACGGCATCCGCACGTCCTCCACGGGCGCAGCGGATGCCGCTTTTTATGCTACTGTATTTGTTGCTCGGGCTGTGAATGCAGACATGCCGACCGACAGTGAATCGGTTATCAGCCGATGATACCGATAATAAAGATAGCGATTATCAGTATCGGAATGACTATCATGAAGTACCACTTCATCCACGAAGCGACCTTCATACCCTTGCCGATATTTGCCTCTGCCTGATAATTCTTGAAGCCCCAGCCCCACTTAGTTACGCAGAAAAGCAGGTATACGAGCGAGCCGAGAGGGAGAAGAACATTACTGACAAGGAAGTCCTCGCTGTCGAGTATATCTCTGCCGCCGATGGGATGGAAGCCGCTGAGAATGTTGTATCCGAGCACGCACGGAACGCTTGCTATCAGGATAACGATGCCGTTGATGAGCGCAGCCTTCCTGCGGCTCCAGCCGAAGTTATCCATACAGGAGGACATAATATTCTCGAAAACGGCAATGACCGTAGAAAAGGATGCGAAGGTCATAAAGAGGAAGAACAGACTGCCCCAGACGCGCCCGCCCGACATGTTTACGAACACATTAGGCAGGGTGACGAATATAAGGCTCGGGCCTTGAGTTACCTCGACCCCGTAGCTGAAGCATGCGGGGAAGATGATAAGCCCCGACGCTACCGCAACGAAGGTATCAAGCGCACAGATGTGCGCGCCCTCTCCGAGCAGCGTGCTTTCGCGACTCATATAGCTGCCGAATATCTCCATAGCCGCGATACCGAGACTGAGCGTAAAGAACGCCTGATTCATCGCCGCAACGATGACGTTGCCCAGGCCTACCGCTCGGACATTTTCGATGTTCGGTACAAGATAGAAACGGATACCCGCTCCCGCGCCCGAAAGCGTCAGACTGTGCACGGCAAGAACGACGATAAGCGCAAACAACGCACTCATCATGAACTTGCTGATACGCTCCAGACCCTTCTGCACGCCGATGCTGCACACGAGTATTCCCGCAACGACGGTTATCGCCATCCAAAGACCCATCTCACCCGGCGCGGCGAGCATGTCCGAGAAAACACTCCCGCATGCCTCGGTATCCATACCGTGTGTGAAGGTCCCTGTTGTAAACTTAAAGAAATAGTTGAGCATCCAACCCGAGACTGTCGTATAGTACATCATGAGCAAATAGCAGCCGACAATTGCAAACCAGCCGTGAATATGCCACTTTGTACCGGGCTTTTCCAGCGCCTTATACGCGAGCACCGCGCTCTTGCGGCTTGCTCTGCCCACCGCAAGCTCCATCGACAGCACGGGAAGTCCCATAACGACGAGCATAATGAGATAGATGAGCACAAATATTCCGCCGCCGTTCTGCCCTACGACGAACGGAAATCTCCATACGTTTCCGATGCCGATGGCACAGCCCGCGCTGACCAAAAGAAAGCCAAGCCGCGAACCGAACGATTCTCTTGCCTTTTCCATTAGATATCCTCCGAAAATATGTATCAGATAAAACGGACTGCAATGCCGCCGACAATACATCCGCGGCTGTGCGCAGCCCATGCGCGCCGTCTCTTTCAGGCACAGTATAATACATTATAATATCTTTGTTCACAAAAGTCAAGCAAAATCAGCGGCAAGCAGCACGCGATTACTGAATATGCCAATTATCGCAAGGCAGTACACAAAACCGCCGTCTCTCGGTAAAAGTCAAATCCCCGCCCCGCACAAAGTCTGCGCGGGGCGGGGATGGGCTGCATATAATCGGCAGCCATGCATATTTAGCTTTTCGCTGACATCACGCCTTCAACTCACGGTCGGCTCACATCCGCACGCGGAAATGCAGCCGCTGTGAGAAGCGCCTATTCGAGCAACGATAGATATCAGCCCTCGTAAACGATGTTGGAAGCCACCATCTCGTCAACGTTGGTCGAATCCCACCATGTACCCTCGATGCCTACATCGGCGGTAACGGTCTTGCCCTCAATAGCGAATACAGCCTGCTCAACGGCACTGTAGCCTATCTGATAGGAATCCTGTGCGACCGCGCCTACGAGCTTCGGACCCGAGGATGCCTTCATCCACTCTATCTGCTTTGAGCCTGCGTCGAAGCCGCAGAACTTGACTGCGTCATACTTTGTTCCCGCTGCGCTGACAGCGTCGCTTACCTGCTTTACAACGCCCTCATTCGACATAAATATAGCCTTTGCATTCTTCTCGTAGAGAGCCTCAAGCGCGGTCTTGTATGCATTGTCCGCGTCGCCGGGCTTTACTTCCTTCTCGATGGTATACTTGCCCTTCGTGGTCGCATCTGCATCTGCAAGCTCGGTGAACTTGTCGATAAATCCGCCCGCACGGTCGATACCCGTCTGGGTCTCGTCGTGCTGGATAACGCCGATCACATATCCATCGGTCGATGCAGCGATCTCATCCTTCAGCTCTGCAAAGAAGTGCTCTGCAGCAATACCCGCCGCGAGACGGTTGCTCGTAGCAACGCTTGAAACTATCGGATTCTTGCCTGACTTATTGAGCGCATCGATATCCGCCTGCCATACGCCGCTGTCGAACTGAACAACAGGGATATTGCTGTCCTTAGCCTGTGCAAGCATATCATTAAAGCCCTCACCTATCGTTCCGAGAACGAGTGCGGAGCAGCCGTTCGACAGCGCCGTTCTTACCATTTCCATCTGCGAGGGGAGATCCTTTGCCGATTCGGATGCAGGACCGCGGAAGGTGATTTTATAGCCGTACTTCGCCGCCGCGTCCTCTGCGCCCTTCTTTACCGACTGCCAGAAAGCATGGGACTCGCCCTTTGCGACGACCGCGATGGTCTTATCCGTCGTCGAGCCCCCTTTGTTATCATTCGACTGCGTACCGCAGCCTGCAAGCGGCAGTGCTGCAAGCATTGTTGCAAGCAAGATACTGAGAATACGTATTTTTCTCATGACTGTTTCCTCTCTTTTTTTCCGCACATGGCGGTTTTTTTGTTTTTTCGATCGGTACTGCACGGCCGATCACTTCGTCTGCGTCTGTCCTCCTTCCTCCTTCTTTATTTTTTTCTTATCTACGCGCACTCTGCCCTCATCCTTGTTCTTGAGAACGTCCATCAGAACGGATACAACAACGATGATACCGGTGAGTACGTAGGTAACGTAGGTCGCATTGAGATTGATATTGAATCTCGCGAGAACGAAGTTAAGTCCCGAGCGGATAACAACAAGCATGAGCGAACCGATTGCCGAGCCCGTGACCGACGCAACGCCGCCTGCAGCGCTCGTTCCGCCGATATAGACACCCGCGATAGCGTCGAGCTCCATGCCGTTGCCCGTTGCGGCAGCGACGGTCGGGAATGCCGCAGACCAGAAGATAGCCGCGATACCTGCCGCGCAGCCACTGAATACATACGCAATAATCTTATACTTATCGGTATTGATACCCGAGAGCCTTGTAGCCTCCTCGTTGCTTCCTATTGAAAGTATGTATCTGCCGATACGGTTTTTATACATCAAATACATGCAGATCAGCATAAATCCGAGCACCCAGAACAGCCCTGTCGGGACCTTACCCGCTGCGGAGAAAACGCTGTTGAACCATGTGCCCGTCGGGAAGAAGATGTTAGGGTCCTTTACGACAAGAGCACTGAGTCCGCGGGTGAGCATCATGGTACCGAGTGTTGCGATAAACGCGGGCATCTTTAGCTTAGCGATGAGAACGCCGTTGAGCAGACCGACAGCGGTGCCGATGGCTATCATTATCGGAATGACAGCCCACAGCGGGTACGCACCCGTTGTATAGAACTTACCCGCAACGACCGCGGCGGCGATACATGTTGTACCTATCGAGAGGTCAATGCCGCCTGTAGCGATTACAAAGGTCACGCCGAGCGCCATAATGGCATACGGTGCAAGCGACTGCATCATACTCAGCACATTATAGGAATTCAGAAAATTCGGATTCAGAAGATAGAACAGTGCTATCAGCACTACAAGTGCTATCAGAATGATAAGATTACCGAACGATACCTTTTTGCGCCCTTTATTTTTTTGTTCCATTTATATCTCCTCCCTCATGGTCGCATATTTCATTATTTCTTCCTGCGTTGCGTCACCTATGTCGAGCTCTGCAGTCTTTCTGCCCTCGCACATGACCACAACGCGGTCGCATACCCTCTGTATCTCGGCAAGCTCCGAGGAAATGACGATTATCGCTTTTCCGTCAGCTGCAAGCTGCTCGATAAGGGTATATATCTCACTCTTTGCGCCGACATCAATACCCCGCGTCGGCTCATCGAAAATGAATATATCAGAGTCGCGAAGCAACCAACGGGCGATAATGACCTTCTGTTGATTTCCGCCCGAGAGATTGCGCAGCTTCTGCTGCATCGAAGGGGTCTTTGTTCTCAGCTTTGCGTTATACTCCTCAGCAGCGCGTACTATCCTACCGTCACGGATGATACCGCCCGAGATAAAGCTGTCGAGCGACGCGAGCGCGGTATTCTCCGCGACCGACTTGTCGAGCATAAGCCCGTAGCGCTTTCTGTCCTCCGAGAGATAGCAGATACCCGCCTTGACCGCTTTCTGCGGTGTGCCGAGTACGACGCGCTTTCCGCCGACATATATCTCTCCGCTGTCTATCGGGTCGGCACCGTAGATGGCTCTCGCCGTCTCGGTTCTGCCTGCGCCCATTAGCCCTGCAAAGCCCAGTATCTCACCGCGCCGCAGCTTAAAGCTGACATCTCGTACAGCCTTGCCCGAATAGAGATTTCGCACCTCAAGCACCGTTTCCGCGTCAGGCGGACAGTTACTCTTCTGCTTACGGTCGCCGAGAATAACCCGTCCGACCATCATTTTAACTATCTCATCCTTGGTAGTGTCGGCTGTATTGACCGTTCCGACGTATGTTCCGTCACGCATAACGGTAACTCGATCGGATATCCTCGTTATCTCGTTCATGCGGTGAGAGATGTATATCATGCCGATGCCGCGTGAGCGCAGATCGTTCATGATGGCGAACAGCTCCTCAACCTCCGCCTCGGTCAACGCCGCCGTCGGCTCGTCAAGAACAAGTATCCTGCTCTCATGCGAGACAGCCTTTGCTATCTCGACCATCTGCTGCTTGCCGACGGTGAGACTGCCGAGCTTGACCGACGGGTCGATATCAACGCCGATACGTTCAAAAAGCTTCTGCGCATCCGCTATCATCCTTCGGTCGTCGATGAATATGCCCTTTTTCGGCTCTCTGCCGATGTAGATATTCTGTGCGACAGTCAGATGGTTCATCATATTCAGCTCCTGATGTATGATGCTGATGCCCGCCGCCTGCGATTCCGAAATATTCTTGAACTCGACCGGCTTTTCGAAGAGCTCTACCTCTCCGCCGTCCCTCGGATAGATACCGCACAGTATCTTCATCAGAGTAGACTTTCCGGCTCCGTTCTCGCCCATGAGCGCATGCACTTCACCCGCACGCAGATCAAAGCTGACATCCCGCAGCGCATAAACGCCCGAGAACTGCTTTGATATACCGCTCATTTTAAGAACCGTTTTTTCCATTTGGTTTTTCTTTCTCCTCCTTGAGTTTTCATCTGCGTCGGCTCCGCCTTTCCGCTTATCGCGCCGCATGCATCACCCTTGCACGCGCCGACCTCCACGGGCAGCCCTCCTGCACTGCTGCCCTCACCCGCAGCCCCGCCCGCCGCATATCCGCTCACCCTATATACGGACATGTTGCGGCAGCACGGTTGCCGAGTCTGCGCGATGCTGCGCCGGAAAAGCGCCCCCTCACCACCGACCTGTCGGACGGTGAGTCGCACCGACCTGCGGTACTGATAGGAAGAAAAAATTCGCCCTATGCTTTCTCTGACCAAACCGCACCGCGCGGGAAAGACAGATGAGATACCCACGGTAATTGCAAGTCAAAGAAAACTATATAAATTACGGGATTCCTGAAACATAGGGCGAACTGTTCTTCGCAGTTTTTTTATTTGCACGCTCATGATAACACATTTTTTGAAAATAATCAAGTAGTTTTGAGAAGTTTTTCGTTCCGTAATGTGAAAAAGAAAACTAAAATGTCACAAAATCACATTTTTGCTTTCGAAACAGCGTTTTCAGGATGTACTTTGTCAAATTATGTTATTTGATTTTGCCATCATTATGCACAATCAGAGATGTTATTGATGAGCGCTTATGACATAATATCAGGCGCGTCTTGCCATATAATTGATGCGCTTACATTAAATTCCCACATGCAGCATGCATATACAAACAATATTCGGTATTTGTATGAGATATATCAGACATATTAATTACATATGAAAACGAATATCATATCACACAAGAAAAAAAGACGCACGGGATTGCTCCCGCACGTCCATATTTCTTATTAAATTTATATCATATTGTCTCAACACGTATCGTGTTCGTATTGCCGGTAGTACCCGTAGCCGTGCCGCCGGTGATTATCATGCGGTCGCCCTTCTGCAGACCGAGCGTCTGCTTTGCAAGCCGCTTTGCGGTATAAAAGAGCACGTCGGTCGACGGATAGAGCTCGCACATCACGGGAGTTACACCCCATGAGAGCGAAAGCTGATGCCATGTTTTTTCGTTTACCGAGAGCCCGATAATATCTACGGGCGGGCGGAAACGGGAGACCATGCGCGCGGTCATTCCCGATATCGAGCAGACAACTATCGCCTTTGCGCCGATATCCATCGCCATGCCGCAGACCGAATGCGAGATAGCGTCTATCTCGTTACGAATGCGGAATGTCGCATTGTGGAAACGCTCGCGATAGCTGATGCTTTCCTCCGTCGCCTCCGCTATCTTCGACATCGTTGCAACGGTCAGCACGGGGTGCCTGCCCGCTGCGGTCTCGCCCGAAAGCATGATGGCGCTCGTACCGTCATAGACGGCGTTTGCAACGTCGGATATCTCCGCTCTTGTCGGGCGGGGGTTGTTTATCATCGACTCGAGCATTTCGGTCGCGGTGATAACGCGCTTACCGAGCAGACGGCACTTTGTTATAAGCCCCTTTTGTATCGCGGGGAGCTCCTCGAACGGTATTTCAACGCCCATATCGCCTCTGCCTATCATGATACCGTCGCAGACCGAGCAGATATCTTCTATATTATCTATGCCCGAGCGGTTTTCTATCTTTGCTATGATGCCCATCTTGTCTGCGCCGTTCTCGCGGAGAAAATCTACGACATTGAGGACATCCTGCTTGCAGGAAACAAACGAGCACGCGATGTAATCCACATCGTTCTTTATGCCGAAAAGCAGATCCTCCTTGTCGTGCTCACTCAGATATATCTGGTGCAGCACCTTTCCGGGAAAGCTCATGCTCTTGCGGTTTGATATCTCGCCGCCCTCATCGACACGGCAGACGACATCTCTGCCCTCTATCGCGGTAACGGTAAAAATGAGCAGACCGTTGTTTACGAGCACCTGATCGCCTACGCCGAGCTCGTCGGCAAGATTTTTGTAGCTGACCGATACGCGTGTCTCGTCGCCCTCTATCTCATCGGGAGTGAACACAAAGCGGTCGCCCTCGTGCAGCACGCACTTTTTATCCTTAAATGTGCCTATGCGATATTCGGGTCCCTTTGTGTCGAGCATTATCGCAAGCGGAACACCGAGCTTTTTGCGAACCGCCTTGATAAGATCTATCTTCTCCTGATGCTCCTCGTGCTTGCCGTGAGAGAAATTCAGTCTTGCTACGTTCATTCCCGCCTTCACCATTTCTATCAGAGTCTGCTCATCCTCGCAGGCAGGTCCTATCGTACATACAATCTTAGTCTTTCTCATCTTGTCATCCTCCCATATGCGAGCGCCGCTCCCCCCAATGGCGGGGAATTTCGAGCAGCTCCGCCGCACTCCGATACACCGCAGCGGCTGCATCGCGGCGGCACATCCGCCGTCTCACGTGCTTTAAAAAATCAAATTCGAAGTCATTGTATCAAAAACGCTCCGCGTTGTCAATAACGGGGAGGTAAAATAAAGGTAAAATATTCCGAAACATTTTGTACCGCCGCAGCAAAAACACGGTACAGAGCAAAGAGAACGCTGCATACCGGCGCAGCACATACAAAAACACATCGCACAGACCCGGAAGAGTAGGTGCGATGCGGCAATCAAATATTTTTAACATCAAGAAGAAACGCAGATACAAAGTAAATTAAAAAGCAAAACGAAGAGAATTTTTCCTTAACCCTGAACGGGTTCGTTTTATAAGGGCTTCAACAGCTACGATCATCGTACCGGATAGCTTCCCGGCTCATCTCCCCGGCACACCGTGCGCCTCGATATACGCACGCGCATCCTCAATGCCGACGCGGTACAGCGCCTCGAGCTTTTTCGGGTCCTTTTCGGTCTTGCTCAGATCGACCTGAACCGACGGACGCAGCACATCGGCGACGCCGCGGCGCTCTAGCTTTTTCAGCCGCGATATCTGTGCGTTGTACATGACATGGCGGTTCTTGATGCGCATGGCAAGCTCGGGATATCTCAGACCGTAGCGGAGATCCGCCATCATCGGCGATGCGGGCTTTTTCTTGTAGCCGTCGCACTTTGTCAGCACGACGAGCAGTCGGTCATAGCCCTTTGAGAGCATAAAATCATACGGTATGCTGTCGGTTATAGCGCCGTCGAGATACTTTTTTCCGCCTATGACGACGGGGCGGGAGACATACGGCATCGAGCCCGACGCGCGCAGACAATCCACCTGCGCGAACACGTCGCGTATCCGCTTGTATTCGGGCTTTCCCGTTACGATGTTTGTCATTACGGCGTAGAACGGCGTCGGATTTTTCTTGAACCTTTCGTTGTCGAAGGGGTCGAGCACGGCGGGCACACGATTATACGCATAGTCGGTGGAAACGATATTTCCCTCCCGCAGCAGCGGGCGCAGACCCATGTAGTCGCGGTCGCGATTGTATTTCTGATTATAGCGCAGCGCTCTGCCCTTCTGCCCCGAGAGAAAATTCATGCCGAACAGCGCGCCTGCAGACACGCCTATAACGCCGTCAAACCGCGCACCCGACTCGATAAGAACATCGAGCACGCCCGCAGTGTACATTCCTCTCATTGCGCCGCCTTCAAGTACAAGTGCCGTTTTCATAGCATCCGACCTCCGTATCACCTGTCTTAACTGTTTTTTATATTGTACCACAAAATATCCCCGTATGCAAGTAGCATTGAAAACAGGGCGGAGAAAACTCGTTTTCAAAAACAAGCTTCCGCCGCCCCGCTTATACACTTTTTTACGAATCGCATCGAATCATATCGAATAAGCGCGATGCGGGAAGATCGTCGCCGAACCTTATTGTTCCTTCTGAATGAAATACTTGCCGATGATGAGTGAAAGGATTATATATGCAGCACAGCTGCATGCACTCGAGATGCCCGTAGAAGCGATTCCGAGCCCTGCAAAGACCGCATAAACGATAGTCCATGCCCGCGCGCCCGAAACGCACTCATACGGAACGCTCGGATCGAGCTCATGTCTGTATACCGAACGCGCGAAGCGATGAAGCTTTCCGTAGCCGAGGATTGCCACCGCAATAACAGCAGCCGCATATATGAGAACCAAAATGCCGAAAACTACGGCATATGCGGATATAAGCCCGGAGGTGAGCCAACCAAGGCTGCCGAGCGAACCGATATTCAAAGAATTGAGCGCATCATGAATGCCCTGGGCGAGCACACCCGAGCCGAACGCAGAGGTGATGAGCATGGTCAGCACGCCGATAATAGCCATGAGACCGCCGAATACCAGCAATACTATCATTTCCGCAAGAACGGTACCGCTGATGCAGCGCAGACGCGCTACGTCAATTCTGCCGCTCCTGCGCGCGGCAAAGACCATCCACAGAAAGACGGTAAAGAGCACGCCAGTGACCGAATAGACACCCTGAAAACAGCCGATGAGCGCAGACGCGCTGACAAGTATGCAGAGCGCAAGATAGAGCCCGCTGCCGAGCGCCGCATAAACACGCGAGCCGACATCCGCGGCATTCTGAGCAGCGGCGGTATACATCTGCTCTTCGGGCACCATCGGCGCACCGCAGTTAGGGCAGTATGATATACGCTCTGTCGTGGTAAAGTTGCAGTGTGTGCATTTCATAGAAGTTTCCCCCATATTAGTATATATACAGCTCGCGGAAAAGTGCCGACAGGTCGTACGGCACACCGCATTGTCTATCCCATTATATCACATCCTCCGCACAAAATAAAGAGAAAATATGCATATACGGCACAAAAATACACACTTATCCGAAATTTCGCAAAAAACGGCAGTATCCGTCCGCAAAGGAATACGTCACCGCATGCCACAATCCCCTGTGCACCGCCCCCATGCGTAACCATCCGCCCGCCGCGCGAATATAATACACATGCTGACGTTTGCAGCGGGGCGGTAAGCTGCACGGAATCAGGCTGCGGAGCTTCCGCCGACAGCATGACGGGCGCGAAAAGCCGACGATAAACGGGAGGCGCGGATGATGCGGGCAAGCGGGGCTGCAAAGCAATACCGCAATTCTCATTCAAATCCTTTTAATTGCATTTGAAGCATTAAAAGGGAATATCTCGTCTTATTACCAAATTATCATTAACACCGATTTCAAAAAAAATCTTTATTCTGTCATATTTCAATCCAAAATACTTGACTAATGCAAGAAAATGTTATATACTATTCTTAATATACGCGGTCTGCGCACGAATATGGCTTATTTCGGAAAGCGCCGACCGACTGAAACACGGAGGAAAAGCATATGAAAAAGTTTCTCGCACTTATTCTTGCCTGCGTTATGGTATGTCTCTGCATCACGGGATGCGGACAGACCTCCACCGACGGCAATCAGACCACCGGCGATAAGCCCGTTGCCTATGTTCTCGCTGAGAAAGGCGACACCTACTCTCTCGGTCTTGCAAGTAACTTCCAGACCGCCTTTGAAAAGCTCGGCGGAGAGGTTATAATGGAGACCTTCGTAAAGAACACGACCAACTTCTCCGATTACCTCCAGAAGGCAATCGACAAGAAGGCTGCCGTTATCTTTGCCCCCAACTCCACCACCGTTGCAGCTAACCTGCTCAAGAACGCAAACGACGTCGGCATCACCTGCCCCATCATGGCAGGCGACACATGGGAGCACTCGGTAATCCTCGACGCCGTCAAGGGCACCGATCTCGAGGTTTACTGCTCCACCTTCTTTGATGAGTCCGACACCTCTTCAGAGGCAGCAGGCAACTTCGTTACGGGCTTCAAGAAGTGGCTCGCCGACAATCCCGATAAGTTCCAGATGAACGGCGGCAACGACATCGTAGCAGCCGTATCCGCGCTCGGCTTTGACGCTTACAACGTAGCGCTCAGCGCTATCCGCGCAGCTGCAGAGGAGAAGGGAGCAGATATGACCTCGGTCGATATCGCTACCGCACTCTGGAAGCTCAACTACAAGGGCGGCGTCACCGGTGACATCACCTTTGACAAGAACGGCGACGCTATCAAGGATTGCGCATACATAAAGAAGGCTGGCGACGGCAAGTTTGAGTTCGTTAAGACCCAGACCGTCGCAAACGACGCAACTCAGGGCACTCCCGCAACCTACACCACCGACGGCGTCAAGCTCGACACCGAGAGCAAGAAGATCGTCATCGGCGTATTTGAGCCTACCTCGGGCGACAACGCTGCAGGCGGTAAGCAGGAGGTCATCGGAGCTCAGTACGCTAACAGCCTCGACAATAAGGTCACCATCGCAGGTGAGGAGTACACCGTTGAGCTGTACGTCTCCGATAACGGCTCGGTCGATGAGCAGGCTGTTACCGCAGCTTCCAACATCGTTAACCAGCATGCACTCATCTCGCTCGGCTCCTACGGCTCCGGCGTTTCCATCGCAGCAGCCGATACCTTTGCAGCAGCAGGCATCCCCGCTATCGGCGTTTCCTGCACCAACGCATCGGTAACTGAGGGTCACGATTTCTACTTCCGTACCTGCTTCCTCGATCCCTTCCAGGGCTCGGTTATGGCAAACTTTGCTTGGGATACTATAAGCAAATAAGCGAGAATTATCGTTCTCAAGCCGTCATTCCAATGACTCAGAGCTGTTGAATAACGTGTTTTTTGACAGCCGATACCCGAAAAAAATAACTGCCTACGGCAGTCACGGGCATATGATTCGCGGTACCGCGGCGATACACCCATGCGGTGTACCGCCGCGACTGCGTTTATACCGTCCCGCTTATCTCAGCGTGTACATGCAGTGCATATTCACAGCAGCAGCAATCATCCGCAGCCCGCGGATACGCCGCGCTGCAATACTGTAATATGCCCCGTGTGTACACCGCATATCCGTTCAAATGACCAAACCGAAAGGACCTAAAAAGCCCATGAATATTATGCCATACCTGATTCGCGGTCTCGCGACCGGCGGTCAGTTCGCGCTCGTCGCCATCGGCTATACCATGGTCTACGGCATACTGAAGCTTATAAACTTCGCCCACGGCGACCTGTTTATGGTTTCGGGAATGCTGCTGATCTACCTGATGGCGGACTTTCCGACCATGCCGCCGCTTGTCGCGATACTCATCATGATAGCGCTGACGGTGCTGATAGGCTTCCTTATCGAAAAATGCGCATACTCGCCGCTTCGCTCGGCGCCGCGCATGTCGGTAATGATATCAGCCATCGGCGTTTCCTACCTGCTGCAAAACGTTGTCGCCTATGTAACCGGCGGTATGTCCAAGCAGTTCCCCGCTCTCCCGTTCTTGAGCGACAGCTTTGTTCTGTTCGGCGTAAAGGACAAGATATCCGTATTTCTTTCCCCGATAGTAGCGATAGCGCTTACCGTCATACTCGTGCTCATCATCAATCATACCAAGTTCGGCATGTCGATGCGTGCGGTATCGCGTGACTTTGAAACCTCGCAGCTCATGGGCATCAAGATCAACCGTGTTATCTCGATAACTTTTGCCATCGGCGCGTTTCTTGCGGCTGCGGGATCGCTGCTCTACTTCTCCAAGAACTCAGGAATAAACCATCTCGCGGGCTCTACCCCCGGCATCAAGGCGTTCATTGCCGCGGTCGTCGGCGGTATCGGCTCGGTTCCCGGTGCAGTTGTGGGAGCAATAATCATCGGTATCGTAGAGAGCCTTGCAAGGGCATTCGGACTCGCCGACTTTGCCGACGTAATTTCCTTTGCCCTGCTAATAATAATCCTCGTTGTAAAGCCCAACGGCATCTTCGGCGAGCAGACAAGAGAGAAGGTGTGATATGAAGACCTCATTCTGGGACAGATACAAGAGAACTATCTGCAACCTTATGCTTGTCCTCGTCATATTCGGCATTTTCATGATAATACAATACACCGCCCCCGCCACCTCGATGTGGTTCTCGGTGCTGCGTAAGGTCTGCACCTTTGCGCTCGCGGCGGTAGCAATGAACCTGCTCAACGGCTTTACGGGGCTGTTCTCACTCGGTCAGGCGGGCTTTATGCTGCTCGGCGCGTATACATATTCCATCTTTACCATAGCCTCAGACATGCGCACCACCGTTTTCCGCAACTACGGAGACAGCCTTGTCAGTTTCAAGCTGCCGATGATAATTGCGCTGCTGCTCGCAGGTATCGTTGCCGCATTCTTCGCATTTCTCATCGGTCTGCCCGTGCTGCGGCTCAAGTCCGACTACCTCGCGATAGCTACACTCGGCTTTGCAGAAATAGTACGCGGTCTCGTTCAGCTGACGCAGTTCGGGCCCGTTACCAACGGTCCCGACCCAATAAACAACTTCACCTCGCCTAAGAACATAATGGTATACGCCGCGCTTGCGGGCGTGTGCATATGCATTATCATTCTGCTGATAAACTCTACCTACGGCAGAGCCTTCAAAGCAATACGCGACGATGAGATAGCAGCTGAAGCAATGGGCATCAACCTCGCCCACCACAAGCGCCTGTCGTTCGTTACGAGCTCCTTCTTCTGCGGCATTGCGGGTGCGATGTTTGCTATGTGCAACTCCGCAGTTTCGTCGGTATCATTTACCTCCGCAATGACCTATCAGATACTGCTCGTCGTCGTTATCGGCGGTATCGGCTCGATATCCGGCTCGCTTATCGCATCCTTTATCTACTACGCCTCCTCAGAGTGGTGGCTGAAATTCCTCGATCTCGAGTACGAGAATGTTCCGCTGCTCGGACCCGGCTTCCGTATGGTCGTATTCTCGGTGCTCATCATGATAGTCGTGCTCTTCTTCCGCCGCGGAATTATGGGAACGAAGGAGATATCGGTATATGACAGCCTTGTTCGGATAGGCAGATTCTTCTCCGGCAGGGGCAAAAAGACCGCAAAGGAGGACGGGCGATAATGAGCGAAAACGTTCTGCACGTAGAAAATATGACCATGCAGTTCGGCGGCGTTGTCGCCGTCAACAATCTTACGATGGATGTCAACCGAGGCGAGATAGTTGCTCTCATCGGACCTAACGGTGCGGGAAAAACCACCGCCTTCAACGTCATCACGGGTGAATACGAGCCTACAAACGGCTGCATCAGCTTCTGCGGTGAAAAGATAATCGAAAATCATCCGCACGGCAAGATGCGCCGCCTCTATGCGGGCGAAAACCTCGGCAAGTATCATTCGGTCATTACAAAAACGCCCGACAAGCTGACAAAGCTCGGCATGGCGAGAACCTTCCAGAATATACGTCTGTTCAAGTCTATGACGGTATTCGACAATGTTCTGACCGCAAAGCATCTCCGCCGCACCTCGAACTTCTTCACCGCCACCTTCCGTCTCAACTACCGCGAGGAGCGGAAAATGCGCGAGGAAACGCTCGAGCTGCTGCGTCTTGTCGAGCTCGAGGATGTCAAGGATGAGCTCGCAACGAGCCTGCCGTACGGTAAGCAGCGCAAGCTCGAGATAGCCCGCGCGCTTGCCACACAGCCGTCGCTGCTGCTGCTCGACGAGCCCGCAGCGGGAATGAATCCGCAGGAGACTGAGGAGCTGACCGCGTTTATTCACGATATCCGCGAGAAGTTCAATATCACCATCCTGCTCATTGAGCACCATATGAACCTCGTAATGGACATCTCCGATCGAATCTATGTAATCGACTTCGGCAAGGAAATAGCAGAAGGCACTCCCGCCGAAATACAGGCTGACCCGCGCGTTATCGAGGCATATCTGGGGGTAGTAGACGAAGATGAGTAATATTCTTGAAATTAAAGACCTGAATGTCCGCTTCGGCGGCATCCGCGCCGTAGACGGCATCTCCATGAACGTTGAGGAGGGTAAGATAATTACCCTTATCGGCGCAAACGGCGCGGGCAAATCGACCATTCTCCGCTCCGTATCGGGCATCGTCCGCCCCGCAGGCGGCGATATCCTCCTCGGCGGCGAAAGCATAGTCGGTCTCTCACCCGATAAGATAGTCGCGCGCGGCGTGACCCTCGTACCCGAGGGGCGCAGAGTTTTCCCGAACCTCACCGTTCTCGAGAACCTGAAGATAGGCGCATATCTGCGCAAGGATAGGCTCAGCGACGATATCGAATATGTCTATTCCCTCTTCCCCCGTCTGCGCGAGCGCCACTGGCAGCAGGCAGGAACGCTCTCAGGCGGCGAGCAGCAGATGCTCGCGGTCGGGCGCGCACTTATGAGCCGTCCGAAGCTTATCATGATGGATGAGCCGTCGCTCGGACTCGCACCGCTCGTCGTGCGCGATATCTTTGATATCATTGTGACGATAAATAAGGCGGGCATCACCGTTCTGCTCAACGAGCAGAATGCGAACCTCGCTCTTAAGATAGCCGACTACGGCTATGTTATCGAGACGGGCAGACTTACCCTTACGGGTACGGGTGATGAGCTGCTGCACAACGAATCCGTCAAGGAAGCATATCTCGGGAAGGCTAAAAAAGCGCAGACCGAAAAAGCGGATAAAGGTAAGGCTTGAGCTTTTGTACGGCATACATGCCTTGAAAGCTGATGAAATCCTATCGGATTTCTCCAAAGAGATAATTATCCGCTTTTTCTACCGCCGAAAACCGTATCTGCCGTACGCTTGCACGGCGACGAGGCGGTTTTCGACGCTTCTGCATCTTTTTTATCTCTCCCCGAGCCGGGTCGGCTGAATTCGTCCGGGCCGAAAAACGGGCGAGAGAATACCTCCGATAAAATAATGACCGTCGACGGCATATCAATCCGTCGGCGGTCGTTTTATACTATGTTCTGTTTATATACAGCACGCGTATTGCTTGATGGCACCCGGAAAAGCAATGTCAGGAGCCGTCCGTGATTCAATATCGGGCGCTATGTGCACATCATTATCGGACACTGTGCGCTCTTCAACGCCCGGCATCCGCAATACAGCTGTTCGGGAATGCAACATCATACCCAAATGAGCCGGCAGACCCTCAATGAATCTCCGTATCCTCGTCAGGCTCCGCGCCTATCATACCGACGGTGTTCTCTATCGAAACGAAGAAATTTCCGGTAAGCGACACTTCCTCATCGGGTGAGAAAAGATGCGAGGGAATCACCGACTTCATCGGGAAGATCATCTCGACCGAAAAGCCGTCATCCGAGCGCAGCGTTCTCATCTCCGCACCGACCGAAGCAACAGCGGTATCGGCAATAATCAGCATCGGTATATCGCCACCGAGCAACTCGCCGAGCTCCGCAAGCGTCGATATGTTGTCGGGCATCGCTCTCCCGCCGATGCCGCCCGTTATCCTGACACCTGCCGTCTCGCCATAGCACTCGATATCCGCACTGCATACGCAGCCGGAAGCGCTGCATATCATCAGCGCAACGGGGAGAAATGCGTAAACAAGCGCGGCAATATCGGTTATCGGCGTCAGCTGAACAGCGCTGCCGCGCATGGTTATTCTGAAACGCAAACTGAGCATAGCGAGGCGTGAAGATATCATTTCGAATATCCGCTTAAGCGTGCTGGACAGCGGCAGCGAAAGACAGGAGGCTACCGCACCTATCTCGCGCGAAAGCTCGTACATCGTTGTATTTCTCCGCGTGTAATTCCATGTTGACGCGGGCGCGGGGCGGTCGACTATCTCGCCTGCGCGCATGACAAAATCCATTATCCTGTCTGCAGCGGTGAAGCAAAGCGTCTCCGCATATTCGGCGAGTATATCCTTTGTCCCGCCCTGAAGTATGGGCAAAAAGGTCATCGAAACAATACCGTCGCGGCGCACGGCAAGGGCGCGGTAGCAACGTCCGAGCGATTCCGACAGCTCGATTATCGCACAGCCCTCATCGGAGCGAACAAGATCAAGAAACCGACTCTCGCCCGAATAGGAAAGATAACGATTGATAGATGTTCCTTTTCGGCAGAAGGGCAAAAGCTTTTTTGCCGCAGCATTCTTATATACGATACGGTCACCGTCACCAAGGACAATTATCGGTGTTATCGTAAGCTCAATATCCATTAAAACTGCCTCCTAAGGTTAAGCTATGCGCCGACTGACCGTGCAACTGTACCGTGCAGAGCCATAACGGCATCTTGTATCACATATGTTTAACATGTATATTATAGTATATTTCACGCAAAATTTCAAATACATATTTCATCATCTTTACATTTTTTTCGTTTTTTTCGGCAATTCTCGCCCATATTTGCGGTTGTGCATGGCGATTACGACCGATAATTGCCAATTTTGCATTCGCCGTCCGCACACACCGCGATAATGTTAAGGATACATGAAGAGGTCGAGTATGCCGCGCCGGCATCGGTAGCACTGCGATAATGTCGGGGCGCTGCGACGACGGCGCTGATTACCGCATCGCTTACCTGTTTTTTTGCCCACGCAGCCCCGATTTTTACGTGCAGCCGCGCCCGGCACGACCGAAATCAGCCGTGTTTTCGCATTTCCGATAGTATAAATGTAACAAAAATAAAAATAATTTCAATAATGCCTTGTAAATGTGCGGAAAAAGAGGTACAATACCCGTGTAAAACTATATTACAATTAATACTCAATCGGAGGATATTACTATGTCAGTTAAAGTTGCCATTAACGGTTTCGGTCGTATCGGTCGTCTTGCTTTCCGTCAGATGTTTGACGCAGAGGGCTACGAAGTAGTTGCTATCAACGACCTTACCAGCCCGAAGATGCTCGCTCACCTTCTTAAGTACGATACCGCTCAGGGCTCCTTCTGCGGCAAGATCGGCGAGGGCAAGCACACCGTATCCGCTACCGATGATTCCATCATCGTTGACGGCAAGGAAATCAAGATCTACGCTGAGAAGGACGCTAACACCTGCCCTTGGGGCAAGCTCGGCGTTGACGTTGTTCTCGAGTGCACCGGCTTCTACACCTCTAAGGATAAGTCCATGGCCCACATCAATGCAGGCGCTAAGAAAGTCGTTATCTCCGCTCCCGCAGGCAATGATCTTAAGACCATCGTTTACAACGTAAACCACAAGGAGCTTACCACCGAGGATAAGATTATCTCCGCTGCATCCTGCACCACCAACTGCCTCGCTCCTATGGCTAAGGCTCTGAACGATACCTACCCGATCGTTTCCGGTATCATGACCACCGTTCATGCTTACACCGGTGACCAGATGATTCTCGACGGTCCTCAGAGAAAGGGCGACCTCCGCCGCTCCAGAGCAGGTGCTCAGAACATCGTTCCCAACTCTACCGGTGCTGCCAAGGCTATCGGTCTTGTCATCCCCGAGCTGAACGGCAAGCTCATCGGCTCCGCTCAGCGCGTTCCTACTCCTACCGGCTCGACCACCATTCTCGTCGCTGTCGTTAAGGGCAAGGATGTTACCAAGGAGTCCATCAACGACGCTATGAAGGCTGCTGCAACCGAGTCCTTCGGCTACAACACCGACGAGATCGTTTCCTCCGACGTTATCGGTATGCGTTACGGCTCTCTCTTTGATGCTACCCAGACTATGGTATCCAAGATCGACGATGACACCTATCAGGTACAGGTCGTTTCTTGGTATGACAACGAGAACTCCTACACCAGCCAGATGGTTCGTACCATCAAGTACTTCGCAGAGCTTGCATAAGTCGGGCTTTCCGCAGGTACGTCGGGTGTAAGTGCTCCGACATAAAATCTACAGGGGATGTTAAAAACAAGTTTTTTAACATCCCCTTTTTGTATTTGTGCCTACTGCAGCGCAGCTTTAATCTTCGGCAGGGTCAGTCGATTCGTACTTGGATATTCTCGTATACAGTTGCCATGCATATCACGTCAAAACCGCGCGCATTATTATAATATTTTACATAGTATGACGTAATTTACACCATTAATATACCACATTATCCCATATCAGTCAACATCTTAAGCCACAAATTATAATATTCGTAATTATCCCACAAAGCGCATTACACGGGCGCGCGGCGAACGTGTGCAAAACTGATTATTTTACCTACCGATATCGACATAAAATCGGACTTTTATGTCAGATTTTCTGCGAAAACGGGTGATTTTCGATACTGAAAAGCCGCACAGATATACAAAATGCAAAAAGCGGAGAAGCCCTGCGGTTCACACAGAGCACATCGGGCACCCCGTTTGGGAAAGGGTATCAGTATCTTCGGTCGCGGGTACCGCCGTACGCCTGAGCAGCATAGTCAACCGGTTGACTGAGCTTATCTGAATACGTGTAGGACCGCCGTGCGTAATAAAGAACGCCATCTTAGTATTTTTGTGAGGTTGATAGCACATCCTCCTTGGTTGCGCCTGTAGAGCCCCGGCCGTACATGCCCGCATTGTTTTTCATGGAGTTCTGACATGCCGTAAGGATGGGAGGCATTTCGGGGTCGCCGTCATTATAGCCGCGGAAATACATCGAATAATCGCTCACGGGATATCTCTCCCACGAGGAATTATCCTCGTTGTAGTTACGCTCTAAAGGCCCGCTGCCGTCGGTCTGTGCCGTTGCGGTTAAGCAGAGAATATCCACGCCGTGCTGAGGCATGCCGACACATCTGATATCCAAGTAATCATAAACAAGATAACCGATGTAAAAACACCCGTACACTCAACATAATAAAAAAGCCCGAGACGGTATCACCATCTCGAGCCGCATTATTTAATTCAGACCGACTTGCGCCGACCGAGGCACAAACCGACCGACGCGCAACCAACCGATATGCTAACCGACCGATATGCTAACCGTCCGATGCGCGAGCCGACCGACACATAAAAATCGGGGCTGTCGGAGATAGAACACTTCCGACAGCCCCGTTTACCAAGGAAAAAGATATATCCAATCGAATCGGTGGGAAAGAAAATAACCGATTCAAATCAGCAATATTGCGTCCGCTATGTAGGATGCACCGACATGGGAAAACATATCAGTCTGTAAATACAACTATCCCTATAACATCACTTGCGTTTATGATATGGATTTTTTCCGCATCATCGGGATCGACATACACATCCTCGGTGCCGATGGTATATCCGAATCGTATACGGTAAGGTATTTCATCATATTGACAAGATCCTTGATGTTGACTTACTCATCTTGATTCAGGCCATAGCGATTCACGACGGTGCTGAGAGCACCTGAGGCGACGGCACCGAGAGCCATAGATGCTCCGGCAATGACTCCGACGGCTGTGTAAAGTATTTTTTCATACAAAGCCTAACCTCACAACGCGCCGAGAATAAGAGGTCCGTAATACTCGGAGCTCGGACATTTTTCGGCACACGCGCAGCAATGCGGCACGACTCTGTATATATACTATGCCGATGCACTCCCGCTGTTACTGCTTTTAACCTTTTCATTTTCCCGAAACGAAGGAAGAACGATACAAACCGACAGCCGACTGTCGATATGAAGAAGTAAATGGAATCTTGTGATTTGACGTCGAATCACTTCCATTTCTATCCGCGATTCGATTCTATCACAAAATTTCCGTATTGTCAACAGCTTTTTTGGAATATTGTTGCTTCGTAAAGGCATTATTTTCACATTTTCTCCCGAACGCGCCGCGATTGTTAACTCACGATGCCCTAACAGCACACGTTCGGAAAACAAATAACGACCGTTTTTCCATCGCAAAATCCCGTCTCAATCGCCCGAATCCGACCGTATCGGTCCGAATTCTCCCTGCGGCACAGTAATTGCAGCACAGAAGTTTCGCCGCAGTAGGCGTTGCGTAGGGCTGTATGGTGGGGCGCTGCGGGAATGCCCGCAGGGGTGCATTGCGGGAAGCACTGCGAAGATTTCCTGCGGTGGGCAGCGGGGGGACATCGCAGGGGGCGCAGCGGCAGACGTTGCGAGGGCGCGCCGCCGGTGCTCCGCTGCGGCGGTTGCGCCGTAAAGCTCGCACAGCGCGCACAGCAATGCTTACACCGCGTGTCAGCGTCACTAATCATTTTCAATGCGAATCTAAAGGCCTACACAAAAGCCGACCGAATCACGTGTTAAAATCACCGTGATTCGGTCGGTTTGTATTATATTGTTATACGGCTTATGCAGTCTCCGCGCAACCGCTGCGGCGACATCGGGAAGCGCCCGTCGCTTTCTTCCTTTTTGTTTTCTCCTTTTCGGTTTTTTCATTCTTTTTCATTCCGCTGCGGCGGCATCGACGCGCGAAAAGCTCACTTCAAAGGAATAGGAAAAGCGCCCGCCGTCAAGGCGATACCGCTCGGCAAGCTGTGGTCCGCAGCTGTTCGAGCCTATTCCGCTCTGCGCGTAATCAATGCAGATGGCTGTTTCCTTCATCGGAGTCAGCTCAAAGCCATGGCGCGCGCAGCTGAGCATCTCGGTCGTATAGTGCAGTGCGCCGAACGAAAAGGGTCGGTCGAGCGGTGCAAAGCAGATGCGGTGCACGCCGTTATCGATCGCAAGCGACTCACAACCACCGTGCGCGCCGCTCTCCTGCGGCGAAATGCGGTCCTCATACATATCCGACACCCTGCAGCTAAAGCAGCCGAAGCGGCTTGCGTTGCGCTTATCGGGATAATTATCATACGGTCCGAGCGCCGTGTATGCGACATTTTCAAAGTCCGAGGCGAGCATAAAGAGTATGCCGAGCCTCGGAAGATACGGCATTTCGGGGTCCTTAACGGCGTCAACGTACACAGCCATGCTGCCGTCGCCCGTAATGCTCCACCGCACGGTCACATCAAGAATATTCTAAACCGCAGCCGCCGAGAAAATATTCGCTGTCAAAGCAGCGGTAGTAATCCTCAAGGTCACCCGGACCGTTGCCCATGGCATGCGAATACTCACAGAGAAAAGCGGGCATCCGCGCATCGGGTGCAGCTGCCGACTGTGCCGCGCAATAGGCGGTTATCTCCTCGGGCGAAGCGTACATCCGACTCATAACGCCGAGCGACGAAAAATCAGGCGACTCATTCGCGCATGATGCGGTGCTCTCATAGTGGATGATGCGCTCCGCATCGACGGCTTTCAGATACCGCGCCGCCCGCTCAAGCGCCGCGCTCCACCCCGATTCGTTTCCGAGCGACCACATAATGACCGACGGTCTGTTTTTATCTCTCGCGTACAGCAGCTCGACACGGTCGACTATCGCCCGCTCGAACATCGGGTCGCCGCAGCATCTGACCGCGCCCGTTTTTTTGCCGTAAAGTCGAAAGCTGCCGTGCGCCTCAAGGTCCGCCTCATCTATGAGATACAGCCCGTAAATATCGCAGAGGATAGGCATTATCGGTGCGTTCGGATAGTGCGATGTACGGACGGCATTAATATTATTGCGCTTCATGAGCAGGATATCGCCGAGCATATCGTCGTACGACACCGCAGGTCCCCTTTCGGGGTGCGAGTCATGTCGGTTGACCCCGTGAATGCGGATGGGAGCTCCGTTGAGCTTCACAACACCGTCTGCGACCTCGAGCCTTCTTATTCCGACCCGCTCGCATATTATCTCCGAATTGCAGCGCAGCAGCAGCCTGTAAATATACGGCGTTTCCGCGTTCCACAGAAGAGGTTCGGCGACGGTGATCACCGCGTTTCCGTCGTTTGTCACGCCGCTCGCGACAGTCACGCCGTCGCCGTCGAGGAGCATGTACTCAAGCCGCAGCGGCTCGTGCAGAAATTCCGCCGAAAGAATTATATCCGCCGATGAATTATCCTCCGTCAAAGCGGTCCTGACCGTATAATCTCGGATGTGCTCCTCGGGTCGGTTCAGCAGATACACGTCACGGAAAATACCCGTCGTTCTGAACTTATCCTGACACTCAAGATACGTGCCGTCGCACCACTTGAATACAAGAACGGTCACCCTGTTCTTCCCCTTTGCGGCATATTCGGTTATGTCAAACTCGGAGACCGCGTGCGAGACCTGACTGTATCCGACAAGCACGCCGTTCACCCAAAGATAAAAGCACGAATCGACGCCCTCAAAGACGAGATACTGTCTCCCGCCCCCGAAAGCCTCAAACTCGGTCTCATACACACCGCACGGGTTCTGCTGCGGTACATACGGCGGGTCAAACGGGATGGGATAGCGGTCGTTTATATACTGATTACGGTCATACCCCGAGCACTGCCAGACCGACGGCACCGAAATGTGCCCGCCGCCCGAGAGCCCTGTGCAAAAATCCTCCTCAAGCTCCGAAAATGCCCCGCAATATCTGAATCTCCACTCGCCGCAGAGCAGCCTGACACGGCTCGAGCTGCGTTTTGCGTCTACCGCCTCCGCCTCATCGCGGGTCGCGGCGGGAATATAGTAGCTCCTGTTCGGCATCGTTCCGATATGAAGCTGCTCGGGATCCTCGTGAAAGAAATTCATTGCTTTTCTCCATATTCTTTTATTTGACCGTCGTGATCTATGCCGGCACGCTTTGCCTGCGACAGCTGAAGCGCGCGAGGAATGCTGTACAGCCGCCCGTCCTTGCGGAGACGTGCGCCCGTCTGATGGTAGGTAAACGCGACACCGTGCTCCGCGCACTACCGACGCAGCTCAAGCACCCATACATAGTCGCAGACGCGCGCCCCGTCGCCCGATTCGCCGCCGACAATGACCTCCTCGACACCGCCGAGGTATTCCATGAGCTCGAGCGGTCCGAGCAGCGGCTCCGCGACGATAATTCTGTGCCGCAGCGGCAGCGCGGTAAAGATGGGCAGCCGCTGCGCTGCCATATCCGAATTTTCGACGGTGCAGCCGACCGTCACATTCTCATAGCCGTCGCCCCAATCGTCGGGCAGACAGCCCGCAAGGCGGTCGATACGCTTTGTAAAAAAGATAAACCGACAGTCGCCGCGCTCCCGCATCATCCTCCAGCACTCTGCGCGCCACGGGTCGGCATCGGAGAGCAGAAAGTCGGAGGTAAAGCAGGTATATACGGTGCTGTCGGGAGCAAGCTTATAGCTGCCGTCGCGTCTGCGCTTTATCGGCAGGTCGTATGCCGCCGTTTTTCTGCATACGCTGCTGTCCTCGCTCACCCCGAAGGCGCTGTCTCTGCGGTAAACATAGCAGTGCATGCAGCCCGCGCTGAGCTTTGTGCAGCCGTGCCACGGATTCCAGCTTGCGTGAGCATCCGCGGCGGTATCGGCATTTATTTTTTCGTTCATAGGCTTGTCGTTCGCAGCCTTATCCATATAGACATCATTCATAGTCTTATCCGTATAGACCCCATCCATCGCCTTATCTGTGCTTGTAGACAACTATCTCGGGATCGCTGCCGTCGCGGCTGTAGCTGCATATGAGAATGAATCCCGTGCCCGCAACAACGCCGTAGCAGACACCGAGGTCGGCGAACTCTATCTGCGTTCCGAGATAAACATCGCGGTCGCTGAGCAGACGGATGTGCTCGCCGCCGGGCGTCGGATATTCAAGATTGACATACTGACCCGGCAGCTCATACAGCGCGAGCGCAGACGGTAATCCCTCCGCGCGCAGCAGCTCGTTTACCTCGTCGAGCAGCTTCTGTCTGAACTCGCGATAAGCCGCCGCGCCGCCCGTCTTTATGTATTCCGCCGCAATGCATCTGCCGCCGAAGGGTCTGCCGCAGGTCTCCGAGCAGCCGCGGCAATCGTCGCGCGCTCTGCATTCGTCACAGTTTGCTCCGCATATCGAACTCATATTCCGCTCCTTTTTTTGAAAAAATCGGTAACAGCCCTCAGGGAAAAATATCGGTGCAGCGGTCCGCGTCGGACAGAGCACGTCAAAGCGCGCTCACACGCCGCAGCAGCTACCGCCGTACCGACATCACGTCAGACGGCAGCCTCGCGCAGCTCCCTGACCGCCTCGGTTATGTCGGGCTTTCCGAACACTGCGGAGCCCGCAACAACGACATTCACGCCCGCATCCACGACCTGCTTAATGTTGTCGCGGTTGATACCGCCGTCTATCTCGATATCGTAATCAAGTCCAAGCTCGGAGCGCAGACGTACAAGCTCGCGCACATGCTCAAGCGTCTCGGGCATAAATTTCTGACCGCCGAAGCCCGGCTCAACGCTCATGACAAGCACCATATCGAGCATCGGCAGATACTGCTCTATCGCCGACACGGGGGTTGCCGGCTTTACAGAGATGCAGCAGCGAACGCCCGCCTCGCGTATCGCGCGGAGTGCGGCTACGGGGTCGTCGGTCGCCTCGACATGAATCGTTATGATATCCGCTCCCGCCTTGACAAACTGCGGGATATAGCGGATGGGGTCGGTTATCATCAGATGAACGTCAAACACAAGCCCCGATGCGCTCCGCAGCGAGGAAATGACGCAGGGTCCGAAGCTGATATTCGGCACGAAAACGCCGTCCATAACGTCGAGATGAAGATACTCCGCCCCTGCCTGTTCGACGCGGCGGACATCCTCTCCGAGATGCGAAAAATCACAGGAGAGCGCGGAGGGCGAAAGAGTCATTTTCTTGTTCATGATATGTATCCTTTCCGATTTCTTTTTTGACGTGCGGAGCGCGCCGCGCATTCACCAAAAGCAGCCGTCGGCATACATTGATAAAGGCGGCACGGAAATCTCCGCATCCTACCGCGAGGCAACGGACGGTGAAAGTGCGGGATGTCGGATTGTCGCCATGCCCGCGGTGATGCCTCATATATACCGTCTCCGTCGAGCTATGCTCGGCGGGGACGGACTTTTTTATTATTTTCGCTCTATTTACTTTTTGCCCGATTAGCTTTCGCTCGGGTAGATGAGCGCGACGGCATGACATGCCATACCCTCGCCGCTGCCCGTAAAGCCGAGACCTTCCTCGGTCGTTGCCTTTATCGAGACGGCATCGAGCGGGATGCCGAGCACCTCCGACAGACGGCTGCGCATCGCGGGGATATACGGCGCGAGCTTCGGCTTCTGCGCGAGCAGCGTAGCGTCAATATTGCAGACGGTGTAGCCCGCATCGCCGAGCATACGCACGACCTCAGATGCAAGCACCATGCTGTCCGCCCCGCGGTAGCGCTCGCTCGTATCGGGAAAGTGCTGTCCTATATCGCCGAGCGCAGCCGCACCGAGCAGTGCATCCATCACCGCGTGGGTCAGCACGTCCGCATCCGAATGTCCGAGCAGACCGAGCGGGTAGTCTATCCTTACCCCGCCGAGTATCAACGCCCTGCCCTCTGTCAGACGGTGAACGTCGTAGCCGTGTCCTATTCTCGGTATAATATTCATGCTGTCTCTCCGATCATCAATTATGCGAATCCGCGGCGCGTGCCGTGAGATTACGCGATGTGAGCAGCGCCCGCGCTATGACAAGGTCCTCGGGCGTTGTTATCTTCATGTTTGTCCTGCCGCAGTCGACCATACGCACGGGAAAGCCCGCGTGCTCCGCTACCGAGCAGTCATCGGTCGCCTCAAAGCCGTCACGCTCCGCCGTATATGCCGACGCGAGATACAAACTCGTCTTGAAGCACTGCGGGGTCTGCGCGCGCATGAGCGCACTGCGGTCCACCGTCTCGGTGACAAAGCCGCGGTCGTCGCAGCGCTTTACCGTGTCGGTCATCACCTCCGCCGCCGCGGCTGCGCCGTATATGCAAGCCTGACGCAGCACCTCGGTTATCTCGTCGGGGGTGATGAGACACCGTGCGCCGTCGTGTATCGCAACATATTCCGAGCGGTAGGAGAGCACCTTTGTGCCGAGCATTACCGACTTCTGACGGTTTGCGCCGCCCGGCACAACCTGTCTGAGCTTAGTCAGCCCGTATGTTTTTTCAAACTCCGCATACGCGCCGAGCTCATCCTCGCGCGCAACGACGATTATTTCCTTGACCGCCTCGCACGCCTGAAAAGCGAGCAGCGTATGCACGACAACGGGCTTTCCGCACAGCTCGGTCATCTGCTTTGTCCGTGTGCTGCCCATGCGCGTGCCTGAGCCCGCCGCGACTATGACAGCCGAGCAGAAATAATCCTCGGGACGGGGCACACCGCCCGCCGCGCGGACCGCATTTGCAGTTTTTTTGATAATATTCTTCATCACATTATTTGCCCGCGCCGACGCACGGACCATCCTTGTGCAGTATTTTGTATTCTTGCGCGGCGAGCCCGCCGCATGACGTTACGGCTGCACGGCGGATCACACCGCACACCGTACAGATTATAACACATTTTTGCGCCGTATACAAGTAGACGGGAAATTCAGATGCGCAGGGGCGCAAAAAATTACCCAAAGCCGAAAAAAACGGCACCGCCCGCCGCGCGAGAAAAAGCGCCGCGCGAAAAAAATCTCCGAAAGCCGTTCACAGCCGCGTCTTTTTGTGGTAGAATATATCCACCCGAAAGAGAGGTTTAAAATATGGATAAGAACAATACCGCCCGCTGTCTCATCTTCGGCGCGGGCGATTACACCGACTCCCCGCAGCCCTGCGCGCTATGCGCCGACAGTCTCGTGATAGCGGCGGACGGCGGATATAAATATCTCGATTCGATAGGCATCACGCCCGACATATACATCGGCGATTACGATTCCTCCGAGCGCCCCGACGGAGTAGGCGCGGTGCAGCTGCCGATAGAAAAAGACGACACCGACATGCTTGCTGCGGTGCGGCTCGCGCTCTCGCGCGGCTGCCGCGAGATACATATGTTCGGCGGCACAGGCGGGAGGCTCGACCATACGCTGGCGAATATACAGACCCTGCGATTCATAACCGAGCGCGGCGGCTGCGGCTATCTGTACGGCAGCGGCTGCGCGATGACCGTGCTGTCGGGCGAGCGCGTTACTCTTCCCTCACGCACGAGTGGAGAGGTTTCGCTTTTTGCACTCGAGCGCAGCGTACGCGGCGTTACAATCTCGGGGCTAAAATACACCCTTGAAAACGGAGAGATAACCGACGATTTTCCGATAGGTGTGAGCAATTCATATATCGGCTGCCGCGCAGAGATAACGGTATCCGACGGCTGTGCGCTGCTGTACTACGTCTGCGGCGATGCCGCACCGCTGAAGCGCGAGCGCGTCGACGGGCAGACACGGCAGGGCTGATTGCAATCACGCAGCTGCGGCGGTCGACTGCGGAGAAAACACACGCGGCACAACTATATACGTCTGCCGCGACGCAGCAAATCAAAGATATTTATCCATCGCGGTCCTTACCGCGGCGATGACCTCACCTATCACCCGACGCTGTCCGACGCTTGTACCTTCCAGCATCTCGGCTATGCACCTGTCGGCAACCGCCGCGTCGTTTCCCGACTCGCCGAATATCATGCTGTCGGTCGATACCTCGAGTATCTGAGACAGCTTTATCAGCACCGGCAGACTGAGCTTTGTGTTTCCTGTTTCGATATGACTCATATGAGTGGTCGATATCCCGATCTGCTCGGCAAGCGACTCCTGCGACAGACCTTTTGCTTTACGGAATTTTCTTATATTCTGACCGATCAGATAGTAATCAGGCATATTATCCCCCATAGTTAAATTACACTTGCATTATATAGGCATTTGTGTTAAAATTACATAAACTACATGGACTAAAATCTGCGCATATAATTTATACTTTTTCCGAGCATCCTGTGCAGTAACGCCTGTATCATGTCCTGAGCAAAGAGGGGGGCTGTTCGGTGCATACCTAATTTTATCCTGAACCACGCCGCACGGTCATAAAATGCCCTATCGCAAAGCGCATCAGGGCGATAAGGCAGCCGCACGGCTGCTGTCTGCGACCCCGCGCAGTCACCGAAGCAATCGTACTCGGCAGCATGCCGCGGAGACAAGCAGCAAACAGCATCATAACATACAAGGGCAGCGAACGAAAGCGCTTTTTCATAGAAGCACCTCATTCGCTGCCCTTACGGCTGTTTTGCGGGTCCGACCGCACAGATCGACCTGTTTATTCTGCGTCAAAAACCATCTTTGCTATCCGCCAGCCGTTTGCACCGCCCGTGGTATTTACAAAGTAGAGCTGCCATGCGCGTACATGCTCCTCGGTATCCTGCTCGGAGTTTGAAGAATAGAACGAGAGGTCAAAATCTATCTTGCAGGAGAAGGCATTGTCGCCCCATGACTGATAGTCGTAGGTCTTTATCTGCTTATCGTATATAGTGCATCTGCCCGTCCATGCAAGCGAGCTGTACACAGTAGACAGATAGCTGTAAGCGACGCTTCCCGGCTGCAGATAAGGGAGAATAAGACTCTGATAGTTTGCTGCTATGCGCGATGCGCCGTCGGTATAGTACTTGATATAGCCGTCGACGAACCTGGTAACATACTGTTCATGCTCTGTCTTAAGCTGCTCGGAGGGCTCCTTTGCATAGGTAAACGAGCTGTCCTCGCACTCGACGGTCAGCTCCGCTCCGCTCGCGTCGGTAATAGTGACCTCGGGCAGGAGATAGAGCCCAGACACCTCGTAGAGGGTGGTTGTTTTGGGGTTTGTGATAAACTTGCTTATCGCGTCGATCTCCTGACATACCGATTCGCGGCTGACCAGCTGCGCGTCGGTGAGCTTTATGCCGTTGACGGTGACTGTACCGCCGTCGGGGGCGTTTATCTTCGCGGTGATGAGTTCTTCTGCGGGAACGTCAAAGACGTAATCGGTATGCGCATCATTTTCGCCCGCAGGGGTAAGCGACGCGCCCTTAGCGGATTTTGCGGTGGGAGTAAGCTCGGAAACCAGTCCGGGGAAAACATATTTTACAAACTTCGGCTGCTCCGCTGCCGCCGCATTCCACTCTGAGAGTCCGCTGAGCTCGACCTTCTCATCCGATATAAACTTGTCGCCCGCAAGGGTGTCGCCGAGATAGACGGCAGAGCCCTCGGGAACGGTCACGGTGAGGGTGTGCAGCGAGCTCTCGGGGAGCGAGTAGGCGAGCGTGCGTACGCCGTCGGTCTTTGTATCCGAGAGCACCGTCAGCTCTGCGCCGTTGTATTTTACCGCCGGGAGAAAGCCGTCATAGCCCTCTCCGACCTCATAAAGATCGCACAGCGGCATCTTTTTCGGGTCCTCAAGCTCGGCACATGCTCCCGCATACTTCTCCGAGCCGCGGTTATACGTGCCCGACAGCTGCGAGCCCGCGAGCGTGACCGTCGCACCGCCGGGAACCTTGATATAAAAGCTGTCGTAGTGCATGTCGGAGAAGTCGCCCGTATATTCGAGCTTTCCTTCGCTCCATTCGTCAAAGCCGAAGAAGCTGCTCCCCGTCTTTTCAAACGAAACACGCCCGATCTCCCGCTCACCTATCATCACGGTGTAGACGGGCTTGTCGTCGGTGTACTCGCCGACCCGCTTTGTGCAGATGTAATCATCGCCGAGCGCGGGCATGATAAGACTGCTGACCGTCTGCTCCGCCGACAGGAATTTTCCGCAGTCGGAGGGTAGATTCTCGGCAATAACTACCGCAAGGCGGTCAAGGTCGTATTCATCCTTGAAATTGTCGAGCACCGTCTCGATGCGCGACGCTTCATACTCGCTCATATACCGTGCAAACACGAATCCGCCCGCCGTTATAAGCAGAACGAGCACGAGCGAAACTATAAGAAATATGCGCCAGAACAGCGGCATACGCTTCTTTTCGGAATTTTTCACGTTCATACCGTCGCTTCCGCCTCGCGAAAGCTGCCTTTCCTAAAATAACTCATTTTCGCTTTTTCGGTCCGGACGATTTTGTCGAACCGTCGCAGGGAGAGATAAAAAAGATGCAGAAGCGTCGAAACGCAACTCGTCGCCGTACAAGCGTACGGCAGAGACGGGTTGTGGTCTGCGCTTTTTTAGCCTCCCTGCAAAGGGGAGAGATAAAATCGTTTGGAGTGTTCGATTTCGTCGCGCAAGGCGTACAAGCGTACGTCGCGCGGCGAAATCGGGCGCAGAAAAAGCGAAAACATTAAACCTTAAGCAGGAATCCGTCAGGATTCCGACTCCTTTCTCGCCATATGGGACATATGAAAGAATGATAAACTCAACTTGTTTTCGCTTTTTCGGTCCGGACGATTTTATTTGACAAGAAATGCGGTCGGCAATTCTCGCTCGCCGATAACCGACGCGCTGACATTAAGCAGCTCGCCGTTGTATAGCAGCAGCGAGGATGAGCCGCCGTCGAGATTCGAGCCGTTTACCGCACCGTACTCGATGAGCAGGTCGGTCAGGTCGTCGTATGTCGCACCGAGGCTGCCGAGGCTTCTGCCGTTAATGACCACAAAGAGAACACTGCCGTCAGCCGTCTGTCCAATCGCCGTACGGGGGTTCATTCCGCCGCCGAGCGAGCCGCGCGCGTTGCACGCCTTGCCGTTAACGACAAGGGTCGGACCGAAGCAGCAGGCATATTTTATACCGAGCGAAAGCGCGGTGTTGCCCGTCATGCTTCCGACGTGCAGAATACCGTCGCCGTCAAAGCCGATAACGTTGTATGCGGTCGTCGCGTTGCCCCAGATGAGCTCGCCGTCGTTTATGACGAGACCGTCGGGAATACCACCCTTGCCGCTGCCGTTCGGGTCATAGAAGCCGCCTGCATTTATGCCGCCGAGCGCGCCGTATTTAGCCGCCATCTGACGGAGAGTAAGTCCGACTGCAGTCTCGCCGTAGGTGTCGGGCACGCCGAGGAAAACGCGCTTCGGGTCGGCTATCTTCATGATAATGCCGTTGAAGCTTTCCTTCTTTACCTCTATTATCTCGATGCCGTCGCCCGGATCCTCGGGCTCGGCATTTGCGGGAACATCCGACTGAGCGGCGTCCGTTTCGGGCTTTTTGTCGATGCTGATGAGCGACGAATCGGTAGTCTCATCGTTACCTGCCGCCGACTGCTCCTGCGCCGCGAGAATTGCGTCCACTTCGTCGTCAGGCAGGAATATGTTTGCGAGAAAGCCCGCCGCGCTCGTCTCCTTGACCGACAGCACGAACAGGCGCTTCGCGCTCGGTGAAGGTCCCTTTACAAGAACGAAAATCACCGTCAGCACAAGATATACCGCAATAATGACCGCCGCAAGCACCGACGCAAGAATGCGTCTGACGACGCAGCCGGGGGTGAGCTTTTTCTTAGGCTCTGCCGACTTTCTGCGCTTGCCCTTGCTGCGCCTGCCGTGACCCGTGCTCAGCTCCGCATCTCGGTGCAGCGCGGAGAGCGGAACAGCCTTCGGCGCTGCGGGCGCTTCATATGTCGGCTCCGCCGCATATCCGCTGTCTGCAGTAGCTTCATCCGCCGCAGTATCCGCTTCGCCGTATTCTTCCGTCACATCGTCGGCACTCGACTCATCACAGTCGTTTACCGCATCGTCGGCAGCATCATCATAGTCGCCCGACGCACCGTCTGCGTAGACAGCATCGGAATTTTCCGCATACGCATCATCGGGGTCGCCTGCATATGTATCGTCCGTCTCGGCATCTGCATATGCGGCATCGCTCCCGTCAGCCTCATAAGCGCCGTCCGCGGCATCCTGCGCCCCGTATTGCTCCGCAGCGTCAGCCGCACAGTCCCGCGCATCCTGTGCGGAAGCCGCCGACTCATCGCCGAGAAATTCATCGTCCGACTCGTCCTCGGTATCGGGCGGGAACTCGTCATGTTCACCCGCATCGCCGTCGTCATATCCGCCGTCGGTTACAGCGTCGTCGGCATCAGCCGCACCGATATCCTCAGCCGCATCGGCATCCGCTGCAGCGCCGTCCGCCTCGTCTCCGCCGTCTCCGTTTATAGCGGAAAGCATTGACGAAAAGCTGATATCGTCGCCGTCCGAAGAATCGCTGCCGAACATATCGCTGTCAAAAAATTTATCTTCCATAATCGCCTTCCTGAATCCGATTTATATTCATATAGACATTTGTCCAAAATACAGTACAGTATATCATAAAGTGCCCCGAATTTCAAGTGCCGAAATGTGACAAATAGGTGACACGCAAAAAATCGCGCGTAGTGCCGCCTCGCAGCGCACCGGCGTTTAAAACCACAGCCGTGCAAACCGCAGCTGTAGTTTTGTTTCTTATTTCTTTGTCATGTTCTCGGGTAGACCGAAAAGCTCCGCGAAGCGGACAATCCGTCAGCGTAACCCTACGGCACGTATGCGCCGTCGGGAATAAGCTCATCGTCGTCTGCCATCTGAAGATAAACATGACTGATGCTGATGCTGATGCTGCTTTCTTCCTCGTTCACGACGGCATACTCACTGCATTGTTAAGCTACCGTGTCAACGCATCCGCGAGCATAGCATCCGACGCGAGACAGTCAAAGCTACATCCGCCAACGTACACAGCCCGCACGGGCGTGTGCCGTCATGCCGTTCTTCTCAGCCGTATTTTCTTACGTTCTTTTCGGCTGTTTTTTCAGCCGCTTTTCTCGTCCGTATTCTCTTCCGCCGCCTTTCAGCCGCTTTAATTCTGCACTTACCTGCCGCTTTTATCAGCCACGACGCGCCCTGCTACGCGGCATCGGGAGCTCATCATACATCGCACGGAACAGCTCGGCAAGATATTCTCTGTCGTCGACATTATCGACAAGCAGCATCTCTTTTGCACCTTCATACGGCGGTTCGGCAGCAGCATCCGGCATATAACCGCGCGCCGAGCATGTCGGCTTGACGAGCAGTCGGTCGTCATATATCCCGCCGACAATCTTTCCGCGATAATATATTATGTACTCCCCCATCATCGCGCGGTACGCGACATTGTCAAGCTCGGACAGCTACTCTTTAATAAAGCTGAGATATTCTTTACTCGACGCCATCCTGCGCCTCCGATGAGCCTGCACCGAGCTCGTTTCCGTCGGAGTCAAGAAAGCCGTATTCGGCATTGAGCGCGGGATAATAATAGACATACGGGAGCCGGCTGCTGTCTATCGACTCATAGCGGTCGCCGTTTCCGCCCGTTATCCTGAGCACGGCACAATCGGGATTGTTGATAATAAACACGTATCCGTCGTTCCATTTTACATACGCAATATCCTTCGCGTCGCCCGTCATCGGCTTGTATGACCTGACGAATGCGCATCTTTCGCTGTCCTTCAGTTCAATTTCCATCGGCAGATAATAATGCGCCTGATATTCGTCGCCCGAGATATACCATGCGAGCGCGTTGTCACTCGTTATTATCATGCCGCCGTACTTTATCTCGGTCGTCGCGGCATCGGAGAGCGGAAGCTCCTCCCTTGCCTTTTCGATAAGCCCGTCCGTACCGTTGTAGAGCTTTTCCCCACAGCCCGAAAGAGCCGCACAAAGCATAACGAGCGCGACAGCGCCTGTAAATTTTCTCATAACCTTCCTCCGTTTTCGATTTCCGTGCATTCGCCCTCTGCAGCCGCTCCGCCTCTTTTCGATGGGCGAGATGAATTCCGATGTGACCGATGCCAAGTATAACGACCGCCGCTGCCAAAAATATATTTCTGCCGTATATGCCGGGCAGCAGAACAACCAAGCCGCCTGTATTAATGCATGTTATACTTTTTTCACAGCAATTCTATGGATTTTCGCATGTTCTAATACATCATATCCGCGAATATCCGATGATACCGATGTTTCACCGGAAATTCACTATCTTTGCCGGACATAATAGGGATTCCACCAAACCCCATAATAGGAACATCTTTATCAAACCATTTTTTCAAACGCATTGCGTATTTCCTGTTCTACTAAAATTTCCGGTTGCGTCGCGTCGATGACCCGATGTCCCTCGCGGATGTGCGAGAGATAGTTTTCTCGGACGCGGCTCTGAAACGCCGTGAACCTTGCGTCAATATCCTCTGCGGCGGCGTTTTCCGCGTCGTATCGGTAGCCGAGCTCGGGCGCGTCGAAGCTGCGGTAGCTCTTTATCCTTGCGCGGGTCGTTCCGACATCCGCATCAAGAAAGAAATACAGATCGGGCTCGATCAGGTTTTTCGTATAGAACGCGATCTGCTCCTCGGTCATGCCGTTTTCGAGACCGTAGGCAAAGTACGAAAGGTAGTATCGGTCTATAAGTACAAACTCATCCCGCGCCGTTGTGCGGATGTAGTTGATATTCGCGTACAGCCCCTCAAAATAGTATATCATCTCGCGTATCTCTGCGGGCACGGACAGCTCGCGCGAGTTTATCCGCTGCAGCAGCTCATAAAAATACGGCGTTCTTCCGAGGTCGAGCCGATGTACGACCCGCCCCGAGTCGCGCAGCCATGCTTCAAGCCGCTCGACCTGCGTGCTTTTTCCTGCGCCGTCCATGCCGTCAAAGGCTATAAACATATCCTGTCCCCCTCAGCATGCCGCCGCTCAGACATCCGACACGTCGAGCGAAACGGTTATGCTTTTTTTCTCGCTCTCAAAGCGGGAATATATCACTCCCGCGCTGTCGAGCATTCGCTTTGCGGCAATGACCGCATCGCTCTCGCAGTGCTTGTCGCTTATGTAGACTATCCTCGATATTCCGCTCTGGATTATCGCCTTGCAGCACTCGTTGCAGGGGAACAGCGAGGTGTAGAGCGTCGCGCCGCGCAGGTCGGATGTAGCATTGAGAATGGCGTTCAGTTCCGCGTGAACGACGTACAGATATTTAGATTCGAGCGGTGCGCCGTCTCTGCCCCACGGGAAAACGGCATCATCGCAGCCGCGCGGCATGCCGTTGTAGCCGACCGCGACTATGCGTTTGTCAGACACTATGCAGCAGCCGACCCGCGTCGACGGATCCTTGCTGCGCTGTGCCGACAGCATCGCGACTCCCATAAAATATTCGTCCCAGGTTAAAATTCTCAACATAAACAGTTTTCTCCTTTATAATAATATTCAACTTTGCAAGCAAGATTCGGAATCGTTCCCATCTATCGGTATATTCTGCCGCAAACAAGATAACCAACGATTACAATAAACAAAATTACACAGCAAAAAACATATGCTACAACAGTCGACGTACAATTTCCACCGCTTTTTCAAAATTATTCCGAACAACACTTCCGTTCAAAATAATCCCGTAAGGATTAAGCCCGACTATTGTGCATATGTCAACCATCTCGGCCTGTGTCGGTATACTGTGCTTATACAATGAGTTTAAAATTCCTGTTGCTATGTACACTTTTCTTTTGGCATTCACAGAGGCTGCGACAATTTTCCCTTGATTCTCCGATAATTGCATATAATCGGCATATATCATCAAATCGCCCCTTGCCACCATTAAATCGGACTCAGCCGAAATTGACAACAGATTCTCAATCCCGGAACAAGACTCGATTTTACTTATAACCTCACAATCTGCGTTTAATAGTTTTTTAAAAGCGCAAACATCCACACCATCAGAAACAAACGACAGCGCAACACTTGTCGGACATAAATAATTAACTATATCTCTGTACAAGCCTCTCCTTTCTTGACTCGAAAGCAATGTTCCGAAGCAAATACCCTTTTTATCAAAGATACAACACTCTTTGATCGCCTCGACAACTAAACAATTCTCCTTTTTTTCTTTTACACACAGAACTTCTTCACCATCAGAATCGGAAATTAAATCCCCGACACAGAGCGCCTGTATATCTTCAGAGTCCGTATATACTGCATCATTTCGACTGTAACTGATATCAAAAGAATCTCCGATATCTGCTTCTATCAAATTCCGATCATTGTTAATAAATATACGCGGCTTACGGAAAGGATAAGGAATATCGATCATCAATCTGATTCCGTACTTTTTCTTCATCGAAAGTATCTCATTCACACGCAGCCATGTAGCTTCTGTCGAATCATACTTTCCCAAATTAAAACGGAAGTAGTCAACATCAATGTTCAGCCCCTGCTTGACAAGCGCTTCCAACAAATCATCCTTCACCGAAGCTCCCGCGGTAGCGATAATCTCCATTTAAGTTCTCCTTAATCCAATTAACAAGCACAAACGTAGGCATATGATTTAAAAATCAAAGCACAGATTTGGCTTCAGATCTTATTCCGCGAAGCTCACTCCCGCCTCGCACAGGTCATTTACAATGCTTCTCAGATCATCGCCCGAAGAATTCACCTCGGGCACGAAGTATCTACGAACATCGTCGTCAAAGGTGTCCATAAGCGAAGCGATGAACGTCTCTTTTTTTACGGTATCGCCGCTGAAAAACGAATTCAGGTCTCCCGAATGCGCTATCCAACGCTGCTTATTTTTGCCCCTTTTCTTACCCCACAAATGAATAGCCCTGATCTGTTCCCTATAACTCTTCAAGGTCTCATTAAACGACAGTATTTTGTCGAGCTCTACCGCATCAAGGCTTATGCCCTCGGCGCTGAAAAGCTGCGGATAGTCCAAAACAACGCCCAAGTTTATGTCGCTGCGACTTTTCAGTGTGTCGCAAAGCGACAGAACGTCATCGCACTTTGATATCAAAAACTTTGACTTATTGTACATCGTCCCGCATCTGTTCTCAAGCAGGAGCTCGGCATGCGGGTAATCGCGTGCTATCTCGTCGCTGAAAATCTTATAACGGGAAAGAAATGTTTCCAAATCGGCGCAATAATCCGAGAACGGAGGGTGGAGCTCTATCACCTCGGGTGCTATGCTGCCGCTCACAAGGCGTTTGATAAAAAGTGCGTATTCATAGCTCCATCTATCACTGTACCACAGCATCGGTATGCCGTTTCTTTCGGCATCCTTAAGCTCATCCAGGTCGGAAAGCAGCTCGGAATCAAACCTTCTTTTCATGTAGGAATACTCCGTATGCAGCGAATACGGTGTATCTACAGACAGTGGCTTTGAATCAATATTCCCCGCTACCTCCCGCAAAACCGGGATAATGCCGTTAGGATATTCAACATTACGATATCTGACAGGAATAAGTTTCATAATCATTCTTTCAAGACGCTGTTAATTACACCGCCGAGTCAGTCCAGAAGGTCAATAACCTTTCTAATATAATCTGCTTCATATTCATTTATTGATACTATCCTCGCCGAGATCTGATCCAATAATTTTACATTTCTCGACATATTGTATTTTAATGAAAGCGCCATGACCTTCTGCGATTCTTCCGAGACTATCGAAGCAGCTTTGATTACGGACAAATCGGCAACACCTTCCGAAAGATACTGCATTCTTTTTTTCATCAATAATTTGTGCTCGTAATACTGTCTGATATATCTCATATCAATATTGCTGTCAGACTCTGTGCTTTTAATATAAGTTGCCAATTCGTCCCATGCTGATATTCCGAACTTTAATTCACCTGCCGCAATGAGATCTCGCAAATCTTCACGGTTCGTATATTCGGGATTATCAGATTCTACATACTGCTTAAGCAACAATCGCACATGCGCAGTATCGGCATCCGGCAAGACAATATCCGTATTTACTTTGTAAAACAGTAATTCTACAACACAACACTCAACATTATACAGAGCATCCGCATATTCTTCATATGTTATACTGTACGGAACATACTGTTTTCCCCTGCCGGAACGCTTGATATATCCGGCAGTCCGATATTGTTTTGCCTCGTCGTCAAAACCGTATATCAGGCACTCGTGATCAAAATCATACGTACGTCCTTGGTTGACCGCCGACAATCTGCCCTCATTCAGACGAGCTAAAACGTACTCGCCGACCGAAAGCCTTCGTTTGGTTTCTGCAATCGACTCCTCAACACATGACATACTTTTTTCGATGCACATATACGCCTTGTGTGTCATAACTCCGTTTTGTTCAAACCAATTATCCGATTCAGTAATATAAAACTTATTTCTGTCATTCCTGACGTATATACAATTAACGTATTTGTCACAGAGCAGTCTTGAAAGAACATCTTCTCCGAAATTCGCCTCAATAATTCCGAAAGGATAAGCATGATTAACATATGTTTTTATGAACGGAGAGGTTTCAAACGGCAATAAAATCTTCATATTGCCTCCCGGTTATCCGTTTTCCGATATGTACTTTTCCGCCTGAACGGTGAACATCTCAGCATACTTTCCGCCGCGCTGCACGAGCTCGTCATGACTTCCCTGCTCTGCTATGCGCCCATCCTCGAACATATATATTCTGTCCGCATGGCGCGTCGTCGACAGTCTGTGAGATATGAATATCACCGTCTTATCCGAAGCAAATCGGGCTATCTGACGATTAAGCTCGTACTCCGCTATCGGGTCGAGCGCAGCGGACGGCTCATCCATTATGATAACGTCGAAATTTCCCGCAAAAACGTGCGCGATGGCAATCTTCTGAGCCTCTCCGCCCGACAGATTTGTTCCGTTGTCGTCAAACTCGCGGGTCAGCATGGTTTCGATGCCGTTGTCAAGCTCGGCGAGCTTTTTATCAAAGGTCGCTCGGTGCAGCGCCTCCAGCACGCGCGGGCGGTCGGATTCCTCAAACTCGTCTCCGAGCACGTTCTCCGCCACCGTAGCCGCAAAGATGCGGAAATCCTGAAATACCGCGCCGAATCTGCCGCGATAGCTCTCAACGTCGTACTCCGCGGCGTTCACGCCGTCATAAAGAACACATCCGCTCCTCGGCTCATACAGCCGCATAAGCAGCTTTATAAGGGTGGATTTTCCCGCGCCGTTATAGCCGACGATGGCTATCTTCTCGCCGCGGCGTATCTTGAACGAGACATCGTGCAGCACATCCGCACCGCCGACATAGCCGAAGCAGACATTCTTAAGCTCCAGCGACTCAAACTCGGGCGCAGGGAGCTCGCCCGCGCAGCCCTCATACTTGTACTCCATAAAGTTGCGGACCTTATCAAGCTGCTCGCTCTGACTCGAAAGATTCGTTATCATGTCGGCAAGCTGCACGAGACAGTCACGGAACGAGCTGTTTGCATTGATAATGACGGTAAATCCGCCGATGCTGACCGTGCCGAGCACGACGAGCTTATACAGCGTCATTGCAATAACCGACATGTAGACGCCTACGCTGTTGACCTGATCGAGCACCGCCAGAATGCTCTTTTTCTTGCCGTATTTTTTGGACACCCGCATATTGTCGGAGATATACCGCGCATGCATCTCACCGAGACATGCGGAAAGACCCGACAGCCTGAGCTCCTTTGAAAAATCCGCCTGACGGTAAACGCGGTCTACATACTGACCGTGACGGACTATCGGTGCAAACTCGGCACGCATGGCGTTATCGGTCTTTTTGAGCTTTGCGCTGATGAACATCGAAATGAGCGAGCTTACGAGTAGCACCGCCATAGCGCCCGAGTCGATATACACGAGCAGCGCGAGCGTTGCGGAGAAATTCAGCACATACTGGAGAAGCCTCGAGAAATTTCCGATAGCTCCCGTTACGGCGGAATCCGAATACTGCATTGCGAGAATGTAGTTATTATAGAATTCGGGGTCGTCGAACTTTGACAGCTCGAACGTACGCGCCTTCTTGAACAGATCGCTCTGCACCCTGTAATGCAGCCGCTGCGAGAGCGCAGGCCAGATGCTGTTTCCGAAAAGGAAATCCCACAGCGCGCGGACGATGATGGCAAGCGTCAGGCTCACCTCTACAAACAGCGCGTCGATAAACCACGGCTGCTCTCCGAGCATGGTATACAGCCGCGCGGTAAGCAGCAGCACGGCGGGATCGACCAGACCCTTTATCAGCGAATCGCACATATATGTAATAAAATACAGCTTTGAATAATGCCACGTATACTTGCATGAGTAGCCCGTATTTACGGCGATCTGCTTCGCCGAGCTCCATGCTTTTTTCATACGCCCTGCTATATTAAGCTTCATATCCTCACCTCCGTCCGACGTTATCGTGCATAGCTTTCCGCCTGCGCGCGGAACATCTCTGCATAGCTGCCGCCCAGCCGCATAAGCTCGGCGTGCGTGCCCGTTTCTTTTATGGTTCCGTTCTCCATGAGAATGATCCTGTCCGCATCGGTCGCGGAGGAAAGCCTGTGCGAAATAAATATCATGGTCTTGTCCCTGCACGCCTCATACATCTGATCGTACATCTGCTTTTCGGCTATCGGGTCAAGCGCACTCGACGGCTCATCCAGAATAACGACCGAACTGTCGCGTGCATATACCGACGCTATCGCCAGCTTCTGCGATTCGCCGCCCGAAAGGATAAGTCCGTTCTCGTCGAACTCGCGTGTCATAACGGTATGTATTCCGTCGGGCAGCTGCGATATCTTGTTCCACAGACCCGCTTTTTTCAGCGACGACTCGACAAGCGCCTCATCGCCGTCCCTCATAGGTCGACCGAGCACGTTCTCTCCGACAGAGACCGCAAGCTGCTTATAGTCCTGAAAAACTATCCCGAAGCATGCGCGATAGCTGTCGATGTTATATTCGCGGATGTCGCGCCCGTCCATAAGCACCGTGCCGCCCGTCGGGTCGTACAGCCGCAGCAGCAGCTTGACGAGTGTCGTCTTTCCCGCGCCATTCAGACCGACTATCGCGAGCTTTTCACCCTGCCTGAGCTTCAGGTCGATATCGTGCAGACTGTCGTCCGACGCTCCGCCGTAGCGGAAGGAAACGTCGCGCAGCTCGATATCCCCGCCCGATGCAGCCGCGCCGCTCTTGCAGGTCTCTATCTTCTCCTCGCGGGACATAAAGTCGCGGTAATCCTGAAAGCTGTATCCGATATCGAATATCGCGGACACCTCACGCTCCACACGCTTGAATATGCGCGACACCGTTGTTATGGCACTGAATACGACAAGGCAGTCGCCTATCAGAACGGTCTTTGAAACAAGCGCCCTGTATATCGTATATATCTCCGCGCCAGCTACGGGCAGCTTTGCGGATACGAGATTCGAAAAGAAAAACATGAGTGCGAGCCTCACGCCCTTAGTCTTTGCCAGATGTACAAACGCATCCACCGACTCGCGAAAATCCCTGAGCATTACGCGGTGAATATTCGTCAGGCGCATCTCCTTTGCATACTCGCTCTGATAGAACACGCGCTGTGTATAGCCGTTCTTTCGCATTATCTCGGAGGAGATAACGCCGTACTCATATCTCTTTCGGGAGACGTATTTGTTTGTGATGTTTATGAGCAGCGGCATAAGCGCAAACACAAACAGCACTGGGTCTATCGCCACGATAAGGAAGGAGGAAAGCGCGAGATTTATGACCATTCCCGTGATGCTCGTTATCGTAGTACCGACCTTTTCGATAGAGCCGACTCCGCCCGAAAGCGCACGACCGTACAGCGCATACATCTGCGGGTCCTCATAGTTCGCGATGTCCGACTCGAGCGATTTTTTGTTGATTATCGCATTCATCCTCGACTCCGACCGCTTATTGAATATCGGGGCAAAATAGTTATTGCATACGATGGAGACCGATGATATCAGGACCTGCAGCACCATCATAATCATTACGTATGCAATAAGCTGCGATACGGGGCGCTCGGTCTGCAGACCGTTTACCACAAATCTCAGGATATACGTAAATGAGAAAAAGCTGATGATGTTGTTGAATATCGTAAGCAGCAGCTCCATGATAAATTTCTCGGGATAGATCTTTATCATGATGCCGAAGGCTATATGAAAATTGTGCAGCGCCTTGACATTTTTTCTTTTTTTCATATGTGTTATCCCCTAACTACTGTTTTTTCTCACGAGATGATAAATACCGCGCACGCATCGCCGCTCTGTTTATCTTTCCCGTTGTATTACGAATTATATCGTCAAACAAAATCCTGAGTGGTCTCTGGTACTCGGGAAGCTCCGAACACAGTTTCCGAATTTCACTCTTCGAGCACCGATATCCGCTCTTTAATTCAATTATTACCGCGACACTCTCACCCATCCTCGGGTTTGGAATGCCGATGACAGCCGCATCCTTTACGAATTCGAATTGCCTAAAAAAATTCTCGAGCTGCACCGGATATACATTCTCACCTCCGACGATAATTACATCTTTTTTACGATCAACAAGATAATAATAACCGTCGCAATCTTTGTATACCATATCACCCGTATGGAGCCATCCGCCACGCAACACGCGTTCCGTTGCTTCGGCATCCTTATAGTAGCCCGTCATTACCCCCGGACCTCTCAGAAATAATTCTCCGACGGCATAGGGCTCAAGTTTATTATCTTCGGAATCGACTACGATTGCCTCCCACCCGCGGGCAAGCTTACCGATCGAGCCAAGCTTTTCGATTGTATCTATACCCATGTCAATGCAACCGGGACCGGTAGCTTCAGTAAGACCGTAGCTGACGTCTATCGACATAGCGGGAAACATACTGCGCCACCGCATCATAAGCTCCCGCGGAATAGGCTGAGCCCCTGTATGCATCAATCGCATGGAGGCGAAACATTCCTTTCTGATTACGCCTTCATCTATCAGATCCAAAATGTCTTGAATTTGCGGAACCACAAGCCACGCGATACCGACTTTTTCACTCTCAATAATCTCGGATATTTTTTTCGGCGAACGAATATTATTCACAACAACACATCCGCCGACAGCCAAAGTGCCTAACCAATGCACCATTGCTCCCGTGTGATAGAACGGAGCAACACACAAAAAGTTGTCCCTTTGCTCCTGCATATGATGCGACAGCTCGGTAACCGCCCCGCAAGACAGGGCTTTATGCGAGAGCATAACCGCCTTGGACCTACCTGTTGTTCCTGATGAAAAATATATCACGGCCACATCGGTTTCCTTAATCTCCGTATCAGAGTCTGTCACGGGCATTTCCGCAAGGCACTTCATGAGATCGTTTTTGTGCTCGGGCACATCCTCACCCAGGTACCAGACAGAAGTAAGAGACCCTACTTCGACTGCCGCATCCGAAATACCGTCGCCATACATAAAAAACGCGCACACACAGTCGGATAACTCAAGGCAATATTTGATTTCATCCGCACTGTTATTGCTGTTAATCGGGACAGCTACGGCACCCGCTTTAAGAATCCCAAGATATATCGGAAGCCACTCCAAACAATTCGGCAGGACTATTGCTGCCTTATCACCCTTTTTTGCCCCGCTGCGTTTGATAAGTTTCGCAACCCTATCGGACATATCATTGAATTCATTCCACGTTACGGAAGTTCTTATCGCTGTACCTGATACCGTCTTTCCGATAAATACTATAGCTTTCTTGTCGCCGCGCACACTTGCATTCGCTTGTAAATAATCAGTTATAAGCATGTCTTTCAATTCTCATTTCGACATATTGTCAAGGAATCACTGAGGCAAGTTACATAAGCTGCTTCAGCTTTCTGTTAAGCGCTCTGACGCTCGGTAAATCAAATCTGAAGCTGTTGAATTCGGTCAGATACGACTGCTCTTCGATTTTCGGTAATTCGGATACATAATTCGACATATAATACGGAACATCCTTTAAGGTCAATACGTCAAATACCCTCTTGTCGATTTTAAGCTCCGACAACAAATCCGTCATGCACTCACTCGGTGCATACAGATTCAAAATACAGGAAAGCAAGAGCCTTGTCCGCTTATCGTAAAAATAGTGGTAAACGCACCTGTTGCACTGTATCGTTTCCGCCCCGGTGAGATAAAATATCAGCGAAAAAGCAAATTCCTCCGAGCAAACATAGCTTTCCGAGAGATAAAGCGTATCACACAAATCAAGCACATCGGTCAAGAGCTCTCTTGCAGCGTATTTAAAACCGATTATCCCCGAATTATACGGTGCAAAGTCTTTCGGAACCCGATAGTTTTTTGAAGAAAAAGAAGAGTTAATCTCCCCGCGTTCATATAGTTTTTTGTAAAGCGCGACTCGTATTCGAGTATCATCATTATTTATCGAATCCGCCTCAACCCCGCCAAAACGCGCCATCACTTCCTTCAACGACATGCATCTGAAGTTCATCACAAAGTTGCCTCGGTCTATGCAATCAAATACATATTCCAACCTATCAACAAACAATGTATCCGAATCAACAAATAAAACATCGGTCTTATACTTGTTGACATAATACATCAATGCCAATATCTTCACTCTAAACATGTTGACACCGCAGTCGGAAATCCAATCCTGCGATGTTTGTGAATCTACCACATCAATACGCACATTCGAATAGCCGCTCAGAGGCGCAAAAAGATACTGCGGCAGATCGGTTATAACGGTGACAGATAACGAATTAAACTGTTCTTTGTAAACTGCCGCCAGCGAACGAATCGAGCATAGCGCCTCATACAATACCCGCTCCGAACGGATAACACAGTAAACAATATTATTCATTTCATTTACTGCTCTGTTTTTGAGAGAACGTAATCGGCTATCTTTTCAATTGTTCTGAAATTGTCAATAATCAGGTCATCATCGTCAAATTCAAATCCGAACCGCTCCTCGACCATGAGAATGTAATTAATAATATTCATCGAGTCAAAGCCCGCTTCGATAAGATCGCCTTTGCAACTCATAATATCCGTATCACCGAAATTGCTCTCTGCGATATCCGTCAGAACCTTTACTACATCATTTCTTTCCATCTCAGTTCTCCTTTACGGGTTCAGCTGTTTTTTTCGCTGATTTTAATCATGTCCGCGGTCCGCCTCAGAAACAATAAGCATCACGTGCAGGACAGCGGAGCATTTGAACGGCACAGGCGGACGCACCCGCCATCCGCATATTACATGTTATTTTCTATCGAGCTCATTTTTTGCCGATCGTTTTCATCAATCAAAAATTCTATTTTCTCGTACAGTTTTTCCGACAGCACACGTTCTCTGAAATCAATCGGCCACACCTTCTTCTCGCCTTCCGACAAGCCGAATTCGTTGAGAAATTTCTTATCATCAGGCTCTATCGCTTCGGCTGCGGTATTCATCCATTCGTTAGGACCGAAAAATTCCGATGCGTAATACAGCATATAATATATCGGCTTCTCGTATGAATAATGCTTTACCAATTCAACAAAAGATAACACATCAACAGGTTCTTCCTTATTGATTATATAATAATAAACATCACACAAGCGTGCGAGCTTATACTTTTCGCGCTTCTGCAATAAAACAGAATTCATATCCCTATATGAGTGGAGACATATTTGGAACAAGAACGCCGCAGGCTCAAGTACATTATAGGTTATACCCTCGTAATCTGCCTTTCTTACCATTTTCGTCAGCAGATCTTCGCTCATTGAAGCTCCCCGGGGGTCCTCACCCCATGTAATGCTGAAGTTTATATCTACTTTTGTATATGTGTCCTCATCACGGTATTTGAAAAAGGAACACGATTGGTGCGAATAAAGGTGATTGTACAGCAGTCTCGCTCTGTCCGTGCACTCAACATATTTTCTCGATTTCCAATCAAGCGACATACATATAAAGCCTTCGGAGACCAATATCTCAGCGACCTTTTTATAGTCATGTTTTCTTATCAGCAGATCCAGATCGTTTGAACTCCTGACACCTTTGTTCTTATATGCCGTTTTTTCAAGATACGCTCCCTTAATAACCGCATACGGTATCCCTCTGTCTTCGCATTTTGAAAAAACGCCGGCACAGTCGGTCAACCGGCAAAGGTGATCCGTCTTATTCAACAAACAATTTTTTTCCGTCATCGGATCGGAATAAACATACTTTACGATTGAATCCACCTTATGTTTTTTTGCCAATTCATCCGTTTCTTCGAGCTCGGCCTGACTGCAGCTCAGCCGAGTCTCATTTCCGAAAGCAACAAGCGTTTTTTGAAGAAAATCGTACTTATCCACATTTTACCTCATTATCGGTCGTTACCGACCGTTATATTTACCATCACATTCCGTAATTCGAACGATCCCATGCGGCATTGTTGCCCCTTAACCGAAAGCAAAGTATACGCGGAGCGGCAATCCGAAAACGAATGCGAAGCGGCTTAAAGAAAAAAACGCAAAGATAAAGATTTTAGAGAATCAATATCCATGCGTCAACATCACTAAGACTCCAATTGGGTAGACATATAAAAAGCACTTACACTTTAGGACATCTTTTCTGTCGTTATGATAGCATATTTTTTATATTTTGTCAATATACAGACATAATTTTATAAATATTTTATAACTAAATTTCACATATGTCCGTATTATATGAAAACCATTGCCGCCCGCATTTTCACCGAATCAACCGACTGATAAGCAGCCGAAAGATCAACTGCAACGCGCATACAACCGTCCCTTTCAAGTCATTTTATCACGAAAAATCTCGGTCACTCCCCGAAAAGAAAGCTCCGACTGCCGACCGTTAAAGCTTTCGCTCTGCCCGCGACACAGCGTACACCGCCGTGATATCGCCCTCATCATCCGTATACTCATCGACCTGACGGAAGCCATATGAGGCGGCGGTCTTGCGGGAGGCTATATTTGTACTCTTCATATACGAATAGATGATGTTGAACGGCGTATTCTCAAAGCTCCAATCCCTGACCGCGGCAGCGGCTTCCTTTGCGTAGCCGTTTCTTTGTCGGTCTTTTCTTATGTGATAGCCTATCTCGGGCTTTACGGAGCCGTTTATGAGCTGCATCGTCAGCCCGCAGTCGCCTATCATTTCGCCCGTTTCCTTCAGGCACACCGCCCACAGTCCGAAGCCGAGGATTCTGTATCTCTCGATATTTTTATCTATCCAACCGCGCACTCTCGCCTCATCAAATATATACGGGTAGTGCTGCATTATATCCGAATCGGAGAGGACTCTGTAAAGCGCGTCGAAGTCAGCCTCGGTCATTTCCCTGAGCAGCAGACGCTCGGTCTCAATTATCATTTTTCCTCCTCCGTGACGCTGTCGCGATTTACATAAAACGTACGGTATCACCGCATCGCCGCAATCATCGCGGTCCTGTTGATGCGCACCGTCTAACCAAACCGTCGCCGTACGGTTGATGCGTACTGCCTAACCGAGCCATCGCCGTGCGGTTGATGCGCAACGCCCAACCAAACCGTCACTGCCCTATTAATGCATGCGGTCTCGCGCTGCGGCGGTCATCGGGCGATGCTCAGCAATAGCCCCACGTCATCAGGCGCCAGCTGCCGCCGTCGCTGCGCGCAAGCCACCAGGACCATGTGTATTCTTCGTCGGCTTCCCATGCTCCGCCGCCGTTTTTCGGTGAGCGAAAGCTGCTTTCAAACATGATGCACTGCGTAAATTCAGCGTCTCCGTCGTCCGACCCTCTCAGGTCATTCATCCATGCGATATTTTCCGCGCTGTTGCAATCGTCGGAGGAATATGAAAGGCTGTGCAGCACGCAGCCGTCCATCAAAGCAAACTGCTGCTTTATCCGCCCCACCGCGTCCCGCATATCCTCCTCGGTATAGATCAAAGAACTGCCGAAGTCGATTTTCGCGTCAGGTGCGACGGTGCCGCAGGCGACAAGCGATATTATAAGTAAAATGCATAGCAGCGGCAAGCCGTATCTCATTAAATTATGTTTACTCATTCTTATTCCTCCGTCCTTTTCTGTTAAACAGTGAGCCGACAAGCATACCGACCGCAGAAATTATCGTTCCCGCGACGAGCATTCTCCATGACGGTACACCCAGCTTATTAAAGGCGATATTGTTTGCCGTTGCGAACGTGCCGTACTCGGAAAGCATGTACATCGCCCCAAAGAGAGCGCAGAATGCCCATTTCAGTCTTCCCCAAAAATCATTTTTGCCGATAACAACGGAAACGACAAATGTCGTTATCGGCAGAACTATCCAGAAAAACACCAGGCTGTAGCCTATCGAATCGCCCGGATCCATAAACAGCCAGAACACTGTCATTGAGATCGCCCATATCAACAGATATGCAAGGATGGTGATTATCCTGTTTCGACTCATGTTGCTCTTTACGGTGTTTGTACTTTGCTCGAGATAGTCGTAATAGGTGTTCATGTTTCGGTTTCCCTTCAATAAAAAGTCAAGAGAAACGTTGTAACACTCGCTCATTTTAATGACGCTGATGATATCGGGATATGATATGCCGTTTTCCCAGTTTGATATAGTCTGACGGCTGACACCCGGCAGCTCGGCTACCTGTTCCTGCGTCAGCCTTTTCTCAAGCCTGGCTGCCTGAATCTTGCTTCCTATATCATGTTCCATGTTACCTCGCCTCCTTGCGCCTTTATCATAGCCATGACACCCTTTTTCGTCTATCAACAGGCTTTGACATCCCCCGAAATCCGTGTCAAAATACTTTTACATCCGCTGCACATCGGTCTTTTTCCGAGCTGAATTTCAAAATAGGCAATCCCGTTCGGGACTGCCCGTAATTCGTTTTGCAAATTAAAACGCATTGCCCGCGCGGGGATATGCAGGTCAGGCATGAGCAAACACAGCCGCCCCGCGTCGCTCATGTGCGTCGCCCGTGTGCGTCGCCCGTGTGATGCACGGCGGAAACAGGCATGCCGCATGATCCGGGACACACGGCGCGGCAGCGGATTACTCCGAGCACCTATAATAATGTCCGAGAACCCGTGCGTTTTTCGGGATTTTTGCCGTCACGAAAAAGCTCACAAGGTCCGAGCTTGACAGAGCTGTATTGATAAGCAACAACCACATCAAAAGCAAATGGTTATTCGTTATAATAAAGACGATAACCGAAATGACGCTGATAACCAAAAATGGAAGCACCGCAACAAGCAACGCTTGCGTTTTTGTTAACCATTCAATTCCCAAAGCAGAAAATGTAGGCGGCTTTTTACTATAAACAAGCACACTCTTGCAGCGGCATAATTTAAAGCCCAGCATATGTATGAATTCATGGATACAAACGCACAGCACCTCGGCTACAATAATCGTTATAACTCCGATAACTAACATGACCAAACGTCCGTACTTAATCGTACCTATAACAGACCGAGCAGCGGCTTTATAGGCTCCGGCTGTGGTGACACCGAGCAGTACGCTGAGTAACAGCACAGCAATGTGCACTGCAAGCTTTGCATTGTTCCAATATTTCAGAATCGGCATCTGTATTGCCTCGGGGTATCGGTCAATACAGGCAGAAACAAGCCGACTGCTTTCCTGTTCCGAATATATCCTCATAACTTTATCCTTTCGTTTGTTGATCGACTCAACCATAGTCGGCTTAATAAATTATGCGATCGTGTTCGGTTTGATATCCCGAATATCCTAATACCCGTGCGTTTTTCGGGATTTTTGCCGTCACGAAAAAGCTCACAATATCTGCGCACTACGGGGCTGTATCAATGAGCCACCGCATCAAAGCACAGCCACATTATACATCAAAAATCATCAAAAATCAAGCAATATCGTTGCCGTGCTCTGCCCCGAAAAGCCATGCACCTTTCAATCGAAAGACGACCGCTCAGCTCTTCGGGCTTTCATTCTTCCGCAAAAAAGCGAAACGCTGTATAGCACCATCATTATACTTAATGCATTATAAACAACCTTGATATCCGCAAAAACACACGCCGTCAGTATCACATCTATTAATAAACAAGACACACGTACAATCTTCTTTGATCTTATATATACATCTCCGCCTATGGGATGTTTTTGATTCAATACAGGAGTAAGAGCAAACACCGATACCGTAAATATCATCCCGACTCCGATACCTATACTCCAATGTAAAGATACCACCCGTTCCAGAGCGAACACACCGATAAACCACCCGACTGCCATAATCGAAAGACATCCGATTTCGGTATCAGCGTGATAACCGCCGCCATAGACCTGCATGACCGCAAAGGTGAAAAGAATAATCACGGTCTCGATAGCTTTATGAGCAACAAACGCCATGCTCATCAGCACCAGCACGTCAATGATATATGAATATATAATTCTCAGCGAATATCTGTATACTTCAACTGCGTCGTCATCACACGAAATGTGCTTTTTCAGGAAAGCTAAATTACGGTTTATCAATCTTTCTATCATGGCAGTATCCTTCGGGTAGTTTATTGATGCTAATTTGAAGTAAAATGCTTACTTCTTAAGGCACTTCGGCATTTCATGCTCATACTGACCGAACATGCTAATGCTGTTTGTTGCAATGCTCGCAATAGATGAAAGCCCGCTTACAATAGCGCTGCAGAGCGCGCTCATAAGATTCTCCCACATTTGACATGCCCTCCCTTCTTAATTTGTTGTACATAGAATATCACACAAATGTTTTTTTGTGTCTGATTTGACGCAAAACATACTGTTTTTGACGCAAACGACGAAAAAAGCTCCGAGAACCGTTTCACCGCGGAACCCAAAGCCTTTTATCCGAATATTTTATCAGTCTTTAAGCGGAATACTGATTGAAATTTTAAATGTATTTTTCTCTGCGCTTATGCTGCACAAGCCGTCATTTTTTTCGATTATACTCTGAGTCTGCCTAAGACCTATTCCGTGCATTCCGTTTGTCTTAAGCGATTCAAATACATCTCCGCTCCTCTTATAGTTTCCGTCCGAGGAATTTTCCACCTCAATAATCAATTGATTTTTTATCTTTTCGACACTGCAGCGAATAAACGGTTTATCAGCGACCTTTTCGCAGGCTTCTATAGCGTTTTCCAGAATATTCGACAGCATCGAGCAGAAATCAACATCATCCATGGGCAGGCTTTCGGGCAAGGAAGCATTACATTCAAAAGATATCCCGCGCTCCGTCGCTGCGCTGATTTTTGAAGATAATACAGCATCTGCAATATAATTTCCCGAGCTTATCCGCAGATACGTTCCTTTGACACTGTCCGTCAACTTTTCAAGGTATTCGGAGGCTCCGTCGACATTATTTTTTCTCAGCATGTCATTCATACAATTCAAATGCTGCTTCATGTCATGCTGCCAGACTCTGATCTGACGGTTGGTTTCTTTTATCTGCTCGGTATACTGCTCCATTATCTCATAGTGACCCTGCTTTGCAATAAGATACATTTTTTCTTCCGCATCTTTTTCTAATATCCAATAGAACAGGAATGACAAAAGATTGATAAGCAAATAGCTGCCTGCAACCAACAGAATGATATTGTCATAGACCTGCACCGAATCAGCGTTATGGAACAATGTCCAGATCCAAATGCCCGATACTACGCTGATAAGCGGAATCATCAGGCAAAAAAGCATTGCTTTGGAGCTGCTCTGTATTTTTCGCCTTGAGGTTGAAATAAGATAGAACAACGTGAACTTAATTATATTCACAACCACAATATACAGCGCCCTTAACGAGAAATTTGTCTGACCGAAAATTTCCTCGGTTGTCGTTCCCGCGGCAAGCGAAACAACGACTCCCGCAGTCAGAGCTATTGCGAACAACAACGCCACCGAGAGAAATGTCCAAAAGAGTTTGTGGAGGACTTTTCCCTGTCGGAAGAAAAACAAATATAACAGACAAAAGACCGTCATTATAATTTCGGTCGGATAAGACGGAATATCCCATATCAGCGGAACGCTCTCAATAAACAATCCCAAAAGCATGAAAATGATCGTTGGGTATTTGCCGGCATACTTTGGCAGAAGGCGTCTGTTAAATAAAAGCGTCAACACCAAAATATCCATAACGTTAGCTACAAGCTCTAAAATAATATTTTGCATTACTTCACCTTTTAAATTTATAGTATTTTATAAATCTATCGTTAATGTCCGAAGCAAAAGCTTTTCCGAGCCCAAGAGAGACTTTATCCGACATAACAATTTCTTTTTTCGATACCGAAACGACATGCTGAATATTGATGACAAACGACTTATGACACCTGATAAACAGTTTGTCGTCAAGCTCTGCGGTTATTTCGGCAATTGTTTTTCTTGTGCTGTACTGCGCGTTTCGGGTATGTATGACCGCAGTGTGCGAAAGCATCTCAATATACAATATATCCTCATACGGTATTCTGTGTAAGGAATCGGATGTCTTGCACAAATAATAATTTTCACCGTCTGTCAGTTCATGCGCCCGTTCAAGCACCCTGCGACATGTTTCGTAATCTATGGGTTTAACCAGATAGTTAAGAGCAGACACATTATAGCCCTCAAAAACATTCTCGGGAGAATCTGTAGCAAAAACAATCTGCATACGGTAGCTGTGTTCACGCAGTATATGCGCAAGCTCAATGCCGCTCATCTTCGGCATTCTGATATCAAGGAAAATCAGATCCACCCTCAAGCCATCCTCGAGTTCGGATAAAAGCTGCTCTGCCGAAACACAAACCGACAGCTCAACCAATACCCCCGTCTCTCCTGCCCATTGCTTTATGTGAGTATTAAGCATATCAACGCACGTGGGTTCATCTTCGCAAATTACAATTCTCATATATCGGCTCCAAAGCAGAAATTGATAATATTAAACTGCCTGATCCAAGCGGTCGTTTCAAAAGGTCAATATATATTATTTTACCACATTTTGCAGCAAAGTCAACAATAATTTTGTAAAAAGCTGTACATTTTGCCCCCCTTCATGCTTCGCCACATGACAAATGCCCTTGCCCTCCGCGGACAGTGCATGCTGACATATCGGCAGTGAGTTTCGGAAACGCGCGCCGAGCAAACCAAAAAATGTCTGTGTAAAATTTCGCAAAGCCGGTTGATTTTTTAGAGAAGTTCGGCTATAATAATATCAGATGTTAAATCAGCCGAAAGGAGAGACTTTATGGAATATATCAAGCGACATGCAGAAACAACGGTAAATATGCTTTCCGAAATGTTCGGTGCGATTCTTGTTGCCGGTCCGCGTCAGGTCGGAAAAACCACCATGCTTCAGCGCATTACAGAGGGGATGAATTATGCAACCCTCGACGACATGATTCTCCGTGCGGCTGCACAGGAGCAAAGCGGCACCTTTTTTAAAGACAATCCACCGCCGGTATTCGTTGATGAAATTCAGAAAGCACCTCAATTGTTTTCTCAAATCAAGATGTTCATAGACCGAGAGCATAAAAAAGGACAGTTTTTCATGTGCGGCTCTCAGCAGTTCCAGATGATGAAGGGCGTCAGCGAATCGCTGTCAGGCAGAATCGGGTTGGTTACGCTGCTCGGTTTTTCTCTGCGCGAACGGTACGGTATTTCCGATGACACACCGTTTATCCCGACAGACGAATACTTCGACGAGCGCAGAAAGCAGCTTGCGGATATTCCTTACGATGATGTTTGGAAAAAAATCCACCGCGGCTCTATGCCGGAGCTCTGCGAGAATCCGAATTTTGACTGGCAGATGTTTTACGGAGCCTACATGCGCACCTATATTGAGCGCGATGTCCGCGACCTATCGGAGATCGGAGACACGGCGAAATTCACTCGCTTTATGACTGCAGCCGCAGCATCTGCCGGGCAGCTTGTTAACATTGCCTCCATGGCACGGGATGTCGGAATCAGTCAGCCGACATCGGAACGATGGCTTTCTATTCTCGTAGCTTCCAACATCGTTTATCTGCTGAAGCCGTACTCTAATAACATCACCAAGCGTGCAGTTAAGACTCCGAAGCTATATTTCCTGGATACCGGGCTGGCAGCCTACCTTACTCGTTGGAATACACCGGATGTTCTGAAAAGCGGCGCTATGGCAGGCGCTTTCTTTGAGAGCTTCGTAATTTCCGAAATCATTAAGAGCTATTATAACAAGGGAATCGTTGAACCGCCGCTGTATTTCTATCGAGATAAGGATATGAATGAGATTGATTTGGTGATTGAAGAAAACGGAACACTGTATCCTCTCGAAATGAAAAAGCATGCCGATCCGCAGAAGAAGGACATGGATGCATTCGATTTACTCGACAAGATTCCGGGAGTAAAACGAGGTCCGGGCGGAGTTATCTGTCTTTATGACAGGCTTATCACACTGAAAGGCAATGACCGCGTTATTCCAATCAATTATCTGTGACAGATTTATGTGCCTAAATAAACGACTGCGCAGGTCCGATATAAACGAGTAACAGAAAAAACAGCCTCCTATGGTAGATTTAAAAACTACCGTAGGAGGCTGTCGTTACTTTCTTATGCGAACTATTGAAAAACTCGACGTTATGAACTGCTGCAATTTCGAAAACAACAACCGAAGCAGCTTCCCGATGACGCAAATCACCGCTTTTTCGCTTTTGTAAAATTAAGCACTTCCCGTCTGTTCGGCAAAACGGTACAACCCTACATCAGCTTAACAAAGCTTTGCCCCTGCGGGAATATGCGGGTCGAGCATGAGCAGGTGCAGGCGCTCGTCGTCTCCCTCGTGATGCACGGCGGAGATGAGCATACCGCAGGAGTCGATACCCATCATCGGGCGCGGCGGGAGATTGACTATCGCAACGTAGGTCTTGCCGACAAGCTCTTCGGGCTCGTAGTACGCGTGAATTCCCGAAAGAATGGTGAGGTCGGTGCCCGTGCCGTCGTCAAGCGTGAACTTACCATACTGTCTTTGATATAGGACGCATATTCACGAAGAAAAAGGACTCTTCCA
>URDX01000001.1 GCA_900546695.1 uncultured Eubacteriales bacterium | reverse complement strand
AAAGCGGCGGAAAGAAAAGCGCGCATAAGCGGGGGCGGCGCTGAGGATGCTCGCGTGCGCGAGCATATGGCCGCGCCGATTCCCCCTCTTATGTATCTCCCCCTGAACTGCTCAGCCGATAGCTAAGGTGCGGATTTATACCCGAAACGGTCGTCGGGCGCGATGACTCCCGTTTCTAAAGCTTTAGATGCACGCCTACTGCTTTGGTTTTTCCTGCTCGCAGAGCGTGTACACCCGATGCCGGGGGAAATACATAACAGCATTGTTTTCCCGACTCGATTATTTATACACCTGCTGCCGAAGTTAAGCTTAACAGCGCAATATACGTTGTTTTCTTAGTCAGCATAAGCAATCAAGCCCTTCGGTCTGCAATTGTTTCGCTGCTCTGCCCGAGAAAGACTCCCTATTTTAAAGTTTTCGCCAGGCCTTTTTCAAAAGGCCGCGTACCCTCGTCCTCCGCGCGGTCGACACGTGAAGCGAGAGCTGCGGGAGATATCTGGGAGATAAAAACCTCTCCGTTTTCGGTGAGGGTGAACGACCGCGGTATGTCGCTGCCGACGGTCCGGACCTTGCATGCGCGCTCGGCGTTTGACAAAAAGCCTTTGGTTATCGCACCGTGCGTCGTTTTGTCGATATCGAATATGCCGACAATGTCTTTTGTTCTGATAACCTTGCCGACTCCGAGATGGAGATACATCGCATCACCGCCTTGATTACTGTTACCTTGAATACTGTTTGTGAAGGGAAAAGCGCCGGCAAAACAGCTTGTCCGACAATAGATTAGGTGTTTGTCAGATATTATCCGACAAAAAGAATTTCTGCGCGGTTCGGAATGCAATGCCGGAGCGCAATACCGAGTACAATACCGAGTGCAATACCGAGCGCCCGAAAGACGACAGCTACTGCGGAGTATAGGTCCCGCCGCGCACGAGAAATCTTCGGTCGCCGCCGACGTCGGCGCTGCAGCTTGTGATAATGACCTGTCCGCGTCTGATGCCCGAGAGGATATAGCGCCGTCTGCCCTCGTCGAGCTCGCTGAGAATATCGTCGAGCAGGTAGACCGGCTGTTCGCCGACCTCGTCGCAGATTATCTCGCCCTCACCGAGCTTGATGCAGAGCGCTGCGGAGCGCTGCTGACCCTGCGATGCAAAGCTGCGCGCTTCGCGCCCGCCTATCCGTATGCCCATATCGTCGCGGTGGATGCCGCCGATAGTGCCGCCGAGCTTTATTTCGCGCTCGAGCGAGCCCGTCAGCTTTTCGAGAAACCAAGCCTCGTCCTGCGGTCCCGTATAGCTCATTGCTATCTCCTCACGCCCGCCCGACATATCCGAGAGCAGAGCGCGCGCCTTGCCGCAGAGCCGTTCGACGTACTCGCTGCGCGCGAGCGAGATGTACGCCGCCTCGTGCGCGAGCTGCGCCGACCAGACGTAGATGCTGTCCGCAAACTCGGAATCGAGTCCGCGTCCCGAGAACAGCCGCTTTTTTAGCAGCGCGTTGCGCTGCCGCAGCAGCACGTGATAGCGCTGCAGCGACGAAAGATAAACGGGGCTGAGCTGGCTCAGTGCCATGTCAAGAAACGACCGCCTGACGGCGGGACCGTCCTTGACTATCGCAAGGTGCTCGGGGCAGAACAGCACGGCGTGAAAGCAGCCGACGAACTCGGACAGCCTCGAGACCGCGCCGCCGTTCTTCTTGCAGCTGCGCCGCCCGCTCGGCAGAACGGCAAATTCGAGCGTGCCCGTGCCGACCCTGTCGGAGTAGCGCAGCCGTATCCCGCCCGTATTCTCACCGAAGCGTATCATCTCGGCATCCGAATGCGCGCGGAAGCTCCGCCCGCCCGCAAAGAGGTAGATGCCCTCGATAGCGTTCGTCTTGCCCTCGGCGTTCTCGCCGTATAAGACGTTGATACCCGGGCAAAGGTCGATGTGAGCCGTCTCTATGTTGCGGAAGTTGTAATAATCTAAGCTCTCGCAGATCATCAGTCCTTCATTCTCACGGGAAGAACAAGATAGATGAAGGTATCGTCGTCGTTTTTCTCGCTCGGCTCAATAACCATGCTCATCAGCGGCGTAGACATCGAGAGCATGACCTCGTCGGTGTCGACGCACTTCATGGCGTCGATAAAGTAGCGGCAGTTGAAGCCTATCTCGATATCGTCGCCGTCCTTCTCGACGGGTATCTCGTCATAGAAGCGTCCGCTGACCGATACGGACGAGAGTGCAAGCTTGCCCTCGGTGAAGGTGCAGCGCAGCGGGCTCTTGGTCTGTCCCATTGTCTTTTCCTCGGTGACGAGCGACGCGCGCTCAAGACCGCGCAGCAGCGGGTCAACGGGTGCCTTGACAAAGATACGGTTCGTCTTGGGTATGAAACGCTCGTACTCGATGTAGTTCGAGTCGATCATGCGCGTGAAGAATACCTTGTTCTCGAAATTGAATATGATGTGCTTGCGCGCTATCATGATGCAGACCGAGCTGTCCTCGCCCGTGTCGAGCAGCTTAAGCAGCTCGGTGAGCGATTTTCCGGGCAGGATGAAGCTCATCTCACCGTCGTAGCTGCTCTCGAGCGAGCAGCGGCGGCGGCGCAGCGCAAGACGCTGGCTGTCGCAGGATACCGCCGTTACCGTATCGCCGTCTATTACGAAATAAACGCCGTTCAGCATCGGCTTCGGGTCGTTGACCGCTACTGCAAACATAACCTTGTTTATCATGTCGCGCAGCTCAGCCTGACCGATGGTAAACTCCTTGTCGCCTCTCAGCTCGGGCAGGACGGGAAAATCCGAGCCCGGCAGCGCGTGCAGTTCAAAGGAGGATATCCCGCTCGAGATCTTCGCAACATTGCGCTCGTTCACCTCGATGGTGACCTTGCCGTCGGGCAGCACACGCAGTATCTGCGAAAGCTTCGACGCGCCGATAATGTACTCGCCGCTCTCAATGACCTCGCAGCTGACATGCGTGACCATGCCCTTTTCGTTGTCAAAGGCGGACAGCATGCAGCCGCCGTCTTCGGTCGCGACCTTGATTCCTTCAATCGCGGCTATCGTGTTCTTAGCCGATACTACTCCGAGCATCGGAAGTACTGCACCAAGCAGCTCGTTCTTTTCAAATATAATCTTCATAACAATTCCTTTCAGGACGGGGAGGGGGTACGAGGGGAACGCGGCCTTTTGAAAAAGGCCTGGCGAAAACTTTGTAATAGGGAGTCTTTCTCGGGCAGAACAGCGAGACGATTGCAGGGTAAAGGGCTCACCCGTTGCGCACTAACTAAGGCAGCAAGCAGCCGAAAAGTTTCGTCAACCTTTTCAAAGGTTGCGGGGTGTGGGGCGGAGCCCCGCAGAGCGGCGTTTCTTTTTGTTAACTTTTTCTTTGCGCCTCGCTCGCACAAAGAAAAAGTGGCTAAGGCTCTGATTCACCTGAATTCGTAGCGGTGACCGCGTATCTTTTTTGTTGATTTTTTGAACCATGCGAAGCGTTGTTCGCTGCGCGCCTTACTCGCACTCTCAGCTTGATTTTTGCATGAATTCATGCATTCTTTCCCCACATTCCCCGTCTAAGCACTTCCCCCCAAGCCCCGAAATTACCCCAAAACAAAAAAGAGGTACAGACGTAATGGCATACAACAGAGAAAACTATCTCAGAATAAAAGAGGAGTTTGCTCACCGTCACGACGACCGTGTCGCGGAGGCGGAGGAGCGCACCGCAGAGCTCGAGGAGCGCCTGCCCGAGCTGCGCGAGATAAACGCAGCGCTGCGCCGCAGCTCCGCTGCCGTCTGCTCTGCGGTCTTTCGCGGCATGTCGCGCGGAGAGGGCGAGCCGAGACCCGACCCTGCCGCCGAGCTTGCCGAGATACGTGCGGAGAATGAGCGCCTGCTCCGTGCCCGCACCGAGCTGCTGACCCGAAACGGCTACCCCGCCGACTATCTCGAGCCGCGTTATGCCTGCAAAAAATGTGCCGACCGCGGCAGCGTCGGGCTCCGCATGTGCTCATGCATGCGCGAGGAGCTGATAATGGCGGGCTACGAGAGCTCGGGTATCGGAAATCTGCTGCGCGGCTGCACCTTTGACGGCTTTGACCTCTCGCATTTTTCTGGCGACGGGCGCATCATAATGGAGCACAATCTCGCCATCTGCCGCAGCTACGCAGAGGAGTTCACGACCGACGCGGACACCGTCTGCGGCGACAAGAAGAATCTGCTGCTCTACGGTCTGACGGGGCTCGGAAAGACCCATCTCTCCGCCGCGATAGCCGCACGGCTCATCAGACGCGGATACGATGTCGTATACGAGACTGCCATCAACCTTTTCGGCACCTTTGAGCGTGAGCGCTTCATGCGGGACGACAGGAACGGCAGACGCGAATCCGAGCGGTATTTTGACTGTGACGTTCTGATAATCGACGACCTCGGCACCGAGCTGTCGAACCAGTTTACCGCGACCGTGCTGTTCAACGTGATAAATACGCGGCTCTGCCGCGGCGGCGCGATAATAATCAATACCAATCTGTCGCAGAAGGAGATACGCGAGCGCTACGACGGCAGAACGAGCTCGCGCATTTTCGGCGAGTTCCGCCCGCTGCCGTTCGTCGGCACCGACTATCGGCTGCTCAAGCTCGAGCGCTGACCCGATCGCGCCGCACAATTTCGGCATGCAGTAAATTCGGCATGAAGCGGATTCTGTATGAGGCAAATCTGTTATACGGCGAATTCGGCGGTGCTTCGATGCGGCAAATTCGGCAATTTTGGCATGCTGCGACGCTGCGACGCAACACAGCGACGAAGCCGGCGATGCCGTGACAGCAATGCGGTGATGCGGAATCATCGCTCTGCGCGATAGAATCGCGCGGTTTGCAAAATCGTATTATTTATCCGTGAATGTGCGCGCACATTTGCGATACACAAGGAGCTGTTAAAAAACTCGTTTTTTAACAGCTCCTTGTGATTTCAGGGAGATAGGTAAAAATGTTCGGAGTAAGTGTCTTTGCCCCGTCAGGCGTACAAGCGTACGTCGTACGGCGAAATCGGGCGCAGAAAAGGCGAAAACATTAAACCTTAAGCAGGAATCCGTCAGGATTCCGACCCCTTTTTGTCATAGCGAACACACTAAAGACCGATAAGCTCAACTTGTTTTCGCTTTTTCGATCCGGACGATTTTAGCCTCCCCGGACAGGTACTTCTCCGCCTGAGCGCGGAACATCTCCGCATATTTCCCGCCCGCCGCCATCAGCTCGTCGTGCGTGCCGCATTCGGCTATCCTGCCGCCGTCGAGCAGATATATCCTATCGGCATGGCGGGTCGATGAGAGCCTGTGCGAGATGAATATCACCGTTTTGCCTCGCGCAAGGTCGGCGATCTGCCGATTCAGCTCGTATTCCGCCGTCGGGTCGAGCGATGCGGACGGCTCATCCATTATAATTATGTCGCGGTCGGCGGCTATGGCGCGCGCAACGGCGATTTTTTGCGCCTCTCCGCCCGAAAGGCAGGTGCCGCCCTCGTCAAATTCGCGGGTCAGCGGGGTGTGTATCCCCTCCTTCATCGCGGCGAGTCTGCCGTCAAAGCCCGCGCGGTGCAGCGCGTCGAGCACACGCTCTCGCTCCGAGTCGGTGTAAGTGTCGGCGAGAACGTTCTCCGCGAGCGTTGCCGCGAACAGCCGATAGCTCTGAAAGACGGTGCTTATACGCTGCCGATAGCTGCATATCTCGAGCTCCTGCGCGGGTCTGCCGTTGTACAGTATGCTCCCCGAATCGGGGCTGTACAACCGCATGATAAGATTGATGAGGGTGGATTTTCCCGCTCCGTTGCAGCCGACGAGCGCAATTTTTTCGCCGCGCCCGAGCTTCATCGAAACGCCGCGCAGCACCTCGCCGCCCTGTGCATATGCGAAATGCACGTCGCGCAGCTCGAGCGATTCAAACGGCGGCGCTTCCTCCGCCGCGCGGCACGGCTCGGCGGCATCGCGCACGGCACGGCTCGTTTCGGGGGCTTTGGATATGTCGGCTTCGGTGCTGTCGGTCTCCTGCCTGTTGGATTTTTGCCCGAAGGGTTCTTGCATCTCGGCTATTTGTTCCGCTGATTTGGGGTGGGCGTTTTTCGGTGAGTCGATTTTTTCGGGAGCACCGTCAATAAAGCGGCGGACGAGCGAAATCTCGCGGCTTTTCTGCGGCAGGTCTATCCAGACCGCGCCGAGCGCCCGCAGCTTCTCACGAAAGCTCATGTTCGCCGTCGTAAAGACGCTGAAATCACCAATCGTCACCGTCCCGCTGACGGCATAGCGATAGACGGTCAGCGCTATGACGGCGATGTAGCCGAGGCTGTTGTTCAGGCAGTCGGCGACGCCTATCAGCGCGTGCCGCAGTCCGAGCCGCTTCAGCGCGCGTTCGTGTTCGAGCGCCGTGAGCTCAAAGTCGCGGTCGGCGCATTCGTGCAGCCGTGTCATGCGCAGCTCCTTTGCATGCTCGGGACCCGAATACAGCCGCTCTATGTAGCTCTCGCGGCGGCTTATCGGTGTCAGCTCGCGCTGCATGGCAAAATTATGTCGGTTCGACACGGCGGTGATGAGCAGCGACAGCGCGGTGCTCAGGCACAGCACCGCCATCGAGAGCATGTCGATGTAGACGAGCAGTGCAAGGGTGGCGGAAATATCGACGATGCAGCGCAGCAGCGAGGTCACCGTCGAGACAGCGCCCGCCGCGCACGAGCCGCTGTACTGCATCGCAAGGAGAAAGTCGTTGTAGAATTCGGGGTCGTCGTACATCGCGAGGTCGAGCCGCGCCGCCTGTCTGAACAGCTGCTCACGTGTGCGTCGATGCAGCCTGTGCGAATATTTGGGCAGAATGTACTGTCCGTATATCCTGCTCCACAGAAAGGAGAGTGCCTGAGATGCGGTCAGCAGTATCAGCAGCGCCGCGACGGGCGGAAAGCTGCCTCCCGGCTCGAGCAGATTATACGCTCGGCGGCTCAGTGCAAGCAGCAGCGGGGAGATGAATCCCGTCAGAACGTCGAGCAGCGAGACAAAGAGAAATGCCTTTGAATTTTTCAGCACATAGCGGAACGAGTACAGGCTGTTGTCCGCTATCTCGCGCCATGACTGTCGGCGCGCGGGAGTATTATTCTGTTTCATTTCTCGCTTGCCTTTCTGTCGGTGTCGACGTTTTTTCGGTCGTTTTTGAATGCTGTAATTTATGTGTCCGCGACGTTTTCGGTCGGTTTTGAATGTTGAGACGCTTACGTATCCGTGACGTTTTCGGTCGATTTTGAATGCTGCGATTGCTTTTGTGTCTGTGATGGCTTCGGTCGTTTTTTCGAGCGTGTACGGATACAGCGTATGCGGTCGCGCTGCGCTACTCGTTGTATGCTTCCGCCTGAGCGCGGAACATCTCCGCATATTTCCCGCCCGCCGCCATCAGCTCGGCGTGACTCCCCTGCTCGGCTATCCGCCCGTGCTCCATGAGAATTATGCGGTCTGCATCGACCGCGGAGGCGAGTCTGTGCGAGATGAATATCACCGTTTTCCCGCGGCATGCGTCGTACATGCTCCGATACAGCTCGCGCTCGGCGAGCGGGTCGAGCGCGGCGGAGGGCTCGTCGAGTATCACGGTGCGGAAATCGCGGACATAGATGCCTGCGACGGCGAGCCGCTGCAGCTCGCCGCCCGAGAGAACGAGCCCGTCAGCGCTGAATTCGCGCGTCATGGGTGTTTCAATGCCGTCGGGCAGTGCGCCTATGCGTTCACCGAGCCCCGCCCGACCGACAGCCGAGAGCACGGTCTGCTTATCGGCTGTGGAATACGGGCGGCAGAGCACGTTCTCCGCCACCGAGAATGCCGTCGGTGTATGGTCCTGAAAAACGGTGCCGAACAATGCGCGGTAGCTGTCGAGCTGATAGTCGGCTGCGGGTCTGCCGTCGAGCAGCAGCTCTCCCGCCGTCGGGTCGTACAGGCGCATCAGCAGCTTGACGAGCGTCGTTTTTCCCGCGCCGTTCTGTCCGACTACGGCGATGTGCTCGCCCTGTCGTATCGTGAGGTCGATGCCGCGCAGCGTGTCATCATCGGCACCGTCATAGCGGAAGCGAACACCGCGCAGCTCGAGGTCTCCGCCGTGCGCTTCTGCGTCGCCCTGCTTAGAATCGACGGGGTCGACATGCTCCATGTATGCCTTGAAATCCGAAAAACGAAAGATGCAGCCGTAGATATCCGACAGCCGCTGCACCGTCGCTGCCGCAGAGCTGCCGAGGCGTGAAACGGCGCTGACGGCGATGAAGAAATCTCCCACCGAAACGGCGCTTCGCAGCATCACGCGGGCGGCTAGCCAAAGCGTGCAGAGCAGGGAAGAAATGCGGTTCGGCAGAAAGCGCAGAAAGCGTTTGCGTTCGAGGCTCAGCACCCCGTCATGCAGCAGCTGCTCATGCTGCTCTTCACATTCGCGCAGCTGCGCAAGAATGACGTTTGAGATGCTTGTCATGCGGAGCTCGCCTGCATATTCTCGCCCGCAGAATACCCGCCCCGCATATTCCTCTCTGCGCGAAATTTCGGAGCTGCGCAGGTCGAGCTCGTGCTGCTCGCGGCTCAGTGCCCGCGTTCTTGTCAGACCTATCACGGCGGGCGGTATGGCAAACAGCAGAATGACGGGATCTATCCGAACGGCAAAAATTATCGAAAGCACGGCGGTGTAGACCGTGCCGATGATATTCGGCAGCGCATTCGCCGTCTGCGAAAGCGCACCGACGCCGCCCGAGATCGCTCTGCCGTAGAGTGCGTACATCTCGGGCGATTCGTATGCCGACAGGTCGGTGTGCAGCGCCCGCTCATGCAGCATCCTGCCGAGCCTGACCGAGCTGCGCAGGTCGAGCACGCGCTTTATGCGGCGCATATACAGCATTCTGACCGCATCCGCGGCGACTGTAACGAGCGCCGCAAGCAGCAGAAACGAGAATATCCCGCTCATGGGGCGCTGCTCACGGAGTGCGTTCACCGTGAAGCCGAGCATGTATGTGCCCGTGAGAAATTCCGCCGTCTGCCCGAGCAGGGTGACGACGAGGGTAAGTATCATCTGCCGCCGATAAAGCTTCCATGTCATGCGCAGCAGCATCCGCAGGGTGCCGTCTGATCGCGTTATTTTTTTCATAGGCTCCTCCCTGCATGCCGCAGACCGTTTCGGTCGGGTGTGTGGTTGACTTTTGCGTTTCGGTCGGTTCTTCGTTTAATTTATGTTTTGCTCGATTTTCGCTTTAATTTTACGTCTCGCGCGGCGACGGTCACAGCTCCCTTATAACACGCGATAGAATGTCGTTTTCAAGCTCGGAGAGGTGCCTGAGCTTTTCGGCAATGCCGATGAATACCCGTTTCTCGGGAGACAATTCGGCTTTGAGTGCCGACATTCTGACGATGCCGGCCAGTCTTTCGACCTCGTCGTACCCCTCGCCGAGCGTGGTGTCCGTTCCGAGAAACGCATCAAGCGCCGCTATGCGTCGAGACATGCATTTTTTGTGCTCGTATATACATTTGAATATTCTCTGATCGAGGCATTCGGGCGGCAGCTCGCCGTGCAAAAACATTTCTACATATTCTACAACAGCGCCGTATACAAGTATACCGTAATCGACTTCTATCGGAATTCCGGGAAAATATCCTTCCTCGGTGTGCCCGCTCATATATTCGGTGAGCCGTGTTTTTATCCCTGCGGGATCGAGCGTGCATACGTAGTCGGGATCGACCTCTGCGGAGGTCAGGTTTCCGTATTCGCCGAGCTCACATTCGTGTTCGACTCCCTGTATGAAGCCCTCGTACGGCGTTTCAAATTCGCAATACTGCCGCCGCTCATCGTATGCGACCATAGACAGCATCTTTCGTTCGGAATCAAAGCCGACGATGAGCCCGTCATGACTGAAATGCTGCTGCATGTAGTGCTGCTTGCCCTTGATAAAGTAGTCGTCGACACCGCCGAAGATGATGTAGCAGTTTTGTCTGAGCATCTCCTCGATAATCTCGGTAACGTAGCTGCGTATGAAGCGAAAGCTCGTTTCGGTCTTTTTAATAAACGGAATATCCCATACCGAGCTGTTGCAGATGCATAGGTCTACGCGGCTGTATTCGGGCGTCGGGCGGATGCAGCGCCAGTTGACGGTGTTGTTGAAGTACCAGATGTCGGAGGTCTGATTGCATGCTGCGACCACCCCCGCGCTTGCCGCATAATGGTAGGTGGTATACATCGGCATGGTGATTGGAAGTTTTTTTATCACGGTATTGTTCTCGCAGTCGTTTAAAAAATAAAAAACGGCACAGTACACCTGTGTGCGCTATGCCGCGGATGCTGCGTATGCCGCTTTTTTTGATGATACATTCATTGCTCGTTCTTCGATGCCGATGACGGCGGCTCAGTTCATCCTACGGTCAATATTTCCGAAAAGCTATGCCTACGGATAAATTGTAACATAATTCGGTTCGTATGTCAATGAAATTGTTATAATAAATGTATAAAATGTCAATTATGCACGAAAGCCTCTCATATTGAGCCATACAGCGGTTCGATATGAGAGGCATACACATGAAAATTCGGTTTTGCAGATACGCTTTTAATTATCTGCGGTCGGGAAGCCGAGCGTTTTCAGCCAGTTGCATGCGAGCGTTGTCCACTGCGCCGCGTCGGGCTGGCTTTCGGCGAGACCGAGTCCGTGGTAGCCGTGCGGGAACACGTGCAGCTCGAAGGGTATCTCCTTTTTGCGCAGCGCGAGCGCGAGGCGGAGGCTGTTTTCAACCGGTACGACCTCGTCGTCCGAGGTGTGCCACATGAAGATGGGCGGCATATCGTCCGGGACATTTTCCTCGCCCGAGAGGCGGCGCAGCAGCTCGGGGTCGGGGGAATCGCCGAGCAGGGTGTCGCGCGTGCCCTCATTTACGTATTCGAGAAACGAAACGACGGGGTAGCAGAGTATCCCCGCGTCGGGGCGCGAGCTGACGCGGTCGATGTCATCCGCAGCGGCGTCGCCGAGCCCGCCGTCAAACAGCTCGGTGCCCATCACGCAGAGGTGACCGCCTGCGGAAAAGCCGGTTATCGCGATGTGCGTCCGGTCTATCCCCCACCGCTCCGCGTTATAGCGCACGACGCGCACGGCGCGGGTTATGTCGAGCAGCTGAGTGGGGTACTTATACGGGCGTATGCGGTAGTTGAGCACAAAGGCGTTAAAGCCCGCGTCGCGGTACATCCGCGCGATGCAGCCGCTCTCGCACTCAGAACGGTCCATGTACGCTCCGCCGGGGCACACGATAACGCAGCCTCTTGCGCCGCCGCCCTCGTGCAGATACGGGGTGAGTGACGGCTGCGGCTGACCGCGGCTCTCGTCAAATAGGGGGGCGCCTTGCTCCCACAGAGGAATGTCTTTTTCGCATCTTTCTGTCATCTTTCTTTCTCCGTTTCGTTTAGCGTAATTTGATCTTCTGTCCGCCGCGCTGCGCGCGATACGACGTTTTTTGAAGTATATCACACTTTGCCAGAGTTGTAAAGCGGAATTTGCGGTGCTTCCGAGCCGCGACGAAAATTCATTTTTGCGTCCTGAAAGGCTCTGAAAATGCGAAAAATGCAATTTTTTGCGTGCAATCCTGCGAAAATGGGGCGCAGAGCGCCGAAAATTTAATTATTTGTTATTGCATAACGACTCTTTTTATGATATACTTAATTTATTATTGATGAGTATTTGCCCGCCGGCATCCGCGCGGGCATCGAAATACGGGAAAGGAAAGACTGAGATGAAGAGAATCACCGTCAGAGAACTATACGAGACCCCGGAAAAATTCGCGGGTCAGAGGATCACTGTGGCAGGCTGGTGCCGCTCGCTGCGCGCGAGCAACGCATTCGGCTTCATTACGCTGAATGACGGCAGCTATTTCAGCTGTCTGCAGGTGGTCATAGAGGCGGAAAAGATGGATAATTACGCGGAGATAGCCGGACAGAATGTCGGCGCCGCCGTCGTATGCCGCGGAATTTTTACCCTTACTCCCGAGGCAAAGCAGCCGTTCGAGCTCAAGGCTGACGCGGTCGAGGTGGAGGGCACGTCTACCCCCGATTACCCGCTGCAGAAGAAGGGACACTCGATGGAGTTCCTTCGCACTCAGGCACATCTGCGCGCCCGCACCAACCTTTTCAGCGCGGTGTTCCGCGTGCGCAGCGAGGCGGCGTTTGCTATTCACAGCTTCTTCCATGAGCGCGGCTTCGTTTACGTTCATACCCCGATAATCACGGGCAGCGACTGCGAGGGCGCGGGCGAGATGTTCCGCATTACCACACTCGATATCGACAATCCGCCGCGCACGGAGGACGGCAAGGTCGACTTCTCAAAGGACTTTTTCGGTAAGTCGACAAACCTCACCGTTTCGGGTCAGCTCAGCGCCGAGACCTACGCTATGGCGTATGCGAACGTCTATACCTTCGGTCCGACCTTCCGCGCGGAAAAGTCGAACACCGCCCGCCATGCCGCTGAGTTCTGGATGATGGAGCCCGAGATTGCATTCGCCGATCTTGAGGACGATATGCAGCTCGCAGAGGATATGCTTAAGTACATCATCCGTCACCTTATGAAGAACTGTCGCGCGGAGCTTGAGTTCTTTAATGAGCGCGTTGATAAGACGCTGCTCTCGCGCTTTGAAAATATCATCGGCAGCGATTTCGGCAGAGTTAAGTACGCTGAGGCGGTCGAGCTGCTTAAGAAGAGCGGCGAAAAGTTTGAATATCCCGTTGAATGGGGCATGGACCTCCAGACCGAGCACGAGAGATATCTTACCGAAAAGGTCTACGGCAGACCCGTGTTCGTCACCGATTGGCCCCGCGATATCAAGGCGTTCTATATGCGCCTGAACGACGACGGCGAGACGGTCGCGGCAATGGACCTGCTCGTTCCGGGCGTCGGCGAGCTCATCGGCGGCTCGCAGAGAGAGGAACGCCTCGATTATCTCGAGCGCGCTCTCGATAAGTTCGGACTCAAGAAGGAGGACTACTGGTGGTACCTCGAGCTGCGCAAGTACGGCGGCACTAAGCACGCAGGCTTCGGTCTCGGTTTCGAGCGACTTATTATGTACGTCACCGGTGTCGGCAATATCCGCGACGTTGAGTCCTTCCCGCGCACTACGGGCAGCGCAGAGTTCTAAGCACGAGGAACGCGAAGAGGGGAACGCGAAGAGGGGAACGCGGCCTTTTGAAAAAGGCCTGGCGAAAACTTTGTGACTGAGGGGCTTTTCTCGGGCAGAGGGGCTGAGATGATTGCCGACTGATAGTTTTGCCCGCTGCGCACCAACTGAAGATTAGACAGTTTAAAAGTTTGTCGACCTTTTCAATGGGTCGCGCATAAAGGCAGAGCCTTTATGCGGTGCGGCGTTTCTTTTGGAGCTTTGGAACAACGCCACGCGCTGCTCACTGCGCTTTGCATTATCGCCCCGATTCTATCAAAATTCACCCCCATCGGCAAAAATCAAAATCTCTTTATAATCAACATATACACAAAATGAGCAGGACGGAACCTGCTCGGGCAAGGAGAAAACGGCAATGAACTATACTGAAATGACAGCGGAAGAGCGGGCGGCGGAGCTTGCAAAGGTACGTGCGGAGTACGAGAGCTATGCGGCTCAGGGGCTCAAGCTCGACATGTCGAGAGGTAAGCCGAGCGCAGCTCAGCTCGCACTCTCCGAGGGTATGCTCGGAATCATGTCGAGTGCGGCAGACTGCTTCACAGAGACGGGCTTTGACTGCCGCAACTACGGCGTGCTTGACGGAATCCCCGAGGCTAAGCGTATCTTCTCGGATATTCTCGGAATCCCCTCCGCTAATATCATCGTTGCGGGTAACTCCTCGCTCAACATCATGTACGACGAGCTCGCAAGACTGATGCTCTACGGCGCTGTCGGCGTTGAGAAGCCGTGGTCGCATGAGGAAAACATTAAGTTCATCTGCGCTGTGCCCGGCTATGACCGCCATTTCGCTATCTGCGAAGCACTCGGGGTCGAGCTCGTTAACGTCGATATGACACCCGAGGGACCCGATATGGACGCCGTCGAGCAGCTTGTCCGTGACCCGAGCGTCAAGGGCATGTGGTGCGTGCCGAAATACTCGAACCCCGACGGAATCACGTATTCCGACGAGACCGTCCGCCGCTTTGCACGTCTCGCTCCCGCTGCGCCCGATTTCCGCGTGTTCTGGGACGAGGCATACATCGTTCACTCGTTCAGCGAGGAGGACGATCAGCTGCTGAATATCTTCGACGAGGCGGAAAAATGCGGAACGCTCGATCATTTCCTCATCTTCACATCGACCTCAAAGATAACCTTCCCCGGCTCCGGCGTTGCCGTAATGGCGGCTTCCGACCGCAATATCGCCTTCACTAAGTCTAAGATGACCTATCAGACCATCGGTTACGACAAGCTTAACATGATGCGTCACGTTAAGTTCTTCGGCTCTGCCGACGGTATCCGCGAGCACATGAAGAAGCATGCGGCAATAATCCGTCCTAAGTTTGAGGCGGTTCTTTCGACCTTCGACCGCGAGCTCAGCGGCAAGGGCATTGCCGACTGGACAAAGCCTATCGGCGGTTACTTCCTCAGCCTGAACGTTATGGACGGCTGCGCTAAGCGCGTGTTTGAGCTCTGCGCGGGTGCGGGCGTGACGCTGACCGATGTCGGCGCAACCTTCCCCTATAAGAACGACCCCCGCGACCGTAACCTCCGCATCGCACCGACCTTTCCGACCGCAGAGGAAATGGCTGTCGCCGCTTCCGTGCTCTGCGTCTGCGTAAAGCTCGCCGCTCTCGAAAAACTCGCCTGAGCGCGGGGTACGCGGCAAAGGGAAACGCGGAAGGAGTACGCGGCCTTTTGAAAAAGGCCTGGCGAAAACTTTGTAACTGAGGACTTTTTTCTTGGGCAGAGGGGCTGAGGCGAATGCTGACTGATAGTTTCGCCCGCCGCGCACTAACTAAGGTTCAGACAGTTTAAAAGTTTCGTCGACCTTTTCAAAGGTCGCGGGGGGTGGGGCAGCGCCCCACAGAGCGGCGTTTCTTTTGGAGCTTTTCTTTGCGCCTGCGCAATCAAAGAAAAGCGGCTAAAGGTTTGATTTACCTGAATTCGTAGTGATAGCAGCGTTCCCTTTTATCGCCTACGTGAAGAAAATCATTTGAACCGACGATACACCTAAATCCACGCACACACCCCATCCCCCAACCGATTCGACACATCCGGGAGGACACAATGACAGACATGCATGAATACGTAAAAAGCATCTGCTTCGGTGCGAGAGAAGCATCTCGCTCGCTTGCCCTTCTCTCGGGCAAAGAGCGCAACGCCGCGCTTGAGGCGATAGCTGCCGCACTCGATGCGGAGTCCGCCGCAATTCTCGAGGAAAACGCCGCCGACCTTGCCGCGGGCAGGGAATCGGGGCTGTCGGCAGCAATGCTCGACCGCCTTGCTCTCACTCCCGAGCGTATCGGGGGTATCTGCTCCGCGCTGCGTGAGACGGTCATGCTCGGCGATCCGCTCGGCTCGGGCGAGCGCATTACCCGTCCGAACGGACTCGAGATCACCCGCGTGCGCGTGCCGCTCGGGGTGGTCGCCATCATCTACGAGTCGCGTCCGAACGTCACCGTAGATGCGGCTGCGCTCTGCCTGAAAAGCGGCAATGCGGTCGTGCTCCGCGGCGGAAAGGAAGCCATCCGCACAAATCGTATCCTCGTCCGTATCATGCGCGATGCGCTCGACGGGCTCGGAATCGACGCGAATGCCGTCTGCCTGATAGACGACACCTCTCGTCGGGGAACGACCGAGCTTATGGGCATGCGCGGGCTTGTCGACGTTCTTATTCCGCGCGGCGGAAAGGGACTTATCCGTTCGGTGGTCGAGAATGCGAGCGTTCCCGTCATTGAAACGGGCGCGGGCAACTGCCACCTCTATGTCGATGCGTCGGCTGACCTTGACATGGCGCTCCGCGTCGCGGTAAATGCCAAGACCTCCCGCCCGTCGGTCTGCAATGCGATAGAGACGCTGCTTGTGCACGAGTCGGTCGCGGCGGAATTTCTTCCGCGCTTTGCCGAGGCGATGGCGGAGAGCGGCACCGAGATAAGAGGCGACGAGCGCACATGCACCGTTATCGGGGCGGTTCCCGCGACCGAAGAGGATTGGGCGACCGAGTATGACGATTATATTATCGCCGTCCGCGTTGTTCCGTCGATAGAAGAGGCGGTTGAGCATATTCGCCGCTATTCGACAGGTCACAGCGAGGCGATAATCACCCGCGACCTCGGCGCGGCGCGCTGCTTTCAGCGCAGCATCGACGCCGCAGCGGTATACGTCAATGCCTCGACTCGCTTTACCGACGGCGGCGAGTTCGGTCTCGGCGCGGAGATAGGCATCTCGACGCAGAAGCTGCACGCGCGCGGTCCGATGGGGCTTGACGCGCTCACTACGGTAAAATTCCTAATCACCGGCGACGGACAGGTAAGATAAACTCACAAAAACATAATTTCGGCACGCCCGCCCCGCTGCAACGCTGCTGCGCGGCAATGTACGACACGCCGACGCAGAACCCCACCGAACGCCGTGCCCCGCAGTATCGCATCGGCGGGGCTTCGATTTGAAAGGGGAAATAATATGCCGACAAACGAACCCTCCCCCGCTCTTCAGCTCTCCGAGCTCTTCCGCGCGGTCATCGACTCCGACGGCGAGCCCGTAGTCATCTGCACGCTTGACCATACCATCGTATACATGAATCCGACGGCGGTGCGCCGCTATGAAAAGCGCGGCGGCGCTGCACTTGTCGGCAGAAGCCTGCTCGATTGCCATGCTCCCGCAACGCGCGAGATTATCGGGCGTATTCTTGCATGGTTCGGAGAGAGCAGCGAGAATAACAGCGTGCTTGAGACGCATATCGACCGCGAGAATGCGGATGTTTATATGGTCGCGCTGCGCGCGCCCGACGGAAAACTTATCGGTTACTATGAAAAGCATGAATCTATGGTGAGACTAAAACCGTCCGAACCGAAAAATCAAAGACAAATGAGTATAACTGATTTTCAGGATAATCAGACTTGCAAATAAACGCTTTTGTTTCTCGCCGTTTCGCGGGGGATTAAAGAGCGTCGAATACCGTATATTGACTTATATGCAGTGCCGTAATAACTGCTGACATCGGAGTGTTATCTATGAAAACAAGCTTGAAACGAACAATAATAATTGCGTCGGTCGCGGTCTGTGCAGTCGCTGCCGCTGCGGTGACTGCCGCATTGGCGCTGAACCGCCGTGATTCGGCTGCCCTGCCCGAAACGGAGAGCGCTGCCGCAGAGCTGCTTTGCAGTGCAGAGTCTGCCGCGGGAGACCAGGAGCTCGGAACGGTTTCAGAGCCCGCCACCGAGCCTGTGCCCGAGACGGAGCCCGAGACTGCCGCGCCTATTCCCGAGCCCGAATACGAGCCGCAGGAACCCGAGACTACCGAGTTGGTAGTAGAGGTAATACCTCTACCGCGCGAGCTTGTTGACCCGGCGGGGTATCGTGCCGAGAAAAGGGAAGCGAAGGCGCGCGCCGTAGCGGAGGAGATTGCCGCTTCAATAACGGGCGGTACCGACCTCGAGCGTGTGTCGATGGCGGCTGCTGTCGTTGCGGATTATTGCAGCCGCGCGATGTACACGATGGACGGAGAGTACTACGCGACCGCCTACGGGGTGTTCGTTAAGGGAGAGTATTCCTGCGCGGGCGCGACCCGAGCGCTCGGAATGCTGCTCGAATGCATGGGGTATTCGTGGACGCATGTGAATGAGAACCTCTATACGCATCAGTGGGTGGAGGTATATATGGATGGGCAGCTCGGTTGGGCGGACGGGCAGCTGGGGATGGCTGCCTACGGCAGCTTTCCCTATGCCGAACGTGTCGGCTAAAAAAGCGCAGACCGAAAAAGCGGATAAGAGTTTGATTTGAGCTTTTATTCGGCACAAATACAAGGAAAGATGATGAAATCCTATCGGATTTCTCCAAGGAAATTATTATCCGCTTTTTCTACCGCCGAAAATCGCCTCTGCCGTACGCTTGTACGGCGACGTGACGATTTTCGACGCTTCTGCATCTTTTTTATCTCTCCCCGTTTTCGTGGAGGCTGAAAAAGCGCAGACCGAAAAAGTGCAGACCGAAAAAACTCTCGGCGCGGCTGAAAAATGCAGAGCACAAAGCGCAGACAGAACAATCAAAGCTGTTGCGCACAGTTGCGGAGCCATACACAAACACAACAAATTAAGGAACATTCAAATGACATCAAATACAGAAAATATCGCAAGCACCTCCGACTCGCAGACCGCACGGTCGGGTGGGGCAGAGCGTGAAAACGCAGCCGCGGGCAGCGGCAGACTTGCCCGAATGAGTCAGGCCGACCGTTCGGGCGAGGGCATGCTCGACCGTCAGCGCGCGCTGATAGGCGACGACGCGACCGAGCGGCTTCGCGGCGCGCGGGTGCTGCTTTTCGGCGTCGGCGGGGTGGGCGGCTATGTGCTCGAGGCGCTTGTCCGCGCGGGGGTAGGCGCTGTCGGAGTCGTTGACTTCGACGTAGTTTCGCCCTCGAATCTCAATCGCCAGATAATCGCGACCGCGTCGACCGTCGGCAGACGGAAAACCGAGCTTGCCGCAGAGCGTGCGCGCAGCATCAATCCCGAGCTCGAGGTGACCGAATACGACGTTTTTGCCACCGCCGAGAACATCCCCGAGCTTGTGCGCGGCTATGCGCCGAGCTTTGTCATCGACGCCATCGACTGCACGGCGAGCAAGATTGCGATAATCGCCGCCGCAAAGGAGCTCGGCGTTCCCGTAATATCATCCATGGGCACGGGCAACAAGCTCGACCCGACCCGCTTTCGCATCGGCGACATCTCCGAGACCCGCGTCTGCCCGCTCGCAAAGGTCGTGCGGATAGAACTGCGCCGCCGCGGCATTACGGATGTGCCCGTGCTGTGGTCGGACGAGGATCCCGTCATACGCAGCCGCACTCCCGCTTCCGTTTCGTTTGTGCCGAGTGTCGCGGGCTTGCTCATCGCGGGCTATTGCATTCGCCGACTTGCGGGGCTCAAGCGCTGAGCCGAGGCATGCATGCGTTGCCATGCACAAGCATTGCCGCGCTCGGACACTCACGTGCACAGACACTCACGCGAAATCTTTGCGAGCACAGACATTTACCTGAGGACGTTTTTATGGAAAATCCATTTCCCTATTCGGATACGAACCGACGCTTTTACACCTATGACTACTACATGCGTCGGCAGTTCGGCGCAAAATGCGCAAAGATACCGATAGACGGCGGCTTTACCTGCCCGAATATCGACGGCACGGTCGGCGTCGGCGGCTGCGCTTACTGCGTGCTCGCATCGGGCGGACATACGCGCAATCTGCGCCCGCTCGGACAGCAGTACGAGGAGCATCTTTCGGCGCTGCGCCGCAAATGGGAGGGCTGCCTCGGAGTTCCGTATTTTCAGGATTACACCTGCACCTATGCGCCGCTGCCGCGCCTGCGTGAGCTGTACGGGCAGGCACTTGCGCTGCCGGGTGCGGTGGGATTGCATATCGCGACCCGCGCCGACTGCCTTCCCGAGCCGGTGCTCGACCTGCTGTCCGAGATAAACGGGCGCACACATCTTGTCGTCGAGCTCGGTCTGCAAACGGTGCACGACGAGACCGCGCGCCGCATCGGCAGAGGGCACGACTATGCCGCATTCCTTCGCGGGTACGAATCGCTTCAAAGCCGCGGAATTCGCGTGTGCGTGCATATCATCAACGGTCTGCCGGGTGAGGATAGGGAGATGATGCTTGAGACGGCGCGCGAGCTCGCGCGGCTGCATGCTTTCAGTGTCAAGATACACCTTCTGCACATAATGCGCGGTACACGGCTTGCCGATTGGTACGCTGCGGGCGAGTTTTCGGAGATGAGCCTTGAGGATTACGCATCGACCGTCGTTTCACAGCTTGAGTTGCTTCCGCCCGATACGGTCATCGGACGTGTGACGGGCGACGGCGCCGCGGACGGACTTGTCGCGCCGCTCTGGAGCCGAAAAAAATTCGTCGTCATGAACGAGATAGATAAAGAGCTTGTCCGCCGCGGCAGCATGCAGGGCAGCAGATATGCGGTGAACGGTTCGCCGCACGGTGTGTGAGTCCGAAAATATGTCGTAATGCGTTTTTTCGTATTACCTAAAGCCCCTCTGCCTTAAGGCTTTGGCAGGGGGCACGGGGGGAGACTTTCTCGAAAGTCTCCCCCCGTCGTTTCCCCTCTGAATATTAATCACTCGGCGTTGTGAATTTGTCACAATGTGCGAGTGATCTTTTTGAAAAAAACCGATATTTTTTCGCATTACCCTATTGCATATTTTGCATAAATAAGTTATACTATTAACAAGAATGAAAAAAGTCACAAAAACGGTATATAACATCTTTCGAAATTTGTGCTGTATTTCGGAGAGACGGGCATCAGCCCGCCCCGATTATTATAAGTAATCTATTAAAAGGAGCATAATCACAATGGACATGGTTAGCACAAAACAAATCCGTAATATCTGCCTTCTCGGACACGGCAGCGCGGGAAAGACCTCCGTTGCCGAGGCGATGCTGTATATCTCCGGAGGGACCGACCGTCTCGGTACCGTCGGAGAAGGAAATACCGTACTTGACTATGATCCCGAGGAGTCGCGCCGCGGCTACTCGGTACAGGCGGCTGTTGCGCCTGTCATGTGGAAGGATACAAAGATAAACGTTATCGACGCGCCCGGTTATCTCGGCTTTTCGGGAGAGGTAAAGGAGGCTGTACGTGTCGCGGACAGCGCGGTAATCGTCGTCGACGGTAAGGCGGGGATTGAGGTCGGAACGGAGCTCGCATGGGATGCCGCTACCGACGCGGGTATACCGAAGGCGTTTTTCGTAAACAAATTCGACGACCCCGAATGCCGCTTCAACCGCGTGTTCACCGAGCTGCACGACGCTTTCGGTGTTTCGGTCTGTCCGCTGATGATACCGATGGTCGAGGGCGACAAGGTCGAGGGCTTTATAAAGCTCATCGACAAAAAGACCTACGTTTACGACAAGGAGGGCTCGCACACCGAGGCGGAGATACCTGCGGGCTATGAGGAGGTCGTCGACCGCTACCGCGATATGCTGTTTGAGGCGATTGCGGGCGTTTCCGACGAGCTGATGGAGAAATATTTTGCGGGCATAGAGATCGGCTACGACGAGGCCATCGAGGCGATACATCAGGGTATCATACACGGCAGCATCGTTCCGGTGCTCTGCGGCGCGGCGACAAAGACCTGGGGCGTTGAGACGCTGCTCGACACCATCGCCGAGTCCTTCCCGCGACATACCGCGAAGGAGACCGAGCGCGGACAGGACGGCGAGCCGATAGCCATCGACCGCGACAGTAACGAGCCCGCCATATTCGTATTCAAGACGGTCGCCGACCCGTTTGTCGGAAAGATGTCGCTGTTCAAGGTCATGACGGGAACGCTGACAAATCAGATGACCCTGCGCAACCTCCGCACGGGAACAGAGGAGCGGATGGCGCGCATCTACACGCTCAAGGGCAAAAAGCAGACCGAGGTCGACAGCCTTGCGTGCGGCGATATCGGAATGATTGCGAAGCTCTCGGATACCGAGACGGCGGATACGCTCGCGCTCGCGTCCGATGCCCGTGCATATGCGGGAATCAACTTCCCCGAGCCGTTCTATTCCCGCGCTATCGTGCCTAAGGCAAAGGGCGATGAGGATAAGATTGCATCGGGTATCGCCCGTCTGCTCGAGGAGGATTATACCGCCCGTTTTGTCAACGACGCGGAGACGAAGCAGCTCGTGCTGTCGGGTATGGGTGACATTCATGTTGATGTGCTCGTGTCTAAGCTGAAGAACCGCTACGGCGTTTCGGTCGACATGAGCGAGCCGAAGATCGCGTACCGCGAGTCGATAAGACGTCGCATCGACGCTGAGGGCAAGCACAAGAAGCAGTCGGGCGGACACGGTCAGTACGGACATGTAAAGATTCATTTCGCACCCTCCGATGAGCCGGGACTGCACTTTACCGAGTCGGTCGTCGGCGGCGCCGTGCCGAAGAATTTCTTCCCCGCAGTCGAAAAGGGCTTGCAGGATTCGATGCAGAAGGGCGTGCTCGCGGGCTTCCCGATGATGGGACTCTCCGCCGACCTCTACGACGGCTCGTATCATGATGTTGACTCGTCCGAGATGTCGTTTAAGGTCGCGGCGGGGCTTGCATACAAGGAGCTCGTAAATGCCGACCCCGTGCTGCTCGAGCCTGTCGGTGAGCTGAGAGTTGAGGTCCCCGGCGATGATGTCGGAGACGTTATGAGCGACCTGAACAAACGCCGCGGCAGAGTGCTCGGAATCGATCCGAGCGAGCGCAAAAAGAACCGGCAGACGGTAGTCGCAGAGGTGCCGAAGGCGGAGATGGCGGATTATACCGTCGCGCTCCGCGCAATAACGCAGGGTATGGGTTCATATACCTATCGCTTCGTGCGCTATGAGGAGGTTCCTTCTGCCGTCGCGCAGAAGGTAATCGCAGCAGCACAGAAGTCCGCGCAGGAGTAACAGGACGCGCGGGGACGCGGGGACGCGAGGAAACGCGCGCGGGGGACGCTTTCGAGAAAGCGCCCCCACACCCCCCGCAAAGCTTTAAAACTGAGGAGATTTTTCGGGACTGCATCGACCGAGGCGACAGCGGGTTTTTACGACCGACTGTGCCCGAGCGGGACAGCGGGCGAAAGTAAAGCCGTGTCTATCTCTGTGCCCTCACAAAGAAAAAAAGTGCAGAATGCTTCGGTCGGACCGTGACGGGAAATTTAAAAGAAAAAAGCTGATGATACGTTAAAATCATCAGCTTTAATTTTTGCGCCTGTGTGGTTTACGGTGTCGCCGGTTATGTGCGCTGTGCGGTCGTTATGCGCGGCCGCTCGTTGTGCTGCTTTGTCACTCTGCAGCGCTGTCGTGCTGCTCTGCCGAGCCGCCGCAGCGCTCGTAATAGAACAGATACTGCTGTGCGAGTCCCGCGTATCTGCCGAACACCGACGGGTCGAATTTCGGCGGATAGTATTTCGCGAGAACGCGCTTTACCCACACGTCGATTGGAAATGCGTCGGTCTTTCCGAAGCCGAAGAGCAGCGCGCATGCGGCGACCTTCGGACCGACGCCCTTTATTCGTCTCAGCAGCTCGGATGCCTGCGGGGTCGGCAGCTCGGCGACCTCGTTGAGGTCGACATCACCGCTTGTGACGCGCTCTGCGGCATCCGCTATGTATTTTGCGCGAAAGCCCGTGCCGCAGGCGAATATTGCCTCGGCGCCCGCTGCGGAGAGGCTCTGCGCCGTCGGGAATGCATACCCGCCGTCGATACGTTCGCCGAAGTGCTCGCACATCCTCGAAATTATCCCCTTGATCCTCGGGATATTATTGTTCTGCGAGACGATGAAGGAGCAGAGCGCTTCCCACGGGTCCTGGTGCAGAATGCGGATGCCCGAGCCGCAGCGCATAGCGGCTTCCATAACGCTGTCGTGACCGTGCCCCGTGACGAGCTCGCGTCGGATCTCTGAGTAATCGTCGTCAAGGGCGAGATAGCGTCGGAAGGATGCGTTCAGCTCGTCCGTGCTCATATTGCGGATGAGTACGCGGTCTCCGCTCTGCTCGAGCTCGAGCCGCCGCCCGAGCGCAATGCCGCTGACCGCCACCGTGCCGTCTGTGCGGACGGTCGGATCAAACCGAAAGGTCTGACCGCAGTCGAATATCTGCTCTATACGAAAATATTCCACGCCGCGCAGTTCGATATTGCTGCCTATCTGATGTACCGTCATTTTCCTGCCTCCGTGATACCGTCGGCGGACTTTTCAACGGGGGCGCCGTTCGGAGCCGCGCCTGCGGCCGTTGCATCGGCGCTTACGTTTGATTTTTCGTCGTCGGATGCCGCATTATCATCGGACGCTGTATTTCCGTCGGATGTTGTATTGCCGTCGGATGTTGCATTGCCGTCGGATGTTGCATTGCCGTCGGATGTTGCATTGCCGTCGGATGCTGTGTCGGCTGTGTCGGTTATGTCGGTGTCGGCGATATCCGCATCGGCATCATCCGCCGTGCCGTCTCCGCTCGGCGCATTTCTCTTGTCAAGCGTTCCGCCGCGGCGGAAAACAACGACAGCACCGATCGCGGCGGCTGCGGCAATTGCCGCGCCGATAAGCACCGCCGTTCCGCCCTGCGCGTCGCTTTCGGGTCCGGGGTCTATCGCGCCGAGCTCGGTGCGGAGTGTTTCCCCGGTCTCGCTCGTGTCGGCGGGGACGGTGGTTTCGGTTCCTGCTCCGTCAGCGGCGGAGTCATCTGCGGGGGCGGTCGGGTCGGCGGTCTCGGGCTGCGTTTCGTCGTCCGCTTCGGTCTCGGGTACCGAGCCGACATCGAGCGTTACCCGTCTTATGACCGACGGCGCGGGCTCGTGAACTATCTGCGTTTCGCCTGTCAGCGGCGGGTCGGGCTGTTCTTCGGTCTCAGCCGCCGCGCAGGGCAGCGCGGTCAGGCAGAGAGCCGTCAGCAGTGATAGGAGCAGCAGCTTGTTTTTCATATCGTTATCCTTTCGTGCGTCGGCGTTGCGCCGAAAATGTCGCATCGTGCGGTCTTTAATAATATTATATCGCTTTATGACATGGCATATATAGACAAAGTGTGAACTTTGCACCGCTATCGTCGGTCGACACAGCCGAAAAATGCAAAAACCGCCGTATCTTTTCATCTTCATATTGAAATCGGAGCAAAAACGGTATATAATATATGTATAGGACATGCCGTCGGCTGCCCGGTAAAAGATATTTCTTCCGAGAGGATTTTAATTATGAAGGACAAAACCGTCACCGCAGAAAAGAGGATGAGCTATACCCCGCTGTCGGTGCTTGCACTGATTTTCGCGCTCGCTGCAGGGGCAGTCGAGGCGGTGCTCATGCTCAGGTATTTTGAACCGTACATAACCGTTTCAACGGGGGAGGAGCTGCTCTGCTTCTTCTCGACCGATACCGTACTGCCTACGGTGCTCTATGCCGTTGCGGCGGCTGCCGTTGCGGTGCTGTTTATCTTCGGCTTTATCGCGCAGCGCAGAGCTCCCGAGCCTGACGAGCGCCCCTCGCCGCTCACGGGCTTGTCGGTTTTTACGGGGCTCGTCTGCGGCTTTGCGCTCGCTGCGGCGACCGTCTTTTTCGCGCTCGGACTGCATCGCTCGGGCACTCTGCTGCTCTTTGACAAGCCCGTTGACGTAGTGACCGCGGCGCTTATTATCTGCGCGATACCGGCGGCGCTGTATTTCATCGTCGTTTCGTTCGGCGGCTACAAAAAGCCGGCGGTCGCGGTGCTCGGCAGCTTTGCCGTTATGTGGGTGGCGCTGCTGCTGCTCCGTCTGTATTTTACGATGGATATCTCGCTGCGCAGCCCGACCCGTATTCTCGGTCAGACGGCGCCTATCGCAATAATGCTCTATCTCGTTCAGGAGCTGCGCTATCGCGTCGGCGCAAAGAGAGCCGCGCTGTTCAGAGTGACGGCGGCGGTCGCGCTTATCGCAATAGTGCTCGATGCGGTCATGACGGCGGTTTTGCTGCTGAACTGGGGCATCAGCGATACGCATCTTCCGCTTAAGACCGTCGAGCTCTGCATCGGTGTGTATATCGCAGTGAATATGTTCTACCTGCCCGCCGGAATCAAGTTTTCGGCGGCTTTGCATATAGACGAAAAAAAGCGCGCGCTGAAGGAGCTGCGCCGCGTCCGCGAGGACAGAGAGGCGGACGCATATTTGCGCGATCTTATGGATGATGCCGCCGACCTCGGCGAAGGAGAGTACGCGGCGGGCGGAATGTCAGAGGCGGAGAGCGCCCGCGACGTGCGCGAGAACGGCTATACCGGCGGTTATATCGACCTCGGCGGCGCTGCATTCGGCGACGCTGTCGACCCCGCAGCGGATACGGCTGCGCAGGGAGAAGCACCCGTTCGGGATGGTTCGCCGTACGGCGCGGCTTATGCAGATGGTGCGGATGGCGGCGCGGCCGACGCATATGTCGGCGATACCGAGAACGGCGCGGCGGATGAGATCGGGCACGGGGTGAGCACGCATTTTGACTGTCCCGACGAGCCCGAGCTTTCGAGGATCCCGCATTGGACGGGCGGCGCGGCGGTCGATACGGCAGCTGCATCCGACAGGACCGTGCCCGCTATCGAGAAGATGTCGGGTGTCGCGGGAGACGCTGCGGCTGATGATGCCGATGATACCGGTGCCGATGCGGAGAGCGGGATTTCCTCGGATATTGAAGCTGCTGAGAATGCCGTGACGGGTACGGCGGCCGAGACGGATGCCGAAATAGGAAAGGAGAACGCAGGGGATGCCTTTGCGCTTTCGCCCGAGGAGATTATCGACCGCATAATCGGAACCGAGATAACTTCTCCCGCAGAAGCTGAGAACGGTGTGCGAGAATCGGACATCGCGGGAGAATCTGCAAGTGAGGAAGACAACGTCGGAGAGCCTGCGCGGGAGTCAGACGGCGCGGAAAAACCGTCTGCCGAGAGCAACGTAGGCGAGCGTATAGCGAGCTATCAGAGTGCGCTGCGGCGCAGCCTTATTGACTCAATAGCGGGATCGGACATGAGCGGCGCGTCGGGTCGGGATGATGTCGATGCGGCGGGTGATACGGCGAGCGATGATGCGGAGGCTGCGCCCGGAGCGGGAAATCCGCCCGTTACCGAACGTGCGGACTCTGCGAAGAGCGAGCCCGCGCAGGACTCTGATGATGACGACTCGCTCGTGCGTGATTTTGAGTTTCTGCGTAATGACGGCTCGGATGACGGCTTTGACTCAAGCTCCGACATGGACTGAGACGGCTTTTTGTGAGAATAGGGATGGAAAACGAAACTTACGAGATAAAAAACACATATGCTGCAGACGAGGCGGACGTTGCGGTGATCGGCGCGGGACACGCGGGGATCGAGGCGGCGCTCGCCTGCGCGCGGCTCGGGCTGAACACGCTGCTGTTCACCATCAACCTCGACGGCGTTGCAAATATGCCGTGCAACCCCTCAATAGGCGGCACGGGCAAGGGACATCTCGTCTTTGAGATAGACGCGCTCGGCGGCGAGATGGGCAGGGCGGCGGACGAGGTGACGCTGCAGAGCAGGATGCTGAACTCGAGCAAGGGTCCCGCAGTCCGTTCAAAGCGCGTTCAGGCGGACCGCGCGCTGTACCATACCGTGATGAAGAAAACGCTCGAGCATCAGAGCGGGCTGCGTCTTATTCAGGCTGAGATAGTCGATTTCCGCGTTGAGGACGGGCGCGTGCGCTCGGTAATAACGCGGCTCGGCGCAGAATGGAAGGTAAGGGCGGCTGTTATCTGCACGGGCACATATCTGCACGGAGAGGTCATAATCGGCGAGGTGCAGTACCCGTCGGGACCCGACGGCATGCTGCCGTCCGAGGGACTTGACCGCGCGCTGCTGCGTGAGGGCGTGACCCTTCAGCGCTTCAAGACGGGAACGCCGCCGCGCGTCGCGCGTGACAGCATAGACTTTTCGCAGCTCGAGGTGCAGGAGGGGGACGAGTACATCGTTCCGTTCTCGACGCGCAGCGATGAGGCGGAGCTCAACCGCATCGCGCAGCTGCCCTGCCACGTCGTTTACACGAACGCGCAGACGCATGAGATAATCAGGCAGAATCTTGACCGTTCTCCTATCTACAGCGGCAGGATACACGGCACGGGTCCGCGCTACTGCCCGTCTATCGAGGATAAGGTGGTGCGATTTGCGGACAAGCCGCGGCATCAGCTGTTCATAGAGCCGATGGGCAGGGATACCGAGGAGATGTACATTCAGGGCTTTTCTTCATCTATGCCTGAGGAGGTGCAGCGGCAGATGCTGCGCTCGCTTCCCGGCTTTGAAAATGCCGTGACCATGCGCTCCGCTTATGCCATTCAGTACGACTGCATCGACCCGCAGCAGCTCGAGCCGACGCTCGAATTCCGTGCGATATCGGGGCTGTACGGCGCGGGGCAGTTCAACGGTTCGTCGGGCTATGAAGAAGCGGCGGCGCAGGGGCTCGTTGCGGGCATCAATGCCGCGCTCAAGATAAAGGGCGAGGAGCCGATGCTTCTGACCCGCGATTCGTCTTATATCGGCACGCTGATAGACGACCTTGTAACAAAGGGCACGCATGAGCCGTACCGCATCATGACATCGCGCTCCGAATATCGGCTGCTGCTGCGGCAGGATAATGCCGATGCGCGGCTGACCGATATCGGCAGACGTGTCGGGCTCGTCGGAGATGAGCAGTACCGTATCTATACGGAAAAGAAGCGTATGATAGCAGAGGAGGCGGAGCGGCTGCGCCGCACGACGGTCAGCCCGAGCGCCCGCAACAACGAATATCTCGCTTCGCTCGGCAGCGCGCCTATCACATCGGGCGTTCCGCTCGACGCATTGCTGCGCCGCCCCGAGCTCAATTACGACCTGATCGCGCCGCTTGACCCCGCCCGCCCCGAGCTTCCGCGCGCGGTGCGCGACGGCGCATGGATAGAGATAAAATATGAGGGCTATATCAAGCGTCAGCTCGCCGAGGCAAAGCGCTTCAAAAAGTACGAGCGTCGGCTTCTGCCCGCAGATATCGACTATCCTTCGGTGCGCGGTCTGCGCCGCGAGGCGGCGGAAAAGCTCGACAGGCTGCGCCCCGAGAGCATCGGCAGAGCGTCGCGCATATCGGGTGTCAGCCCCGCGGATATATCGGTGCTGCTCGTTTGGCTTGGCGGTGGCGGCAGACCGAATGAGAGCGCAGACAACCCGAATGATGACGGAGCTACCGACACCGATTAACGGAAACACCGATACAGGTTAACAGAAACACCGGTACGGACTAACGGAGATACCGACACAGACTAACGGAGACACAGATGAGTACGGAAGAAAAAAAGACAAGACAGCTGCCGCTGCTGCCCGAGAGGGAGGAGTTTTTCGCGTTGATGCGGGAGAGCTTTTCTGCGGCGGGGCTCGGCGAGCTGCTGACATCGGAGGCGGAGGAGCGGTTTTATACGCTGCTCGGCTATATGCTCGACGAGGGCAGCAGACTGAACGTCACCGCCATCCGCAGCATAGACGAGATAATCGCAAAGCACTTTGTCGATTCTGCCGCAGTTGCGCCGTATCTGCCGCAGGGCTGTACGGTCTGCGATGTCGGCACGGGCGGGGGCTTTCCCGCGCTGCCGCTGGCGATAGTGCGCCCCGATTTGAGTATCACCGCGCTTGACAGCACGGCTAAAAAGATAGCTTACGTCGCGGAGGGAGCGGCACGGCTCGGGCTTGACGGCTTTCGCGCGATAAGCGGCAGAGCCGAAGAGCTCGGAGGCGAGGGCGGCGCGCTGCGAGAGCGTTTTGATGTTGTCGTTTCCCGCGCCGTTGCGGCGCTTCCCGTGCTCTGCGAGCTCTGTCTGCCGCTTGTCCGTGTGGGCGGGTGCTTCGCAGCTATGAAGGGCCCATCGGGCAGGGAGGAGCTTGTAGCGTCCGACGGCGCGATACATAAGCTCGGCGGCGTTTTTTCGGCTGAGCATGAGACGGTTATCGCGCTCGGTGACGAGAGGCTGCGCCATCCGCTTTTTGTGATAGAAAAGTGCGGACACACCCCGCCGCAGTACCCGCGTCAGTTTGCAAAGATAACAAAAAAACCGCTGTGACCCTGCGTCACGGCGGAGGTTTCTGCCTGCGGCTGCTCTTGCGTCACGGCGAGCTTTCGGCGCGTGTAGCTGTACGGGGGGCGCACGAAACGTACTTCGTGTCACGGCGGATCGGTAAAACCATATAAAGCGCAGCGGCGCAGCACCAGGGAAAGGTCGGGGTGCTGCGCCGCTGTTTACCTTTGCAATCGGTTTGCATACGGCAGAAATCGTTGTATGCATATCGGAAATCTTGCGGTTGGGGTATGAACAAAGGAGTATTAAATAACTGTGACACCTCGGTGTATACTTCATACCTTCGTGACATATTCGGGCGATGTGCCGGTGTTATGCGCGTGCGCTGCGCAGATGCAGACACTGCCGATACCGCTGCGTGCGCTGCGCAGACGCTGTCGATACCGTCGTGCCGGCGGTGGTGTCGGAAGTCCCCGCCTGCCGCATCAGACGTAATACTGCGCCTGGGCATTCCACAGCTCGAAGTATTTTCCGCGCTCGTCGCCGAGCAGATCATCATGCGTGCCGCTCTGCACTATGCTGCCGCAATCAAAGACCGCGACTGAAGCATCTCGACTTCTTTATTTTCATCGGTATCAAACGGTATCAGAAAGCCATTGTCGATCAGGACATGCCCGACTTCCGTAGGTGTGTCGATATTTACGGTGTCTGCGGACAGATAGTCTCGGATTGATATGATGTCATCCCCTGTTACGGTGGTGAACGTAGACAGTCCTTTCTTAAAATTGACCATTAGCAATTCGTCGCCGTCATGAAAAGAATAGTTGAACTGCGAGGACTTGTAAATCATCATCCCGTTCCTTTCCGCATGTGTCAAGGCTTGTTTCTTTGCTGTCTATATTATTGCACATTTTTCGCGCTCTGTGCGGATTTAGGCACGAGATGTATTAAAAACGGCACGAAATGCAAAAAAGCGACGGTCCTACCCGGCGGCAAGGACCTTTCCTCGCTCGGGCAAAAACAGCCGCTGCTTTTTGTGTGCTTGAAATGTCACGGGATGCGCGGCGGCATGCGGGTTGTGCGGCGGGGCGGGGCGGCGGCCGTTTTGTGCCGAGAGGGAGAAAAATTTATCCGTAATTACCATAGCGCGGTGTACTTATTAATACTTTCTTTATAATTTTGTGCTACAATACGACCGATTGTAAATATTCGAGGCGAGGGGCGCGGAGCAGAGGCACGCGGCTCCCCGGAAAGGAATCCTGATATGATTAAGGTTGAAAGCCTGGTCAAGAATTACGGAAACAAGCGGGCGCTCGACGGCGTCAGCTTTGAGATAGGAGACGGCGAGATAGTCGGTCTGCTCGGACCGAACGGGGCGGGAAAATCAACGGTCATGAACATAATGACCGGCTACCTCTCCGCGACCGACGGCACGGTAAACATCTGCGGCTACGATATTCTCGAGAACGCCTTTGAGGCGAAAAAGCTCATCGGCTATCTGCCCGAGGTGCCGCCGCTCTATCCCGACATGACGGTGCTCGAGTATCTCGGGTTTGTCTACGAGCTGCGCGGCTGCACCTTTAACCGAAAGAAGCATCTCGCGGAGATATGCGAGGTGGTAAAGCTTGCGGATGTTCGCGGCAGACTCATCTCGAGCCTGTCAAAGGGCTATAAGCAGCGCGTCGGTATCGCCTCCGCGCTGGTCGGAAATCCGAGGATAATCATCCTCGACGAGCCGACCGTCGGACTCGACCCGCGTCAGATAATCGAGATAAGAAACCTGATACGAACGCTCGGGCGCAACCATTCGGTGCTGCTATCCACCCATCTGCTCGGTGAGGCGCAGGCGGTATGCGACCGCGTTATCATAATGAACAAGGGCAAGGTGCTCGCGGACGAGCGCACGGCGGATATCTCGGATATCGGCGGCGGAAACCGACGCACGAGCGTCATTATCTGCGGACCGCGCGACAGCGTTACCGCGGAGCTGCGGGCGCTGCCGGGCGTAAAGTCGGTCAGCGTCATGACGGAGGGCGACGACAGCACTACCTACCTTGTCGAGAGCGAGGCGGCGATCGATATTCGCAAGCCGATGTTCTATATGCTCGCGCAGAAGGGCTGGCCGCTTATCGGCTCGGAGGCTCTCGGCGCAAGTCTTGAGGATATATTTGTAAGCATGACCGGGCGGCGCGAGGAAACGCGGGGCAGGGTCGGCAAAAACGGAAGGAGAGACGGCAGATGAAGGCTATCTATAAGCGCGAGCTGCGCTCATATTTTACCTCTCCGATAGGCTATGTTTTCGTAGCCGTGTATCTTGTGCTCAGCGGCGTGCTGTTTGCATATACGACGCTGCTCACCGCCATATCGGGCGGCAGCGCGGACATCGGGACCTATTTTACCGTGCTGATATTCGGCTTTTCCTTCCTGCTCCCGCTGCTGACAATGCGTCTGTTTGCGGACGACAGGAGAATGAAAACCGAGCAGCTGCTGCTCACCGCGCCCGTCTCCATCGGCGGAATGGTGGGTGCTAAGTTTCTCGCGGCGTATACCGTCTTTGCGGGGACGTATGCCGTATCGGCGCTCGACTTTCTGCTGCTCTATATCTACAACGATACGAGCGGCGTCGTTACCGAGAAGAACACGGCGATACTCGTCGGCTATTCGATAGCGGTGCTGCTGCTCGGCGCGGCGTTTATTGCCGTCGGCGTTTTCGTATCCTCGCTCACGGAGCATCAGATAACCGCGGTTATCGCGACCATCGCCATCCTCGTATTCTGCCTCTGCTGCGGCATGCTGAATTCGGTGATATCGTATGCGCCGCTCCGCTCGGTGCTCTCGTGGCTCTCGATATACAGCCGTTTTCAGAATTTCTCGTACGGCGTGTTTGATTTCAACGCGATTATCTACTATCTGTCCATAACCTTCGTGTTCCTTTTCGTCACCGTCCGCGTGTACGAGAAGCGCCGTTGGGCATAAGGAGGCAAGGCAATGGAAAATAAAAAGAAACCGAGCGGTAAGAGCCGCAGACTCCGCTACGGCGGCACGGCGGTGCTGCTGACGGCGGCGGTCATCGCGATGGTCGTTATAGTCAACGTTATCTTTTCCGCGCTCGCGACTAACTTTAAATGGTATATCGACATGACGACGGAGGGGCTGTACTCCATCTCGGACAGCACGCACGCGCTGCTCGACCCGCTCGCCGACCGGGACGATGTGCACATTCGCATCATATTCTGCTCCGATGAGGGCGAGCTCGAGAGCTCGTATTACTCAAAGCTCGTGCATCAGAGCGCGCTGCTCTACGCCTCCGCATTCGACTTTGTCTCGATAGAATATATCGACGTCAACGCGCACCCCGGCGAGATAAGCGCCTTCCGTACCACATCGGGCTCTAAGATACGTACAAACAGCGTCATTATCACAAACGACACGACGGGCGACTACCGCGTCTTTACTACCGACAGCTTCTATACGCTAGACGAGACTAATGAGCCCTACGCGCTCAACGCGGAGTACAAGATTACCACCGCCATACTCAGCATGACGGGCGATAATCCCATCGCGTACTTTACAAAGAATCACGGTGAGACGACCGATACCTCCGCGCTCTGGAAGCTGCTCGACGAGGCGGGCTACGAGGTCCGCGAGATAGATCTCCAGCTCGAGGATATCGACTACGAGCGCGCGCAGCTGCTGATAATCAACGGTCCGCAGTACGATTTTGCGGGCTACGGGGCGGATGTCGACGAGATAAAGAAGGTCGACGATTTTCTCGACAGCATCGGCAGCATGATGGTGTTCATGGACTCGAGCGCACGCTCTAAGAACGATTTCTTCGCCCTCGACGAGCTGCTTTCCGAGTGGGGAATATCGTTCGGCGATTCGGTCGTTTACGATAAGGTCAACAGCATAAACGTCAGCGGCACGGCGCTTGTCTCGGTCTATGAGACCGAGGACAGCGGCGCAACGCTCACAAAGAGCATGCGTACCCTCGATAACGTTCCGAAATCCATCGTCACCAACGCGATGCCAGTTATCTCGACCTACGAGACAGAGGAAAAGACCATCGACCAGGGCACACGCACCGTCTCGAATGTTCTGCTATCCTCGCCCGAGTCGTATACCTGCGCATTCGGCAGCGATGAGGTCGAATCGACCGGCTCTCAGCCGCTCATGACCTTTACCACCGAGCTGCGCTACATCGACAACGAGGCGCACCGCAACTACGTTCTTGCCTGCGGCACCACCGAGTTTGTCTCCGAAAAGTATATCGGCAGCAGCACCTACGGAAACGTTGAGCTGCTTTATTCGGCGATGAAAACCATGGGCAAGGTCACCGTGCCGAACGGCATCGAGTTCAAGATTTTCGACAACAACGAGCTTGATATCACCACGGGCGAGGCGTATGCATGGACGGTCGTTCTCGCAACGCTGCTGCCCGTCACCGTCACGGTCGTCGGAATCGTCGTTTATGTCAGGAGAAAGCGGTTATGACAGAGAAAAGAAAAAAGCTCGCCATCATACTGCTCGCGATCGTTGCGGTGCTCGCCGTGCTCTATTTCGCGGTGCTCTCGCCGCTGCTGCGGACCGATGAGCCCTTCGACGATACCGCACTGCTTCCGGGTGAGCTTATGGATTCGAGCGGCTATATCATGATGTTCGAGCGCATAGAGCAGTCGAATATCGCAAGCATCTCGGTGCATAACAGCTACGGCGACTGGGAGATGTACAAGGCGGATGACGGAAACTTCTACATCCGCGACCATGAGAGCGTTCCGTACAATAAATCGGCGTTCTCCTCGCTTGTCGTTGCGGCGGGCTATTCCGCTACGCTCGACAGGGTCAGCGACAGCTGCACGGGCGATGCGCTCGCAGAGTACGGTCTGACGGGCGACTGCGCATACTATGTGATAAGGTCGGTCGGCGGAGCGGAATACAAGGTCTATATCGGTGATCTTATCCCGACTGCTGGCGGCTATTACGCGCGGCTCGAGGGAAGGGATGCGGTCTATATTATCGCGTCGGACGCGCGCACCACACTGCTCGCGCCCGTCAATGCAATGGCTCATTCGATGGTGACCTATCCGCTGTCGTCAACGAAGTACTACGCCGTTAAGGATTTCTATATCATGCGCGGCGATGAGATGAAAATATGGGTCGACTACACGGCGAGCGAGGACGGCACGAGCGGCTACGCGACGAAAGCGCCGCAGGGCTATAACGCAAGCGCCGACACGCTCGGCACCATCCTTTCGAAGTTTACCGAATTCGCGGGCAAGGGCGCGGTCGAGCTCGGGCCGGAGCTGAGCGACCTGCTGAGGGATGCGGACGACACCACCCGCGAGCTTATCGAAGGGGTCAGCCGCATAGGGCATTCGGTGTCCTCCGATATGGACGCGCTCGAGTATCAGCAGGCGTGCGTCACACAGCTGAGGCTGCTCATGCGTGCGCTGTTCGGCGACGATACGCTTGCAGAGTACGGTCTTGACGGCGAGCTTACCGTCCTCCACTACAGCTATAACGATACCGAGAGCTACGTGTTCTTCGGTCCGCTCACGGACGACGGCTACCGCTATGCGTACTCTGCACTCTGGAATATCATTGTTGCGTTCGAGCCCGGCGACCTCGACTTTCTCGATTACGATGTGCTCAGCTATGTCGATCATGCACTGCTTAATACCGCGATAACCGACATCTCCGAGCTCTCCATACGCTCGGGCGAGATAAACGAGATCTTCCGTTTCTCGGTTGATTCGGAAGGCACGCTCAGCGTGACCGCGGACAGCGTGGGCAGAGCGTTTAACGAAAACGAGCTGTATAACTTCCGCAGCATGTACCGCTCAATGCTCCTGATAACTCTTCAGGACCATACCGACTCCCGCTCGACCGACGACCTGCTGCTCTCGTTTACGATAAAGCTGCGCAGCGGTGAGGAGACCGAGTACAGCTTCTATCGCTATTCCGCCCGCCGCTGCTTCTATACAGTCAACGGAGAGGGCGAGTTCTATGTCCTTGCCGACAGCGTCGAAAAGGTCATCTCCGACTGCGAAAAGGTCCTCTCGGGGCTTGATGTCGATTCTTGGGCTAAGAGCTGACAGGTCAAATAAGAACCGATATGTCAAATAAGAGCCGATATGTCAAATAAGAGCCGATAATCGAATAATGACCCGACCTGCCGATTTATGTCGACGGGTCGGGTTTTTGTATGTAATCGAGTACATTTATAATATTTTTATGCTTTGATTTTGCATAATCAAAGGCAATCTTAGTGCCGCTTTTTCTATCCGTGCTATGGTTTTGTACATATTTTTCGGAGATATAAAAAACACAGTAGTCACTATGGCGAATCATTGCTTGGTTTCTTTCCACATATGCGGCTCTGCCGGCTTTTTCTGTTCCGGCAGGAAAGAAACAGTCCTCATACCCACCTATAAGAAATTGCATTGAATAATCGCCGGTTTTAACATGGGGATAATCCTTTCTGTATTTTATTCTGCGGATGTGCGGATATAATTTTCTCAATTCGGAAACAATATTATAACAAATATCGTCAAAATCAGAGTGGTCACCGAAAACAAATTCATTAACGCCGATTTTAATTAGGCGAATAATTATATTGTTTAAGGTATGCTCTAAAGCCGTTGTAACAACAATTTTTCTGTGCCCTATAAAACAACATGTCATTTTTTTACCGCCATAAAATAAAATTAAATGGGAAGAAACAGCTTGTCGCTTTATAATATTATATTATTGCTCTAAATATTAGTCAATAGCTTTATATCAAGAACAGCATTAACTGAAATAATAATTTATAATTATTGCATGCTAATGAGGTGCACGATATGAGTAAAGATATTGAATTTAAAAATCGCGACCGATTTATACAGCTCGGTATCACTATTTCGACTCTGCGTCGCCTGCGCGGTATGTCGCAGGAGGAGCTTGCCGAAAAGGCTATGATGAGCCGTTCGCATCTGAGCGCGATAGAAGCGCCGAACATCGTCCGCCCTTTCTCGGTCGAAATACTTTTTAATATTTCGGATGCACTCGGGGTCGAGCCGAGCGAGCTGCTCGGAATGTCGGTCATTCCAGACAGCATTCTGAACAAAAATAAGAAGGATTAACCGCCGATCTGTCGACTGTATGTCGACAGATCTTTTTTTGCTTGAAAAAGTCTTGACTTGCGCGCTGCTTTATATTATTATATGGTGGCTTAAATGCAGAGTGCAAACGGCATTCCGAACAGCTTTATTTTAAAAGGAACGTCCCATGAACCCGAACTACAAGAGAACCACCTACGCCTGTTTTATCGGATACATCGTTCAGGCGATAGTCAATAATTTCGTACCGCTTCTGTTCGTGACCTTTCAAATCAGCTACGGCATCCCGCTGTCCGAGATAACGCTGCTCATTACGGTCAACTTTCTCATTCAGCTGCTCATCGACATGCTGTCGGCGGGCTTTATCGACCGAATAGGCTACCGTGCGTCGGTGCTACTCGCGCATATCTGCTCTGCGGTCGGGCTCGTCTCGCTGACGGTGCTGCCCGAGCTGCTGCCTGATGCATATGTCGGAATACTCATCTCGGTCATGATATACGCCGTCGGAGGCGGGCTCATCGAGGTGCTTATCAGCCCGATAATCGAGGCGTGCCCGTCCGAAAACAAGGAGAAGGCGATGAGCCTGCTCCATTCCTTCTACTGCTGGGGGCATGTCGGCGTCGTACTGCTTTCCACCGTGTTTTTCGCCCTTTTCGGCATCGAAAATTGGCGGTATCTGACGCTGCTGTGGGCGCTCATTCCCGTGCTTAATATCATCCTTTTTGCGGGAGCGCCGATATGCTCGCTGACCGATGACGGCACGGGCGGCTGCGGTATCTCAGCGCTGTTCCGAATGCCCGTCTTTTGGCTGCTGATGCTGCTGATGCTCTGCTCGGGCGCGAGTGAACAGGCGGTCAGTCAGTGGGCATCGACTTTTGCGGAGCGCGGTCTCGGGGTCTCAAAGACGGTCGGCGACCTCGCGGGACCGATGGCGTTTGCACTGCTGATGGGACTGTCGCGGCTTATTTACGGCAGATGCGGCGAGTGGCTTCCGCTCGGACGCTTTATGAAGCTCAGCACCGTGCTCTGCCTCGCGTCCTATCTCGTTATCGTGCTGATTCCGGGCCCGACCGTCGGTTTGCTCGGCTGTGCCGTATGCGGCTTCTCGGTCGGTCTGCTCTGGCCCGGCACGTACAGTACGGCTGCCGCGACGATAAAGAACGGCGGAACGGCGCTGTTTGCGATGCTTGCCCTTGCGGGCGACGTCGGCTGCGCGGGCGGTCCTACTCTCGCGGGCTTTGTTTCGGGCGCGGTCGGCGGCGACCTCCGCGTAGGTATTCTCTCTGCTATAATCTTTCCGTCGCTGATGCTCGTCGGACTCCTCGCATTCGACCGCCTCGGGCGCGGCTCAGAATCGAAAAAACGCTGAAAGAATCCCCCGCGTGCCGTAGATGACATTTTACCGTACACTGCAAAAGTTGTTGCTCGTCAGACCGAGGCTTTGCTTTGGGCTCCCTTCAGACTCCGCCTTGCGACGGATTCCCTTGCCCTCCTCTGACAGCTCCTACTGCTATGTCGGTAGCGGACTTGCATCACCAAGTTGTAACACATGCCGAGTGCACAAACGAAAAACGCCGGTCAAGCAAGAGCGAAGACCGGCGTTTTCAGACAGACCGAGGTACTTAAGCTTTATAGCTTAAGTGTTTTTTTCGTGGAGCGGATAACGGGAATCGAACCCGCATGATCAGCTTGGGAAGCTGAGGTTCTGCCACTGAACTATATCCGCATACTGCGTATGCCGCGCCGATGATATGCGCGGCTAATCGATAACAGAGAGATAATAGCACACGAAAATAAAGCTTTCGTGTGCTATATGTTTCTAAAATGTTAACTTGACCGACACGTAGTGGAAAGAGATAAAAAAGATGCAGAAGCGTCGAAAACACGCCCATCACCGTACAAATGTACGACAGAGACGGTTTTCGGTCTGCGCTTTTTTAGCCTTCCCGCAAAGGGGAGAGATAAAATCGCTTGGAGTGTTCGATTTCGTCGCGCAAGGCGTACAAGCGTACGTCGTGCGGCGAAATCGGGCGCAGAAAAAACGAAAACGTATAAGCTTATGCAGGAATCCGTCAGGATTCCGACACATTACCTGCAATACAGGTCATACAAAAATGAATTATCATTACTTGTTTTCGTTTTTTCGTTCCGGACGATTTTAGCCTCCCCAAGCGAAAAAAGGCAGGGCGTGCAGCCCTGCCTTTTTGTTTTCATCGCGTGATCGGATAAATCAGTCGGCGTAAACGCTGACGCGCTTTCTGCCGCCCGTGATGTGCTCGAACTTGACCTTACCGTCAATAAGAGCAAAGAGGGTATCATCTGTTCCGATTCCGACATTATTGCCGGGATGAATGTGAGTTCCTCTCTGGCGAACGAGGATGTTTCCTGCCGTTACAGCCTGACCGTCGGCACGCTTTACGCCGAGGCGCTTGGACTCACTGTCGCGTCCGTTCTTAGTAGAACCGACACCTTTTTTGTGTGCAAAGAACTGTAAACCTAATCTAAGCATGGTCTTTTTCTCCTTATCAAAATTCTTTTTTTACGTCCGACAGCTCAGCCGATTGGCTGCGGCTCCTCCTCGGTCTCGGAGACGTCGAGGTAGTCGTAATAATCTTCGAGCATGTCCGCGAGCTGCATACAATAGCCCTGTATCACACCTGATACCGCGTAGCGCTTCCGCTCGTCACTCTCGTACTCGGGGAGTGCGCTGCGCGCGATGACCTGAACATCCGCCGTGTCGGGATCGTAGCGATAGTCGATATCTCCCCCGAAGGAGACCTCGATGGTATTGACGACAAGCATTGTCATAGCGGAAAGTCCCGCACAAAGCTCGTCAACGCCGCCCATCTCTCCCAGACCGGCGTGACCTGTCTCGCAAAATCCGTAATATACGCCGCTCTTCTTGTAAAATGTTACTTTAGTCATTCTATGACTCCCGAAAGCTCATCCCGCACGGGATAAAACTCAGCCGGCGATGCTGCCGATCTGAACCTTTGTGTAAGGCTGACGGTGACCGAGCTTTCTCTTCTCGTTCTTCTTAGACTTGTAACGCAGAACTGTGATCTTCTTACCCTTGCCGTTCTTTACGACAGAGGCAGTGACCGACGCACCCTCAACATACGGAGCGCCGCTCTTGAACGAACCGTCCTTGGAAAGAGCAAGCACCTTGTCAAAGGTATAGGTTTCGCCCTCGGCTACGTCGAGCTTCTCAACGAAGATAACGTCGCCCTCGGCAACTTTGTACTGCTTTCCGCCTGTTTCGATTACTGCAAACACGAAAAGCACCTCACTTTCTGATGGGGTCTGTCCCCCGAACTCGCTGTGCAGGCGCTGCGCTTATAGGGCATAAATATCCCTGCCTGTTTCATGCGGCGTTTTTCATTATATCATAACTTTTTTCCCATGTCAACCGAATATCGGTGATTTTTTCGGTCTCTGCGAGAATAAAATCATCACTATCGACGTGCTGCCCCACACAATGCAAATGCGCCCGCAGCCGAGCGGACGCATTTATTGAATCAAAAAACATTTGTTCTGCCGCAATCAGTCAAGCTCGCGCTTGCCCGTATACAGCTCATAGTATCTGCCGCCGAGAGCTATCAGCTCGTCATGACTGCCGCGCTCGATTATTCTGCCGCCCTCAAGAACCATTATCATATCCGCATCACGGACGGTAGACAGACGGTGCGCGATGACGAAGGTCGTTCTGTCCTTCATCAGGCGGTCCATACCGTGCTGGATGTGACGCTCGGTACGTGTATCGACCGAGCTCGTAGCCTCGTCGAGCACGAGGATAGGCGCCTTTGATATCGCCGCGCGGGCGATGTTGAGCAGCTGACGCTGACCCTGCGAGAGATTCGCGCCGTCGCCTTCGATAACGGTATTGTAGCCGTGCTCAAGACGCATGATGAACGAATGCGCGCTCGCGGTCTTTGCGGCAAGCTCGACCTCCTCATCGGTCGCGTCGGGTCTGCCGTACCTGATATTCTCGCGCACCGTGCCCGTAAACAGATGCGTATCCTGAAGCACCATTGCGATATTCTTACGCAGCGACGCGAGCGGATACTCGCGGATATTCTTACCGTCTACCGTTATTGTGCCGCTGTCGGTATCGTAGAAACGGCTGAGCAGATTCGTAACGGTGGTCTTGCCCGCGCCCGTCGAACCGACGAATGCGACCTTCTGTCCCGGCATTGCGTGCAGCGAAATATCGTGCAGCACCGTCTTGTCGGGGCGATAGCCGAAGCTGACATTCTCGAGCACGATATCGCCCGTAAGGCTGACATCGCCCGGAACAACGCCGTCGTCATCCCGCTCGGGCTCTTCATCCATCACCGTAAACACCCTCTCCGCGCCCGCGAGAGCCGCAAAGATGGTCGACATCTGCATGGACACCGTGTTTATCGGCATCGAGAACTGACGCGAATAGTTTGCAAAGACGGTCAGCGCGCCGGGAGTAAGTCCGCCGACTACCATAAGTATGCCGCCGACGCCTACAGTGACCGCGAAGCTTATCTGAGAGGTATTACCCATAATAGGGCCCATTATACCGCCGAAGAACTGTGCTCCTATCTGCTTCTCGCGCAGATCGCGGTTGATGGTATCGAACTCCTCGCAGCAGACCTGCTCGTGGTTAAAGACCTTGACGACCTTCTGTCCCGAAACCGTCTCCTCGATATAGCCGTTGACCGCGCCGAGTGCTTCCTGCTGTCCCGAATAGTAGCGGCTGCTCTTGCCGCCTATCACCGATCCGAGCTTCATAAATATCGGCACGAAGCAGACGGTGATAAGGGTAAGCTGCCAGCTCGTCGTTATCATGAAAACAAAGGTTCCGATAAGGGTTATAAAGCCCGATGTCAGCGATGTGAGCGAGTTTTGCAGCATAGTGTCAATGTTATCGACATCGTTTGTGTAGCGGCTCATTATCTCGCCCGTCGGGTGGGCATCAAAAAATCTGACGGGGAGTCTGTCCATCGCGCAGAACAGGTCTGAGCGCAGATGCTCTATCGCCCTCTGCGATACCGAAAGCATAAGCCTGCCCTGCAGATAGGTGGTTACGATTCCGACAAGGTAGATGCAGAGCATCAGCGCGAGCGCGCAGAACAGATACACGAGCGCATCCGTCCATGCGGGCCCCGAAAGCAGCCGCTGCATGAGCGTGGTCTCGGTAAACGAACGTATTACCTTATCGGCGAGCACCGCCGCAGCACCGCTCTTTTCGGTGGTCGCAACGCCCGCTATATTATTGATGACAGGTGCGAGCAGATACGAGCCGACAAGCGATGTAAACGTGCTGACGAGCATGCACAGCAGCACAAATATCAGATTGACCGTATACGGGCGGACGTACGAGAACAGTCTGCCGACCGTGCGGCGGGTGTTTTTCGGCTTGCCCTTTGTCATACCTCTCGGACCGGGTCCGCCGGGACCCGGTCCGCGTCTGCCGCCCATCATGCCGCCGGCGGGCTTTGTCTGACCGCTGCTGCTGTAACGTGCGCGCAGCTGCTCAAGTGATCTTGCTCCGCTCATGCTCTCGCCTCCTTTTCAGCGCTGCCGGACTGCGAGCGAACGATGTCGCGGTAGTCCTCACAGCTGCTCATAAGCTCATCATGCGTACCCTCTCCGACTATCTCGCCGTCGCCGAATACGATGATGTTATCACACTCGCGCACCGAGCTGATACGCTGGGCGATAATAATCTTAGTTGTGCCCGCAAGCGAGGTTGCAAAAGCTTCTCTTATCCGCGCCTCTGTCGCGGTATCGACCGCGCTCGTCGAGTCGTCGAGGATAAGTATCTTAGGCTTTTTAAGCAGCGCGCGTGCTATGCAGAGACGCTGCTTCTGACCGCCCGAGACATTAGCACCGCCCTGACCGAGCACCGTGTCATAGCCCTCGGGGAAGGAGGAAACGAACTTATCCGCCTCGGCGGCGCGCGATGCTTTAAGCATCTCCTCATCGGAGGCATCGGCATCTCCCCAGCGCAGATTTTCCGCAATGGTACCCGAGAAAAGAACGTTCTTCTGCAGCACCATTCCTACACCCTCGCGCAGATGGTACAGCGAATAATCGCGGACATTCACACCGTCGATAAGCACCTCGCCGCCGTCAGCGTCGTAGAGACGCGGAATAAGCGACACAAGCGTTGTTTTGCCGCAGCCCGTCGAGCCGATGATACCGACGGTCGAGCCTGCCTTGATGCGCAGATTGATATGTGAAAGCACATCCGCGGAGCTGCCCTTGTAATAACGGAAGCTGACATCGCGGAATTCGACATCACCGCGCTCTACGCGCAGCTCGGGATATGCGGCGGACTCGTCCGTAATATCGGGGAGTTCATCAAGTACCTCGGATATACGGCGTGCCGATGCCATCGCACGCGACGACATCATGAACATCATCGTCACCATCATAAGCGACGAGAGTATCTGCGTAACGTACGTGACGAACGACGAGAGATCGCCGACCTGCATTCCGCCGACCGTGCCCGCCTCGCGCATAACGATGCGTCCGCCTATCCAGAGAACGGCGACGGTGGTCAGGTTCATGCATATCGTCATGACGGGCTGAATGCCTATCATTATCTTGTAGGCTGCCATGCCCGCGCGGCGGAGAGCACCGTTTGCACCGCGGAATTTCTCCTCCTCGTGGTCCTCACGGACAAAGCTCTTTACGACGCGGACATTCGTTACGCTCTCCTCAACGGTGGAGTTGAGCGCGTCTATGCGCTCCTGAACGACCTTAAAGCGCGGGAAGCCGCGGCGGACGATAAACAGTATCGCAATAAACAGCACGGGTATCGACACGCAGAAGACAAGCGAAAGGTCGGGGCGCAGCGCCACCGCCATTATCAGCGCGCCTATCATCATTCCGGGGGCGCGCAGACACATGCGCAGCAGCATGTTGATGAAGTTCTGCAGCTGCGTTACGTCGTTTGTCAGACGTGTGACAAGCGAGCCCGAGGAAAAGCGGTCGATATTCGCGAACGAATAGCTCTGAACCTTTTCGTACAGGTCGAGCCGCAGATCGGACGCAAAGCCGACCGACGCTTTTGTGCCGAAATAAGCACCGCCGACGCCGCCTGCCATCATGCACAGCGCGGTGAGTATCATCGCCGCCATATAGCCTATGCAGCCGCCGACGGTAAGCGTTCCCGCGCTGCCCGCGTTCAGAACGCCGCGCAGCAGCCACGGCATCATAATCTCTCCGATGACCTCTACTATCATACACAGCGGTCCTACTATGAAGGACACTATGTGAGGTCGGATATATTTACACCATCTCTTCATGAATACCTCTTTAACTAAGAACGACCGTCATCCGTGAAAGCCGTCGCCACCGCCGCCGTGATGCGCCTTTTCATCACGCGCATCGCCGTCGCGCGGCTCGGTGTCGTGCAGTTCGCCGCCATGCGTTTTGCCGCCATGCGTTTTGCCGCCGTGCGGTTTTCCGCAGCGATGTACCCTTCCGCCGTGCCCGTCGCCTTCGGGCGGTATAGGCATCATGGGCTCAAGTGCATCCGGGGGAGCGATGCCGCGCAGATTCGAGCACATGCGGTCGAGCAGCGATGCAAGCAGCTCAAGCTGCTGCTCCGAAAAACCCGCGAACACCGCTCGGTCGACCGAATCGAACAGCTCCTTTGTTTTCGCGAGCGCCTGTCTGCCGCGGTCGGTAAGCGATATCTTGTTGCAGCGCGCGTCGCTTGCGTCGGGCGTGCGGTAAACATACCCGCCGACGAGCAATCTGCGCAGCGTCATTGCAACGGCGGATGGGCTGATATCGAGCCGCTCAGACAGCTCGCGCTGCGTCAGCGCCTCGTCAGCCGACTCTATCGTCACAAGCATCATGTGCTGCGAGCGATGCAGACTCAGCTCCTCCGTGCGGCTCTCTATGCTCGCATGGTGCAGGCGGTTGATAACAAAGAGTCTGCGCATGATGTCACGATAGATCTCATGCTCATCCACTGCTCTCTCCATCTCCTTCACCTCCGTACTCAGCGCAGGATGTTGGTGGTTATCTGATCCACACCGAGCGATACGAGTCGTGCCGCCTCTGCGGGATCGTCCACCGTCCATGTGTTTATCTCAACGCCGTGCTCGCGCAGCGCCTTGAAGCGCTCCTCGCTGAGGCAGTTTGCCGCGATATCGAGACCGATGCCCTTTGATGCAAGGTGCGCGGGAAGCTCGTCGGTCCAGTTCCATGTCAGCCACTGGCAGCACTGATTCGGCAGCGCCGCCTTTACGCGGTCAAGATTCGCCTCCGAGAAGGAGATGAATATCGTCTTGTCGAGCCAGCCGGAGAATATGTCGATTATGCGCGCAATCTCTTCGTCGGTAAACTCGCTCTTGAGTTCAACGACGCATGCCATGCCGTAGCAGCGGCAGATGGAGAGATATTCCTCGGGCGTGCAGAGACGGAGGTCTCCGCGGCGTATGCCGTCATGGTCGTGCAGCACGAGCGCGCGCAGCGTATCGAAATCGGTCTGCTCGATGGTAAGATCCTCACCGCAGACGCGCCCCGTCGTGCTGTCGTGACTGCAGATAAAGTGACCGTCCGATGTGCGGTAGATGTCGGTCTCGCTGCCCCAGTAGCCGCGGTTTCCCGCTGCGACGAACGCCGCCGCCGTGTTCTCGGTCTCAATCCCGCTCAGACCTCTGTGCGCGACCATCTTCGTATTTCCGTGCTCTTCAATAAATATAGGTGATTTCATTTCGGTTTCACATCCCGTACCGCCGCGCCGTGCAGCATCGTACCGCGCGCCGATGCGGGACTCCTTTCGTTTTGGTAAATTACTTAATTAGTTTATCATTTTTTACTTCGGTATTCAAGTCAATACTTTTAACAAAAGATTGATTATATATTGACAAGTCCGCCGCGCGGGTGTATAATCAAGCTCGGATGTAAATCCAAACAGACAGTTCGTAACCATCCTGTCATTAAACAAAACTACGGGACCGAATGATTTCAGGCGGATGCGTAGCATCCGTTTTTTGTTTTTACCGCATTTGCAGCGCGACACATCGCCGAAATGCACGATATAAAAAACATTCACTCGGTCGGAAAGGAACTCTATGAAGGACTCGAAAAGAAACATACGTATGATGTGCGAAGCCGCGGTCATTGCCGCGCTCTACGCCGCGATAACCTACGCTGCGGCACCGCTCGCATCAGGCGTTATTCAGGTGCGTATATCGGAAGCACTCTGTGCGCTGCCGATATTCACGCCGTCGGCGATACCGGGCGTGACGCTCGGCTGTCTGCTCGCAAATCTGCTGACCGGCTCCCCGCTGCCCGATGTTATATTCGGAACGCTCGCGACCCTCATCGGTGCGATATTCACCGCGCTGCTCCGCCGTCACCCGATACCCGCTCTGCTCCCGCCGATAATCTCAAATGTTATAATCGTGCCGCTTGTGCTGAAATTTGCGTATAAGGTTTCCGAGGCGTACCTGTTCACCGTCTGCACCGTCGGCGCGGGGGAGATAATCTCGGTCGGCATACTCGGATTTATCCTCTACAGCGCGTTGAAAAACCGACTGCCGCATGTACTTGTAGGATATTTGAAAAACTAAAAAGTGCAGATCGAAAAAATATAAAAAGACAGACACCCGTCGACCGTGAGTCGTTCGAGTGTCTGTTTTCTTTATTCCTCCGCTGCTGCATCCGAACCTGTGATGTCGATAATAACATACTCCGAGATACAGCCCGTCTTGAACTTTATCGCCCAGTCGGAAATACCCGAGGTGACGATAAAATCGGTATTTTCGCGGCGCGTATAGCCGTAAACGCTGTCAGTGCCGCCGAGATGCAGCTTATCCATCAAAAATCCGAGCGGAATAAGCTGTCCGCCGTGCGTATGCCCCGAAAGCACAAGATCGGCATCCGCCTCTGCCTCCGCCGCATAATCGTGCGGCTGATGATCGAGCACTATCGAATATTTATCGGGATCGAGCGATGCCGTCAGGTCGGAGATATCCGCACGTCCGCCGCGCGACTCCTCCTGCTCGGATGCATCCTTTCTGCCGACGAGATAAAAACGGTCGTCGATAAGTACGCTTTCATCCTGAAGAACATGCACGCCGTTTGCTTCGAGCTCGCGGACAAGGTCGTCTCCGTCGTAGCCGCGCGATGTCCCGTACAGCCCCTTGTCGTGATTCCCGAATACGAACCACACGCCGTACGGCACTTCAAGCTTGCCGAGCGCGCGGCAGGCTTCGACCATATTCTCCCGTGTCGTGCTCTCGTCGACAAAATCGCCGACTATCAGAATGATGTCGGGCTGCTGCGCCTGAAGCTCCTCCATGCGCTTTGCAAAGCCCTTACCGCCGAAGGTTGTACCGACGTGCGAATCCGCAAACATAGCAACCCGCAGCGAGCCGACCTCCTTATGCGTGCTGACAGAATATGCGGTGCGCTGAACGTTATACGCAGACACCGCGCCTGCGGCGAGATATGCGGCGGTTATGACGAGCGCGATCACGCCCGACAGATGAAAGCGCGCCGTGCCGCCGTTCAGACGTATGATGAGTCTTCCGACAAGACTCGACACGAGCAGGAAGAATATCAGATGCAGCAGAACGGTCACCGTATTGACCGTATCGAGCAGCAGCGTAAGTATTACCGCGGCAAGCAGCACGACCGCAAAGCTCGCCGCCCATCCGCCGACCCTTGAGCGGCGGGAGAGTGCGGCTATCGGCGGGCAAGAATGCACACGGCGGGCAAGATAATAGATTCCCGCAGCAAGCGCCGCCACCGCTACGGCAAGCGAAACAAACCAAATTACCATATGAGATTCCTATCCAGAATATTGCAAGGTTAAAGAAAACGAATATCCGTTCTCCGCAGCAAGCGCGAACACCGCCCCGCATTACGGATTACGCATGTCAAGAATGAGTCTTACGCTCTAACCCCACACCGACCGCCAGCGCGTGCAGCAGACGCACAAGATCGCGCGTATCTACCGTGCCGTCGTCGTTTATGTCGGCATAGCCGTCGGTCATTGCGCCGCCGATTATTCGCATGAGCCGCACAAGATCAATGGCATTGACCGCGCCGTCTCCGTTCACGTCATAATCCTCAGAGCATCCGATGCGGAACACGCGCACCTCGGGCTCGGTCAGCGTAATATCATGCTCGCCGTCGGCGCCCGCAGCCTTTGCGCGCACGTCAAAGAACACCTCATCCTCGCCGAGACCGTCGGCAACAAATTCGCAGCTGAGCAGCAGCCCGCTCTGCAGCGGAGTGTTGGAAGAAAACGCGGCAATGAGCACCCCGCCGTCGGTGCTGACGATGCCGGCGCCGTCGGGTCCGTGCGCCTTTATCGAAGTCAGCCTGAGTTTCCCGCTGCGGCTGAGCGGCGTGATGCAGATGCTCTTTACCGCCTCTCCCCCAAGCTCGCTGCCATATAGCTCGACGGTCACGCTGTCGCCCGGAAGCGGCTTCTGCGCAGCAAAGCCCGGCAGACTCAGCACCGCAGCCGTTATCACGGCAAGCAGCAGCGCACACAGCCTGCGCCGCCGCGCACTACGTATTATATTCACAGTCATCGCCTCCGTATCACGGCAGTGTGCGGCATCGCGCGCGGCACAAAATATTTGTTACAATTATAACATAAATTGTGTCCGGACGCAAGAATATTTTTATTTCTTGACAAGTTTCCGTCGCCGTGATAATATATAGGTAGGCAGAGGGGCATAATTGTCCGCTCTGCGGCATCGCCGAAAGCGAGGAAAGGAATACTGTTATGCAACGTATAATTACCGTAGGCCGCGAATTCGGTAGCGGCGGAAGAGAGCTCGGCAGACGCCTTGCGGAAGAGCTCGGCTACGACTATTACGACAAGGAGATAATTCAGGCAATCGCCGACAAGACATCTCTCTCGGTCGAGTATGTAAAGCAAGTAGTGGAGTCAAAGCCGCATAACCTCTTTCCGATAACGGTCGCAAACAGCTTCTCATATATAGACAGCTACGCATCTCAGCAGCTGCAGTCGGTCTACGCGGCTCAGTGCACCATCCTGCGCGAGCTCGCACAGAAGTCGCCCTGTGTTATCATCGGGCGCTGCGCGGATTACATTTTAGCGGACATGGAGCCGCTGCGCATGTTTATCTATGCGGACATGGATTCGCGCGTACGCCGCTGCCTTGAGCGCGAGGACGACGGTGAAAATATGTCCGTCAAGGAGATGCAGCGCACCATCCGCACCATCGACCGCGGAAGAGCAAAATATTATGAGTTCTACACGGGCATGCGTTGGGGAGACAAGGCAAACTACGACCTGTGCATCAACACGACGAATGCAAACATCAAGGAGCTCGCTCCCTACCTTGCGAAGGGATTGAGCGTCTGACCGATGCCCGCGCACACGCCTCCGCCGAGCGACGGCGCAGACAGACGCGCGCGGGACAGAAAGGTTAAATATGAATTTAAAAGAGCTACCCGGACGGATAAAGGAATTCATCACCGCAAACACCGTCAAACGAAACGTCACCTTCGGCGTTATCGGAGGGGTGATAGTGCTGACCGCCGCCATCGCCATCCCGCTGTCGCTGCGCAGCTGCGACCATGTATGGGATAACGGCGTCACGCAGACCGAGCCGACATGTACCGAGAACGGGGTCAAGGTCCTGAAGTGCAGAAAATGCCGCGAGACCAAGCTTGAGCCCATCGACGCAAAGGGTCATTCGCCTAAGATAGGCACCGTTCAGACGGTGACCGAGCCTACGTGTAAGGATGAGGGGCTGCGCCGCTACACATGCGAGCGCTGCGGCGAGACGGTCGAGGATGCAATTCCCGTTTCAAACAAGCATGTTTACACCGAAACGCTGACGCGGGAGGCAACGTGCAAGACCGAGGGCGAGGGTACGAAGGTATGCAGCATATGCGGCAAAACCGAGCGCATTGTCGTACCTAAGACGAATGAGCATAAATACGAGGAGTCGGTCACGCTTGAGCCCACCTGCACGGCAGACGGCATAAAGACACTGACCTGTTCGGTATGCGGCAAGAAAACCGAGGAAAAGATACTCGCAACGGGTCACAACTACGCCCCGGGTGAGACTATAAAGCCGACATGTATCGACCCCGGATATGAGACCGAGGTGTGCAAGAATTGCGGCGATATCAAGAAGACCGAGACGATTCCTTCGCTTGATCATGACGTTGCCGCTCCGACCTGCACCTCTCCCTCACGCTGCAAGAACTGCGGGATGCTGACAAACGAACCGCTCGGTCATGACTCGCCCGACGGCATAACCTGCAGACGCTGCGGATGCCTTAATATCACCTTTGAATATGATATAGGCAGCGACGGCGCGCCGTATTTCACCGCCCCGGGCGGACTGAAATGCGACCTGTTCTTCTTCGATTACGTGCTGACAAACGATGGCGGCGTGACAAAGGTCACGTTCCGCTATAACGAGACGTTCATTGAAGGAGAGGACGGCAGCAGCTGTACGTACGTCATTAAGTTCTACCCGCCCGACAGCAACGAGGCGGAGATAATCTCGGTCGTTCGCGACGGTATAGTGCTGAACAAGCAGAAGATGATGACCCTTACCTGCGATAAGGCACTTACCGTACCCGGTACATACCGCCTGTATATCTCGAGTGCGGGCTGAACGCACGGGAAAAACGGTAAAAAAAGCGGTTAAATAACGGGTAAAAATATGAAGGTTTCCGTAATTACAGACGACGCAGTGTACGGACGCATGCTGTGCGTCGAGCTCGAAGCCGCCGACTGCATCGCAGAGCTGCTCGGAACCGAGCAGCTGCCCCGCGGCGCAGTCGGTACAAACAGCGCAGACGATACAAGCGGCACAGGCAACACAGGCAACGCAAGCGGCACGTGCAGCGAAAAACACATTGACAGCATAAGCGGCGCGGCGGAGCTCGTACTCGCAGACGGCGATGCACTCACGCCCGAGCAGCTTACCGCCCTATCGACACGCTGCGGCAGACTTACGGTCTTTGCACGCACTGTGACAGACGGTGAAAGGGACGGCATCACATATCTGCACCGCCCGATGAGCATGGCACGACTGCGCGTAATAGTCCGTCGCGCGGCGGGAGGAAAAGCGGAGCGGCTGCAGTTCGAGAGCGCATCACGCATTCTGCGGCTCGGCAATCGCGAATGCAGACTGTCGCCGCATGAAGCACAGGTGTTCGCGCTGCTGTACAAGGCTCAGGGTCATGCGGTCTCGCGCGCCGAGATAGATGCGGCACTGCGGGGCGGGATAGACTCAGCGCCGAAGGAAAAAATCGACACAGCATTGCAGAGCGGCAAGACCGCCGAACGGACAAATCTGTGCGAGGTGTATATCACTCTGCTGCGCCGAAAGCTGAAAGCGACCTTCGGCTCGCCGCTTGTCGAGACCGTGAGAGGTGTCGGCTATATGCTGCCGAACGACCGATAACAGCGCAAATAAAAACTAAGCGACTCGCGCCGTAAAAGGACTACAAAATAGATGTAGCCGGTGAAAACCCCGATTTTATCGGGGTTTTCACCGGCTTATACGGCAAAATTTCCGCAAACCGTTTTGACAGATATAAAAAAATGATGTTTTCCCTTTGTTGGATGTCTTGAACTCTCACACAACCGAATATCCGATACGCAAGGCAGAGAGAAATCAAAAATCTATCTGCCTTTTTTATTACCATCAAAAAAGGAGAAATCAGATATGCTGCAGAAAGAATCAGCAAAACGGCTCAAGGCTCGGTACGGCACCGAGATGGACGGCAACGAATGGCTGGAGGTGTCATCGGACGGCATCCCCCTCTGCCGGATAAAGTACGACGGTCAATTTCAAAGCAACGCCGACAAAACCCTCTCAGATGAATAGTCTCGAAAACTTTTTGTTTTTTCAAGTGTCTACTCTAAGGGGATTATATCACTGCGGATATGCTCTTTTCTTTATTTTTTGTATAATGCGGCGAGCTGCGGCGGCAGACATGCGTCTGTATCGGACGCCGTGCAGACGGTGCAGGATGCCTTACAGCAGCGACTCGTCGTATTTTGCACGTACGCCGCCGATGAACTTCGGTCTTGTGCGTGCTGCTATAACCATAGTTTCACCTATCTTGTTATTTTCAAGCCGCAGCGGTACGGCAACCTTTTTCAGATGCATACCGATGAGCGTAAAGCCGATATCGAGTCCTGCGTCGGCTTTTATCTCTTCAAGCGCGACGGGGTCGGTGAATGCGGCGTATGCCTGGGTTGCGAGCGAGCCGCCCGCTTTCGGCTGCGGAACAACGTTGACCGGCTCGGAGAGCGGCGCTGCAGCGCGCTCGGTTATTATAGCGCGGTTAAGATGCTCGCAGCACTGCACGGCGAGATAGATGCCTCTTGCCCTCGTGCAGTCATAGAGCGCGCGAAATATCTCGCCCGCGACCTCGTAGTTTGAATTCGTTCCGATTTTTGAACCGACTACCTCACTTGTAGAGCAGCCGACAACGACCGTGCTGCCGGGCTTCAGCCCCGATTTGTCGCACAGCTCGTTTACCGCTGCCGATGTCTGTTCGTAAATCGTCATGATACTTCACTCCTTGTTTTGCTTTTCCGCAGCCTTGCTGCAGAGCTTATCCTCTGTTTTGACATCGGCCTTTTCAAAGACCTTGATGCCCGTTTTTTCAAATATCTTTATCAGCACGGTGCCGAGAATTATTCCCGCAGCGCCCTGAACGCAGTTGGCGGGGATGTTGACTACCGACGGCGCAAAGCCGTACATAAAGCCCTCAAACACGAAATATCCGAGAACCATTTCAACCTCTGCAAGCACGCCCGCAATGATGCGCGACGGCAGCGAGCCGATATGCCCGCGCAGCCCCTTGAAGGCGTAGAAGGCGATGAGCGCCATAAGTCCCTTGATTACAAACGTAGCGGGAACATAGGTCACATAGCTTGAGATGAGGTCGGCGAGCGCCGATCCGATACCCGCGGCAAGAAAGCCGTAGACGGGGGAGAGCATCCATCCGCTGAGCAGAACTATGCAGTCTCCGAGGTTGAGATAGCCCTTGAGCGGCGAGGGGATCTTGATTATCATCGTCGCAACGCAGGTAAGCGCAGCAAAAAGCGCTGCGATAGCAATTCTTGTTGTTTTCTTGTTCATGGCATTATACTCCTTACTGTTTTCTTAGGTAGTATAATCCGAAACTGATTATATTACAATCACCAAATCGGAAGATTATTATATAATCAGATGGTGCCCGTGCACGTATGCCGAGCTTTCAAAATTCTATTTCTTCTTCTGAACATACGCGCGATAGATTATCGAAGCGTCGCGTGCGTTGTCGTAGGTCGTATTCGTGCCGTCGCCCGCGCCCATAGTTATCAGTATGTAATCGCCGTCGTCGCCCGAATAGTAGGTAGCGAGACACTGACGCGCCTCAAGGGTAAAGCCCGTTTTCCCGCCGCGTACGTTGCCCATCTCGAGCCCCGCCTGCGTAAATGCCTTGTAAACCGTGCTTGTCAGCGTCAGTCCGTTCGGGTGCTGCTCGGTGGGGGCGGTGTAATGGCTCGGCGAGGTAACAATGGTGCGGAAGGTCTCGTTCTGCAGGGCATAGCGGAATATCTTTGCCATGTCCGCAGCCGTCGAGGTGTGCGAGACGCTGTGAAGTCCCGTCGGGTTTGCAAAGTGCGTCGATTCGCAGCCGAGCTCTTTCGCCTTTCGGTTCATCATGGCGACAAACTCGGATTCCTCGCCCCCGCCGACATACAGCGCAAGCGTTCCCGTCGCTTCACCGCCCGACGAGAGCAGACAGCCGTACAGCAGGTCGGTTGCCGAGACCGTTTCGCCCGCAGAGAAGCCCGCCATCGACGAGTTCTCACGCACGAGCTGTTCAACGAGCTCTTCGGGTACGGTTATCATGGTTGAATCGGGGTCGGGGATATTTTCTATCGCTATCATTGCCGACATTATCTTTGTAAGAGACGCGGGATACGTGACCGTTTCGCTGTTCTTCTCGCATACCGCACGCCCCGTGTGCAGGTCGATCAGAAGCGCGTTGCGGCTCGAGATATTTTCGGTTATCTCCTTTATCTTGCCCGTCTTTATCGCTTTGCCCTCGAAATAGTCGCCGAGGGCGGGATTCACGAGCTCGGTAAACTCGGAGGTCATCTCCTTACCGATAAGCTCGGGCTGCTGATTGAGTACAAATACTATGGTGAGCGCAAGCAGTGCACAGAGCAGCGCCGCGATAAGCTGCGGTACGGGGGGAGAGAGATGATTCCGCCGCACGGCTGCCCCGCTGCGCGGATTAACTCTGTCGCCTGCTTGTCTGCCGACCGTTTGACCGCTGCCTGCTTGTCCGCCTCTCATTTGTCCGCTGCGGCGTGCTGCCTTTTCATATGCGGCGCTGCGGCGCTGTGTGCCGCCCGCTGCTCTGTTTATCGGTCTGCCGTAGCCGTCGGTCGCGCGCTGAGCGGCGCGCGGTGCTGTGTCGGACGGTGCAGCGCGATGTGTGTTGTTTTCGTTATTCATTATTTTGCCTTTCCTTCGGCTTATTCGCCGTCCGTGTCGCTGCGGCGCTTGCGGGTGCTGCGGTGCGCGAGAGGATTCGCGTCCATCGCCCTTTCCATCTGCGTGTCGCTGACGTGGGTATATATCTGCGTCGTGTTCAGCTGCTCATGTCCGAGTATATCCTTCAGCACGCGGACATCGACCGCGCCGCTGCGATACATCAGCGTAGCCGCCGTATGGCGCAGCTTGTGCACCGAAAAATGCTCGCTCCCGAGTCCTGCGGCATCGAGATATTTATATACCATCTTCTGCACCGTCGGGTTGCTGATGCGTCGGTGCTGACGGCTGAGAAACAGCGCCTCGGAATGCCCCGGCTTTACCTCACCGTCCGCCCGCCGTATCGGCAGATAGACTTCAAGCGCTTCGCGGCATGCCTCGTTCAGATATATTATCCGCTCCTTTGCCCCCTTACCGAGCACGCGCAGCGAGCGCAGCTCGGGGTCGATGTTGCCGAGATTTATACCCGTCAGCTCGGACAGCCGCATCCCGCTGTTGAGAAAGAGCGTGATTATCGCGTAGTCGCGCTCCCGTGTGGGCGATTCGGTGTCGCTCCTTATCGCATCGAGCAGGGCAATGCTTTGCTCGAGCGTGAGAAAACGGGGCAGGGTCTTTTTGTGCGGCGGTGTTTCGATGTTTACTGCGGGGCTTTCGTCAATAAGGTGGCGGGAGACCGAATAATATTTAAAGAACGATTTTATCGCCGAAAGCCGACGCGCGATAGCGCGCGATTCGTTGTGGTCGTCGCTCTTTTTGTGGTACAGGAACGAAAAAATGTCGTCGGTCGCTATCGTTTTGATAAAAGCCTCGTCTATCTCCGATATGTCGTAGCTGTTGTATTCCTCCGTGCCCGGGGTCAGCCCGTCGCGCGTCGCGGCAACGTAGCGCAGAAACATGCACAGGTCGTGTCGGTACTTGTCCGCCGTCTGCTGCGTGCGGTTGCGAACGACCGTCAGATATGAAATAAAATCCCGAACGGGCTTCGGCGCATATTCCATTTCCGCACCCCCATGCGACAAAATTTATCCTATTAATTATAGCGGCATTTTCCCCGATTGTCAAGGCAAAAGGAAATTCCGCTCAGCGACATACGGGCATTTTCGACATTGCCTTGGTGGATAGAAAAAAGTTCGGAGTGACGACTGCGGAAAAAGCGATAACATATAGCTCAATGCAGGAACGGGGAGAGATATAATCGTTTGGAGTGTTCGATTTCGTCGCGCAGGTCGTACGATTGTACGTCGCTGGGCGACATCGGGCGCAGGAAAAGCGAAAACCGGGCTTTGAGAAGGAATCCGTCAGGATTCCTTCCGCTTATCAGCAATATGGGATATATTAAGGATCGATTATCATAGTTTTTTTGCTTTTTCGGTCCGGACGGTTTTGCTTCCCCAAAAACAAAAGCCGTTCTGTATTTCATATACAGAACGGCTTGCTGGAGCTGCTAATCAGAGTCGAACTGATGACCTCATCCTTACCAAGGATGTGCTCTACCAACTGAGCCATAGCAGCGTCTCGAACGATGTAATTATATCAGGTTTCGATCTGTTTGTCAATAGTTTTTTTAAAGTTTTTTATCGAATTCGGAACGAAGCTCCCGAAACGGAGCTCGGGCGAGACCTTCATCCCGCATCGCACCGAATTTTACGTATGCTAAACATTGACACGGGAGAACATATATGATAAAATAATATGATTCAAACATGACCGCATATCTGCGGAGGAAGGGAGGGGCAGACTGTGTACGATAACGGAAAAGACGGGCGGAGCTCGGGCGGCGGCAGCTTTGACGACGATGTCTTTGAGGCGCTCCCTCCCATACCGAAAAAGTATCTTCGGGAGTTTTCTCCCGACACCGAAACACCGCTGATAGAGATAGGCACAGACGAGCGCTCGCTCGATTCGGTCTCGGTACGAGACAGCGGAGAGCGCCCGCGTGCGGAGCTTTCCGACGGGAGCGCGGAGGATGTCGGAGGATACGGTACGCCGTATAGCGCCGACGGCGGCAACTCTGACATGCGGGACATCGTACCGCCGAGCGGGAGAAGGAGCGGCTGGCGTGGGACAGAGCCCGCGCCCGCACCGCAGACCGCTGCATTGCCGCAGGAGATATCACTCTCGGGCGGCGCGGACGCTTCTCGTCCCGCAGTTTCGCAGCAGTCTGCAATACAGCCGCTGCGGCGCGAGCGGAGCGCTGCAGACGACGAGATATCCGAGCTGTTTGCACGCCTGCGCAGCCGAGGCAGCGCGGGGCAGAGCAGCAGGGGCGGAGACACGGGTTATTCGGTCGCCGTGCCGCGCAGCAGCTCGTTTCGCGATACGGGACTGATTCGGTCGTATGAGCCGCGTCACCCGTTTCTGCGGCATGTCGATATCCTGACATGGCCGTCTGCATACAACTTTTACGAGCGCTTCCGCGCCGACGCGGTCTCCTTCTTTTCGAGAGAGGGGCAGGAGGTGCCGTATGCGGAATTCGTTTCCTATGTGCCGCAATATTCGATGATGACGGACGCGCAGCTTGCCTATTATTTCAGGTGGCGCAGCTGTCTCCGTGCGGGTAAGCTGATAAAAGCGTCGCGCAGCTATGTGCTGCTGTTTCTGTACGAGGTAATAAATCTGCCCGACCTTATCGCGCCTGAGGACGGTGTAAAGCTGCTCTGCCGCGTTATTACGGGCTATGCGGAGACGGTCATCGGCATACGCAACTCGGTCATTCCGTGGCTGCGCGATTACTGTCTGATACACGGCGTTTCGCTGCCGCGCGAATATATGCATGATATCGCGGCGATAGCGGGGCGATATACGGCGCTGCCCGAGTTTTTTGTCTGCTACGATATCGAGAGCGGCGCAGCCGACCCGCTGTCGCTTGCGTCGGTGCTATCGCATTATGCATGGCAGGAGAGCAAGTATATGACGGCTGCGGGGCGTGGCTGCTACGAGCGACACATGCCCGCCGCAATAACGGCGGCTATGACGGCAATGGGCGGCGGTGCGACAGCCGACGGCAGTCTCGAGAGGTATATAGCCGAGTCGTACAGCGGCGCGGTGTGCTCGTCGGAGGTCAAGTGCCGTCTGCGCATCGACTATATAAGAGCATGCGGCTGCGCGGACTCTGAAGCCGTGACCGCCGCGGTCAAGTATGCGGAAAATCAGGTTCGCAGACTGCTCGGTATCAAGGCGCGCTTTAAGATAACTGCGCTGCCCGAGGAGATGCGGCGGGCGATAGACCGATATTTTGCGCCCGTCATCGAGCGCGAGGAGAGCGTGCGCCGTGCGGGAAAAAGGCCCGCCGCACCACCCGAGGTCGCGCCCGAATACGAGCATTTCTACGCGCCCGAGAACAGCGGAATGTCGTTTGATCGTGCTATGGAGATAGAGCGCCGCTCATGGAGAATGACCGAGCGGCTTGAAGAGGCGTTTTCGGATGCTGCGGATGTCCGCTCTGCCGTCGGAGGCGCGTCCGACGGTAATGTGAGCGCAGAGAACGCCGCGGGCAAGACGGGCACTGAGCGCACGTCGGATAAAACGGGCGCGAACGGCGCTTTGGACAAAACGTGCGCAGAAGGCGCTGCGGGCTCGGTGTATACTGCGAGCGCGACGGGCGCTGCGGGCTCGGTGTATACTGCGAGCGCGACGGGCACTGCGGGTGCGGTGCATACTACAGGCTCGATGGGCACAGCAGATGATGCGGATGAGGCGGCGGGCGCTGCCGACTCAGGCAGCCCCGAGCTAATCGGGCTGCGGATGCTGCTCGACGGAGACGGCGCGGGCTTTGAGCGCTATGCGCTGTCTGCCGCGATACTGCCCGCGGCGCTGTGCGACCGTATAAACGAGCTGTTATACGACGATATAGGCGACTCGATCGCGGAGCACACCGCATCGGGCTATGCGATAACAGAGGATTACAGAGACGAGGCGGAGGAATTTCTCCGCAGCTGCGGATCAGGGAGGTAAGCTGAATGGCGGTTGAAAATAAGCGTGAGCGCGTACCGAAGCGCGTTCTCTCGGCGCTTGTCGGCTCGGTTGCCGCGGGAGTGGTTCCGCGGGTCGGTGCGCCGTACATTGCGATAGGAAGGACCGACGAGCTCGAGGCGCTGCTTTCGGACCTTGAGACTGTCAGCGAGGGCGGCTCGGCTATGCGCTTCATCATAGGCAGATACGGAAGCGGAAAGAGCTTTCTCATGCAGCTGCTGCGCGGTTATGCATGCGAGCGCGGCTTTGTGACGGCGGATGCCGATCTTTCGCCCGAGCGCAGGATATGCGGCGGCTCGGGAACGGGCATTGCGACCTACCGCGAGCTGATAAAGAATCTCGCGTGCAAGACCTCCCCCGACGGCGGAGCGCTACCCGTTATGATAGCGCGTTGGCTGTCCGATGTTCAGGGCGCGCTGATAGCCGAGGGATATACCTACGGCAGCGAGGATTTTGCGGCGGAGATGTCGCGCAGGATACTTTCGACATCGCGCGAGCTGCAGGGGTATGTTGGCGGCTTTGATTTTTCCGCCGTAATAATGACCTATTACCGTGCTGTGCAGGACGGGGACGACGATGTGCAGAGCCGCTGCATGAAGTGGCTGCGCGGAGAATACCGCACAAAGACGGAGGCAAAGCGCGAGCTCCCCGTCGGAGACATCATCGGCGACGACAACTGGCAGGACATGATAAAGCTGCTTGCGGTCTTTGCGCGAAAGACGGGCTACCGCGGATTGGTCGTGTTCATCGACGAATGCGTAAATCTGTATAAGATACCGAACCGCATCTCGCGCGAGAATAACTACGAAAAGCTGCTTTCGCTCTTCAACGATACCATGCAGGGGCGCTCGGAAGGGCTCGGCTGGATATTCGGCGGAACGCCGCAATTTCTCGAGGACCCTCGCCGCGGGCTGTTCTCGTATGAGGCGCTGCGCAGCAGACTGTGCGACAGCAGATACGATTCGCCCGACTACAAGAATCTGCTCAGCCCCGTTATCAGGCTGCGCCGTCTCTCGGATAACGAGCTGCTTGCACTGCTTGCCCGTATGACCGAGCTGCACGCGCAGTATTACGGCTGGGAGCCGCCCGTCACGCCTGAAAATATCGAGAGCTTTCTTTCCCGCTGCCTCGAGCGCGCGGGCGCGGATACGCTGCTCACCCCGCGTGAGCTGCTGCGTGATTACATGGCGGTGCTCGGCATACTGATGCAGAATCCCGATGCGACCTTTGACGGCGTTGTAGGCGGGTCGGAGGTCGGTTTCGGCGCGCCCGATACGGCGGCTGCGGCTGATAACGAAAAAAAATCCCCCGCTCATGCCGCATACGGCACAGAAATTACGGCGGAAGATATTGACCTTTGAGCCGAAATATTTTATAATATACAGAAGATGCCGCCGTGCGCGGCTGAGAAAGGATATCAGACCATGAAATGGACCTCACTTAACGACCTTCGCGAGATGTATCTCTCATTTTTCGAGTCAAAGGGACATCTCCGTCATAAGAGCTATCCGCTCGTACCTATCGACGACAAGTCCATACTGCTCATCAATGCGGGCATGACCCCGCTCAAAAAATACTTTACGGGAGAGGTCGAGCCGCCGCGTCACCGCATGACGACCTGTCAGAAGTGCATCCGTACTCCGGATATCGAGCGGGTCGGTATTACCGCACGTCACGGTACATATTTCGAGATGCTCGGAAACTTCTCCTTCGGCGACTATTTCAAGAACGAAGCTATTCCGTGGGCATGGGAATTCTGCACCAAGGTGCTTGAGCTGCCCGAGGACAAGCTGTGGGTGACCATCTATCTCGATGACGACGAGGCTTTTGACATCTGGCACAACAAGATAGGCGTTCCCGCAGAGCGCATTGTCCGTCTCGGTAAGGAGGATAACTTCTGGGAGCACGGCAGCGGTCCCTGCGGCCCCTGCTCCGAGATACATTTCGACCGCGGCGAGAAGTACGGCTGCGGAAAGCCCGACTGTAAGCCGGGTTGCGACTGCGACCGCTTTATGGAATTCTGGAACCTCGTATTCACGCAGTTCGACGGCGACGGAAAGGGCGGCTATACCCGCCTTGCAAACCCGAACATCGACACGGGTATGGGACTTGAGCGTCTTGCATGCCTTATGCAGGGCGTTGACAATCTGTTCGAGGTCGACACCGTCCGCAATATCATGCTCGCCATCAGCGAAAAGGCGAATGTCAAGTACGGCGAGGACGAGAAGAAGGACATCTCGCTCCGCGTCATAACCGACCATATCAGAAGCACGACCTTCCTCATCTGCGACGGCGTTGTACCCTCGAACGAGGGCAGGGGCTATGTGCTTCGCCGTCTGCTCCGCCGCGCCGCACGTCACGGCAGACTGCTCGGCATCAAGGGCACATTCCTTGCCGATATCGTCCCCGTCGTAGCGCGTGAGAATTTCAGTGAGTATCCCGAGCTTACCGAAAAGCTCGATTATATCAAGAAGGTCGTTAACATCGAGGAGGATCGCTTTGCCGCTACCATCGACAGCGGTCTCGACATCCTCGATTCCATGATAAAGGAAACAAAGGCAGCGGGCTCGGATACCCTCCCGGGAGAGGATGTTTTCAAGCTCAGCGACACCTTCGGCTTCCCCGTAGACCTTACGCGCGAGATAGCGCTCGAGGCGGGTCTCGGCATCGACGAGGCGGGCTTTGAGACGCTTCTTGCGGAGCAGAAAAAGCGCGCGAGAGCCGCACGTGCCGCAATGGGCGATCTCGGCTGGACGAGCGACGCAATCCCCGCACTCGGAAAGCTGCCCGCGACCGAGTTTACAGGCTATACCGATACCGAGAGCGAGGCGCATGTGCTCGCTATCATCGACGCAGAGACGACCGAGGAGCTGCCCGACGCATCGGACGGCAAGGTCATGATAGTTCTCGACCGTACCCCCTTCTACGGAGAGGGCGGAGGTCAGGTCGGCGACACGGGTATTATCGAATGCGCGGGACGCAGCATTCCCGTCGTCGATACCAAGAAAAACAGCGGCATCTATATGCACATCTGCGAGCTTGACGGCACCCCCGTATCGATAGGCGACACCGTTACGGCACGCATAGACGCGGTACGCCGCGAGGCTATCCGCCGCAACCACTCCGCCGCGCATCTGCTTCAGGCGGCACTGCGCACCGTTCTCGGCGACCATGTCGAACAGGCGGGCTCTTATGTTGACGCGGAGCGCGTGAGATTCGACTTTAAGCACTACTCGGCTATGACCGAGGAGGAGCTTGCCCGCGTTGAGGCTCTTGTAAACGAGGAGATACTGCGCGGCGAGGATATAGTTACCGTCGAGACCGATGTTGAGACCGCAAGGAAGAGCGGCGCTACCGCCCTCTTCGGTGAGAAGTACGGCAGCGTTGTCCGCATGGTAAAGATGGGCGATTTCTCGACCGAGCTGTGCGGAGGTACGCACGCATCGAATACCGCAAAGCTCGGACTCTTCAAGATAATCTCCGAGACGGGTATCGCCGCAGGCGTGCGCCGTATCGAGGGAACGACGGGTCTCGGCGTGCTTGCACTGCTCTCCGAGCGCGATGCGCTCATTTCCGATACCGCAAAGGAGCTTAAGGCGGCTAATGTACACGACATCGCCCGCCGCGCGGCAGCGCTCCAGACAGAGCTGCGCGGCGCAAAGCGCGAGACCGAGATGCTTAACTCCCGTATCGCCTCCATGCAGACCGAGGCTATTCTCAGCAGCGCGGTCGAGGTCGGCGCGGTCAAGGTAGTGACAAAGCAGACGAGCGGCAGCGGCGTTGACACTGCAAGAGCTGTCTGTGACGAGATAAAGGCATCGCACGACGATTATGTTGTCGTTATCTCTACCGATTGCGGCGGAAAGCTCAACTTTACCTGCGCATGCGGTAAAGCAGCGGTCGCAGCAGGGGCAAACGCGGGCGCTATCCTCCGCGAGATAAGCGCCATAGCAGGCGGCAAGGGCGGCGGACGTCCCGATTCCGCAACATCGGGGGCGAAGGATGCGGATAAGATACCCGCAGCGCTTGCAGCGGTTGCGGATACCGTACGCAGGATGCTTAAGTAATATCGTGCTCGGAATGCGTAGGCAATATCGCATGCGGATGACAGCCTACATTGCTCGGCATGTTTTCGGCGATATTGCCCGTGGAAATCCTATTATATTTTCGTAATTATGCTGCCGACGGCAGCGTAAAACAGCGGCACCGTGCTTTTTCGCGGTGCCGCTGTTTCGGTGTACGGTTGATTTATTCTACCGTGGGTTGATATCGCGCAGTCGACGCAATATTTATCGGAATTATTCGGCGCGGTATTGCGTTTTTTACGCACTCATGATAAAATATCTTCAGTCGCAGAGCACGTTCCGTGTCGCGTACGGAAGCGGTCGGTCTGCCTGCGGAGAGGTGTTTTATGGAGAAAATTGTCGAATATATCACGAGCGCACGCGCCATATCGAGCGTTATCGCCGTCGGCGTCGGCGTGCTGCTCTTCTTTCTGCTGAAAAAACTGTATACTCGCTATATCGCTTCCGATCGTTCAAAGGGTCAGCATGCGACATTTGTGCGTGTCGCGTTCAGCGTCGCCCGCTTTATGCTCATAGCCATCACCGTGCTCTGGGTGCTGCAGCTCAACGGCGTGAACGTCAGCTCTGCTGTCGCAGGACTCGGACTTTTGAGTGCTATAGTCGGTCTTGCCATTCAGGATGTGCTCAAGGATGTTATCATGGGTATCCATATAATGAGCGACCGCTTTTTCGCGGTTGGGGATGTTGTGCGGTATAAGGATATCGAAAGCGTTGTTGTCGGCTTTACGATGAAAACCACCACTCTGCGCAGTACCCTTGATAATACAATTATGACCGTTTGCAACCGTAATATTTCGGAAATCACGAGGCTGCCTAAGCTGCTTATGATAGATATCGACGTTCCGCTGTCGTACGATGAGGATTTTAACCGCGTCGATAAGGTCATGCGCGGCATAAGCGAGCGCATAGGGCAGCTCAGCGGGGTGAAAAAGAGCAGCTATAAGGGCACGCAGGAGTTTGAGGCATCCGCTATCGACTACCGCCTGCGCTTCTTCTGCCCGCCCGAGGATAAATATGAGCGCCGCCGCGAAGCACTGCGCCTGATACAGAGCGGACTCGCAGAGGCGGGCATGCAGATACCGTATAATCAGCTCGATGTGCATACCGACGCGCCGACACTCAGGCACGATGCGGAGTATTATTGACGGATAACGGCGGCACTTTGCCGACCTTGGGTGATGCTGCCGCGCAGTCGTCGGACGGCATAATGCATCGCCGTGCAAGCGTCGGACGGCATAGCGCGGCGATGAAACGGTGAGGGCACCGCATAGAATAAAAAAGCAGGTCATGCGACCTGCTTTTTTGATATGCGTCGATTGACGCTCTAAAAGCCGTATTTTTCCGCAAAGAAAACGCGGCGTAAATAAACAGAAAAAACGGCGACTTTCTGCTGAAAATCGCCGCCTCGTTTGGAGCGAGTGATGGGAATCGAACCCACGCGACCAGCTTGGAAGGCTGGGATTCTACCATTGAACTACACTCGCATCTCTTCGGGTAACGATGAGATTATAGCATAAAGCACAGGCTTTGTCAATATGTTTTATCAAAAATAATCACAGCCTGTGAAAATTTCTCCCTGCCTATTGATTTTTTCGCAACACTATGCTATTATATTAAAGGTACGCCGGTGTGATGGAATTGGCAGACGTGACGGACTCAAAATCCGTTGGGCTAATAACCCGTGCGGGTTCGACCCCCGCCACCGGCACCATTTTGATAAGCGACGGGCTTCGGTGCGGTATCGACCGCCAGACCGTCATGTCATGCCGTCATTCTTGTTATAAAAGCGGAGCTGCCCGAAGGTGTTTTCGGCGGCTCTTTTTTTCATTGTATGAGCAGCACCCTTGGAAAAAGTGAATTTAATGCTTTTCTTTTGTGCCGCCGTGTGATATAATGAGAGGAACAGACGGAAAATGTCGGTTGGGCGGCTGCAGCGCATCTTCCGACCCGACAAACGGAGACAGACAATGGAAGAAGGCAAAGGAAATCTTAAATCATACTGCACGCTTATCGGCTCGATGCTGATATTCGGCACGATCGGCATCTTTCGCCGATATATTCCGCTCTCGTCGGGGATGCTCGCGTTTTCCCGCGGCTTGCTCGGCGCGGCGGTGTTCTATGCGGCGGTCATAATTCTTAACAAGAAAACGCACGTAGAGGATGCCTCCGAAAAGACGATGATAGAGCTCTTCGCCGCATCGGTCGTGCTGCTGCCGTATCTGCTGCTGACCGAGGATTTTTCGGGCATAGAGCTCAGCGGCGGCGCGGTCGTAATGGCGCTGGTAGTCGGCATATTCCATACGGGCATTGCATATGCAATGTATTTCGGCAGTCTGAATCGGCTGCGTGCGCAGTCGGTCGCGGTGCTCAGCTACGTAGACCCCGTTTTTGCACTGCTGCTGTCGACGCTCGTTCTGCATGAAAAAATGACCGTGTTCGGCGCAGTAGGCTCAGTTCTGATAATCGGCTCGGCGCTTGTGAGCGAGCTGCTTCCCGCAGAAAAGAGCCCGTCGCGCGGAGCGTAGCGTCAGGGCGCATCGGATTTAGATTCGATTCGGATTCGGATGCCGCGCATCCGTAAAACTTAATCGTCGACCCGCCCGCGCTGCGGTGCGGGGATGAATATATATTAAAAAAGGAAGGCATAATGTAATGAAAAAGCTAAGCGGAATTCTCTGGGGCGTCGCCGTTACCGCGCTGGGCGTTATACTCGCACTCAATGCCATCGGACTTACCGACATCAATATCTTCTTTCACGGCTGGTGGACGTTGTTTATCATCGTTCCGTCGTTCATCGGGCTGCTGACCGACCGCGAAAAGACGGGCTCTGTCATCGGGCTGTGCGTCGGCGTGTGCCTGCTTCTCGGCTGTCGCGGCATAATCAGCCTTTCCTCGGTGTGGAAGCTGCTCGTGCCCGCGATAATCGTCGTTATCGGTCTGCGCATGATAATCCGCGCTGCTGCGCCTAACAAGGGCGCCGAGGTATGGCGCGAATTGAGCACGAGCGACGGCGACATCAAGCGCGCGAGCGCGACCTTTTCGGGCGCGGAGCTGAAATGCTCCGGCGAGGTCTTTCACGGCGCTGAACTCAACGCGGTGTTCGGCGGGGTCGAATGCGACCTGCGCGGCGCGATTTTTGAGGGCGACTGCGCGATAAATTCGTGCGCCGTTTTCGGCGGTGTTGAGATATATGTGCCCGACGGGGTGAACGTCAGGCTGCGTTCAAACTCCGCTTTCGGCGGAGCTTCCGACAAGAAGAACAGAGCCGATATCGAGGGCGCACCGACGCTGTATATCAACGCGACGAATATTTTCGGAGGTCTTGATATAAAATGACCTCATTTCAGAAGCTGATAAAGTATTTTGCTGTTGCCCTTGCTGCGGTGATAATCGCGGGTGTGGTCGGCGGTATCTCGTTCGGCGTCTCGCTCCTGTCGGGAGTGGTCTCGGGCGACGGCAGTGCAGAAGAGGTGAATGCGGAAATGATAAGCTATCCCGTTACGGGCGATGTGACATCGGTGCGTGTAGATGTTACCGCCGCACGGCTTGATATCAGAGCGGGCGACGCTGTCGCGCTCGAGAGCACGCTGACCGACCTTTCGGTCAAGAACGACAGCGGCTGTCTGACAGTGAAGGATGAGCGACATATCCTGAGCGGTGCCGATTCAAATTCGCATACCGTCAGCCTGACCCTGCCGAGAGATACCGTGCTCGACGAGCTCGAGATAGACGGCGGCGCGGGCTCTGTTTCGGTAGACGTGCTTACCGTCGGTCGGCTGTCGACCGATCTCGGCGCGGGCAGTACACGTCTTTCGGCGCTGACCGTCACGGATAAAGCCGATATCGACGGCGGCGCGGGAATGCTGACCGTAGACGGCTGCGACCTCGCAAATCTTGACCTTGACCTCGGAACGGGCAGGGCGGAGATCGACTGTTGCCTGTCGGGTGACTGCGAGATAGATCAGGGCGTCGGCGCGCTTGATCTCACCCTTCGCGGCAGCGCGGATGATTACCGCATTGTGCTCGATAAGGGTTTGGGGATTGCAAGGCTTGGCGGCAGCGCGGTCGGCTCGGGCACATACGGCTCGGGCAGCTGTACCGTTGATATAGACGGCGGCGTCGGCGCGATTATGATAGATTTCGCGGACGCTGCGTCGGATGCGACCGATATCGCGGGCGCAGCGGAAACATCGGACATTGTAGGCGAAGCATAGACGGCACACCTCGCGGCGCTGTCGTGCCCTGCGTGCGGTACCCCCCGTGAAATAATGCAAGAATAATTACGCGAAAAAACTGCGGAGCATCGTCTTATCGGCGAATGCTCCGCAGTATTTTTATATATGGATGTGGCGCACCGCGCGGCGTTCGCTGCAATGCATGCCGCTGCGCCCGCAGCGAACGAGTGCTTATTCCTCGACCATCGGCGGGGTAAAGCTCTCTATCGCGGCACGCAGTTTCGGGTGATGTATGACGAAATGTATCGCGGGAGCGTTGCCCTTTGATATCATCGCCCACCGACCCTCGTGCATAAGAATGCTCAGATTGCGGAACGGGTTCGCTGCGGTGAAAACGGCGGTGTAGCGCGGGTGCGCTGCGGCAAACCGATCGGTCTGTGCAAGATGCTCGCGGTATTCCTCGGACGTGTAGATTATGTCGCGCCCGTAGAAAAGCCCCGACAGCGGGAGCACCGCGGGGTGCCGTGCAAATTCCTCATCGCTCGGCTGCGGTATCTCATCCTCTATCGTGTCGCGGCTGAGTATCTGCTCCGCCTGCGCGAGCTGCGATGCGGCGAATGTCGTTATGCGCTCGCGGTCGCCGTCGGAAACACCGCTGCGGCGCAGCATTGCATCGAGCGTCTGCGGCTGCATGGTGTAGAGCGGCGGCGCGGAGAGTATGCTGCGTCTGCCGCCCTCCTGCTTTATGTCGGAGAGCAGAAAAGCATTGAACTCGCCCGCGCGCTCCTCGCGGTATATCTCCATCAGCGGAGAGGCGTTTTTCAGCAGGTCATTCGCTCGGCGGCGGTAGTATGCGATGTCCTCCTTTGTCTTTGAGAGGTAGTAGCGCCCGTTCGTATGGTATCCCGCTATCGCCTCGCCCGACAGCGCCGCAGCGCCCGATACGCGCAGAAAATGATTGAAAGCGCCGCTCTGCGAATTTTTCAAATAATAAGGCGATATCTGCCCCGTCATGTACATGGGTATCCAGCTCTCGAGCCCGAGCATCATCTCATCAAACGAGCGGTCGAGATTGTGTATGTTGTTCAGATGCAGCCCCTTTTTCAGCATCATCGCCATGCCGAACATCCACTTTTTCGGAAACTCGGGGTCCTTCGCCATCTCTGCCATCGGCATGTCGCTGTACAGCGTGACGGGCTCGGTCGACTTTGAGAGCACCGTAGCCTTGAGAAAGTCGAGCTCGCTCGCCATCATCTCCTGCAGCCCGTAATACATCCTTGATGTCGGCAGCTGAAAGGGCAGGGTGGGCACCTTCAGCTCGTCGAATTTTATCGCCTTTATATACTCGCCGAGGTCGAAGCTGTCGAGCTTTGACAGAAAGCCCGAGATGCTGCTCTCCTTCGGCTCGCCCGCGCTGCCGTCGAGCAGCCAGTCTCGCAGACGCGAGTATCTGACCGCGCGGTCGCCGAGCTCCGACGCATCCGCGCCCGTCAGCTGCGCGATTATCTGAATGTCGCCCTCGGATTCGAGCTCGCGCGCCGCGAATGCCGCGACATCCGATGCAAAATGCTCGGGATCGGACGGCTGCCGCTCGCCGCTGCGGAAGCGGAATACGGCGGAAACGTCGTAGTTTGCCTGTCGGCAGAGCTTTGAAATATTCAGCCCCGCGGCGGATACGAGCGCGGAAAAATTCTGCCGCAGTCTTTCGCGGTCGGCGGCGATTATATCCTCGCATGCGAGAAAGCTCGCGCGTATCGCCTCAGCCGAACGGTTTGATTCCGAACCGACAGACCCCGAATCACGCGCCGAAGCGTCAGAGCCCGATTCCGCAGCGCCCTTTATCGAACCGTCGGCATCCGGGCCCCGACCGCACGCCGTTTCTGAAAGTCGCGCGATAGCCTCGCACAGCCGCGCGAACTGCTCGGTGTCGGCGCTCGGTACGCGGTCGCCCGAGCGGTAACGGCTCAGCGTTGCGGGAGAAATGCCGGACGCGGCGCTCAGCTCCTTTGCCGTGCAGCCGACCTCGGCGATGTATTCGTTCAGCTTTTCGTTGAATTTCATTGCATTTACCTCATTAATGTAAGGCTTCGGTATCCGTGCCTATTATATACTATTTGTCGGAAAAAATAAAGCGCTTGTCGAAAAAATATAAGAGCTTTTTCTCTTTTAATTTTATAATTTCAAAATCGGCATGTGACAATTCAAAAATCCTCTTGAAAAAACCGCCCGCTGTGCGGGTGCGCGATAATTTATAATGATAGATAATCGGAGAATTCACATGCTTTATACATATTTTGGAATTATGAATGAAATGCCGCCGTGTTAAATCGAAATTCATTTTTTGACCGTACAGACGAAATATACGACGGTAAAATGCACAGAAATGTTGCACAAATTTTATGCCGATTGTGACTGCTGACAAGTCGATTCACAGTGCGTTAAAATCGCAGAAACCCTTATAATACAAGGCTTTTCGCGCTTTTGTCAGAGATACACAAAACGACATCAAAAATATTTGTGTACATTAAACAGAAAATGTGTGAAAATCAGTTGACATTGTTTCCGTTCTGTGGTACAATTACAAGCGTAAGCCGACGTTGTCGGCATATACTAATTTGAATTTGCCCATCGGAGGGGAATGTGGGTGTGCCCCTCCGAAGGCAAAACAAAAATATTTTTTATAGGAGATGAAAGAATGAAAAGAACATTCAAAAAAGTGCTTTCGACAGTAGTCGCTTCTTTGTTTGTACTTCAGTCAGCTTCGCTTGCCACAGTCGGCATCGGGGCTGCTGATACGAATGAAGTACTGAAGTATACGCCTACTATCGACGCTGTGAAGGATGATGCTTATGCTACATCCTACAAGAAGGTGGTAGGGGATGTTACATACAGCTACCTGTATGATGATAGTTATATCTACCTCTTTGTTGAAGGAACGATGCCTGCGGCTGCCGGCAACTATCTTAATCAAACGCTTACGATTACGCCTTTGAATGATGATGCGATAAATAATGAGTCAATTAACTTTATTATTCAACCGTTCCATAATCCTACATCCGGTGTTGTTGGTAACGTTCAGATGTGGCAGGATACCAAAGGAAAAGTGAATATGGGATCTAATATCCCTTCCGGTGCTGCTGACTCGAGTGAATTTAAGATTACAGTAAACGGCGATGATTTTACTGCTGAGGTGAGAGTAGCAAATAAGACCTCTCTTAACAAGGAGATTGTCTTTGCAAGTGGTAATTTCGTCAACGGCTCATGCGTCGCCGGAGAAGGCGATTACTGGGGATTTTGGCAGTGGGGTGCGCATCCTAGTTACACTGTTTTAACGTTAGGTGCGACATATAGTGCTACGCATACGCATGTCTATGAGGACGAGTTTACTGAGGACACACGCGCCACCTGCTCTAAGGCAGGTTCTAAGTCTCGTCACTGTGTAGACTATGCTGAATGCAAGGGTGTTACCGATATAACACCGATTCCGAAGACTGCTCATGATATCGTTGACGGGACTTGTTCTGTTTGCGGTCAGAAGATAGTTCTTCAGGAGACTGCTAAGGTTGATGGTAATATTGAGGGCGCTTACAAGAAGTCTGCGCAGATTAATCTTGATCTTAGCAATATTAACAATAGTAACGCTGGTGGAGCATCGTATGCCGATGAGCCTCAGCAGGTGAGCGGCGCGACAGCATATTTCCTTTGGGATAACGACAACATATATGTAGCTGTTGATGTCAAGGACCCCACGGGCGGCTTGCTCCCTGATGCATGGAATCAGTACGGAGATAGTAACAACATGACTTATTCTGAATCAGTGATTGTTTCAATATTCAGAGATGTTGCTACGCAGACAGAGGCTGCTGGAATTCGTATAAATGCATATCAGCCCTTTGCATACAAACAGCAAGCGAATGGTGATGACCTTGGAGCAAAGTGGAATTCTGCAGCTGATTATTTGAAGAATAACTCTAAGTATGCAGTTTCGACTTATGATGGTGGTTACATCGTTGAGTATGCTCTTGATGGAACTAAACTTGCGGAGGGCAACAAGTATCTTGTTAACCTTGGAATTTGTGATGTAATAGACTATTCGCTGAACGTGTATGGTGGCGTGCAGAAGTCGTATTTTATCGGTCATGCATGGGAAACTCCCGTTGACGGAACTATCGAACTTAGCGGTCAGAAATATAATCATACCCATGTCTGGGAGTCGGATTATACTATAGATGTTAAGCCTACATGCACAAAGATGGGCGTAAAGTCTATCCACTGTGTTGATTATGCTGAGTGCGGTGGCGTAGATTCCCGTACTGAAATTCCGAAGCTTGCACATACTGCCGGTGAGCTTACCACTACCGAGCCCACCTGTGTAGAACAGGGCAAGGTTACAAGCGTATGTACGGTTTGCGGCAATCCTTTTACTGTAGAGACTACTCCTGCTCTCGGTCATACCACTACAAGCGGCAAGTGTGAGAGATGCGGCGAGTATGTTAACGCTCCGTCGAAGGTTCCTTATGTAACCGCTGCGGTTGACGGAACCAAGGATGCTGCATATGACTCCGGCGCTAAGTATTATGTAAACGGCGCTACCGCATATGTAGTATATGACAAGGATTATTTCTACGTTTACATTGAAGCTGATGATGCTGAGAATGTTGCATACTTTACTATTGGTAATCCTGATAAGACGGACAATGTTGGACCGTTTTGGTCGAATACAGCTGAGATTAAATTTGACTTCACCGCAAAGAATCTTTGGACAACGGATAGTTTCGCTTGCAGCATATTTAACCAGAATGGCGCTTCTACGTTTGCAGATAATATTTCTGTAGATACCGGTGCCACACTCATTGCGAAGGCAGGCGTCGATTATGCTTTTGCCGATAGCAAGAACGCTGTTGAGCTTAAGATTCACATCGGTGAAGGCTACGCGCCTAACAACTATATCGGAAGAGCTTATGTTGGAAATTCTATATACAACATAGGTCTCGGAACCGAGGAAAATGGCATTAACCTTAAGAATTATGGTGGCAATTTGACGGTTGCTGTTCTTAATGGCGCTCTTACCAACATTGTTCTTGATAGCTGCCTTGGTGGCTGTGTCAATACTGAGCGCGTAACCACTGTTGAGCCTACCTGCACTGCAGTTGGTACTTCTGTTGAAAAGTGCACCGTTTGCGGCGCTGAGGTTGAAGGCTCTGCGCAGGATGTCGCTATGCTCGATCATGACTACAAGCGCACCGTAACTGTAGAGGCTACCTGCGAGGTTGCAGGCACATCTGCAGAAAAGTGCACCGTCTGCGGCGCCATCAAGGATGGTACTGCAGTAGAGATCCCCGCTCTCGGTCACGACTGGGAGTACGAATTCAAGACTGAGCCTACTTGCACGGATGAAGGTAGAGCATATACCAAGTACTGCAAGAGAAGCGGTTGCGACAATCCGGGTGAAGAGTCTGAATCGGGCGATATAGTCGTTCCTGCACTCGGACATAACTACAATGAACTTGGTATATGTGCTAATTGCGGCGATAACAAGAGTCTTAAGGTAGCAACCTACTCTGTAACCCTTATGGATGTCCTCAACATCAATGCAAAGATTAACAAGGCGGATGTAGCAGCATACGACAGCCTCTATGTAAAGTTTGTTGAGCATCGTAAAGAAAACTTGGGCGATGTTGAGAAGATCGTAACCGAATATTCTTATGAGGCAAGCAAAGACAGATATGTATTTGCATACGGCTCTACTCCTCAGTGCGCAGTTGACGATGTTGATGTATATGTTTACGGTGTAAAGGATGGCGTTACTTATGAGAGCACCGCAGTTTATACCGCTAATATAACTTCCTATCTCTACACGATGCTTGGCAGAAGCACAGATACATCGCTTAACAGACTTATGGTGCATCTCCTTGACTATATAGCAGCTGCACAGCAGTTCAAGGATTACAGCACCGATGCACTTGCAAATGCAAATCTTACGGATGCCATGAAGGCACTCAGACTTCCTGCAAACACCGACTATAAGAATACGTTCAGCAAGAATGTTAACGAGGGAGCTTCCGGAATAACCTATAAGGCAAGACAGCTTTACTGTGATGATTCTATCTCCTTCAAGTACAACTTTACCATTGACGATTCTCAGTATAATACCGAGAACATCAAGGTAGTAGTTAAGTATAAGGAAAACGGAGAGCTTTTGGGCGAGTTTAGCGGAAAGGACATTGTATATGATACCGCTCGCTCGAGATACTACGTTGTCGTCGGCGTATTTGCTCAGAACCTGAGCGAGGAGCTTGAGATCAATGTATATACTCTTGACGGAACGCTCATCAGCGACAAGACAATAGTTAACTCCATAGAGTCTATGGCATCTGCATATGCTGCATATCCGCAGTATACCGACTTCCTTGCTGCAATGATGCAGTACGGCAGAGCAGCAGCTGCTTACGCATACCGCTGATTAATTCCGACATTGGAATTATCTGAATAACCAACCTCTGCAGCCCGCGAGTATTCGCGGGCTGCACTTTTTAGTCTAAATGACGTCAAAAACGCTTTTGCGCGCCCCATAACTATTGACTTTGCGTGAGAAAATGATATAATAGACATAACAAGTTATAACTATCGTAAAAAATATAACGATATTGTAAAGGTTGGACACGGTATGAAAACAAAAGTCAGCAGTAGAATAACGGCTTGGTTAATTTCAGCGGCAACCGTAGTATCGGGATCAGCGCTTTCTTTTTCTGTATCGCTGAGTGCTGCCGCCGGGACGGTCTTGGGGACATCTCCGAAAGCATCCAAAACTCTGTACGACGGCGTAAGCTACGACTATTACGAGCTTCCGTCGAGTTCTACATACGGGGCAAAGGATTTCAGCGTTGTTGAATTTGACCTTTCACAGCGGGATCTTTATCTCGATGTTGTGAGCGCCGGTGCGTATTCCAATCAGCTCTTGCAGACATCAAAGATACTTTCAAATTTTAACAGCAAAAACGGAGAGGGTAAAACTGCGATTGCTGCAATAAACGGTGATCTTTGGATGGTAAACTATTGTCATTCAAGAACTAAGGATACCAAATATAACGGCGTTGTTTACGGACCCGTAGTCAAAAAGACGCTTACATTGCCGCGCGGCTTTAATGTAAGTGACGGCGAGATAATTACCTCCGCGTGCATACCTGAGGAGACTCCGTATGAGAGCGATTTTTATACCTTCGGTGTTACCGATGATTATGTTCCGTTTATGTGCAATCCCGGAACGGGAATTACGGTTACCAATTCAACCCGTAAAACCGAGCTTTATACCGAGGCACTTAACCGACTGCCGGTTGAGGGGGCTACCGTTGTGTATACCGATAAGGGCTGCCTTAACAATTATGCTCTTGATGATGCATATGAGGTGGTTATTGATGTTCCGTATGATTATAAGGTGGCTCACGGCTGCAATATTACCGGAACGGTCAGCGGTATTTACGGGCCGAGCGACAGCGGCAATCCGACTATGAAGCAGAACCGTCTTATTCTCACTGCTCGCGGCGCGGCTCAGATATCAAAGCTATCGTCCTATGCTGTCGGAGACACTGTCACTGTATCCGTCAATACATATGATAAATGGGGTCATTATACAGATCTTCTGCACCGTATAGCCGAGGGTGTCGGCGGCCATATTCCGCTCGTTATAGACGGCGAGGCTTTTAACTCGGGACTTAATAATCTGTATGCAACATCAATTATCGGATACACCTCAACCGGCAGCATAAAATTTCTCACGCTCGACAGCGTATCAAGTACATCCTCATCAAAATACTTCCCCATTGCCGATATGCCTGCGCTCTGCAAGGAGCTTGATATAGTAAATGCATTTCTTCTTGACGGCGGCGGCTCGGCAACGATGGTTACGCTCGACAGCGGCTCGTATAAGCTACAGGGTACACCGAGCGACGGAAGCGAGCGCGCGGTAGTCAATGCAATAATTTTGTCTCACGGACCCGAGCGTGAAGCACAGGGCAGTTTCACCCCGCAGCCAACCTATAATGACGATCTCTCCAAGCTGCGCTTCACCTCTTCCGAAATGATGAAATATTTCCTGCAGCAGACCCCGCTCAAGGCTGAAAAGCTCGTCAGTCTCGGCTACAGCGAAACCGAAAATGCGCTTGAGATAAATACCGTGACCGACTATGATCCGTATTTCTATATTAACTATTCAAAGAGTTCGGTATCTTTTTCTGCCGACGACTGTAAATATGCCGTTCTTACCTATAAGAATCCGACCTCTAACTCTGATAAGGCGGTCAAAGCAAGCTTCTTCCCGTGTGCCGGCAGTATCACCGCTGCTTCTCCCGAGTGCACCGTGACGGTCGATCTTCCGCAGAACGACTCTTATCAAAGCACCGTAATTGATCTGTCGGGGCTGAGTAAATGGAGTGGCACCGTGAATGCAATGCGGTGGGATTTCTTTGATGAGGCGAGCATCGGTGACCGGCTTTATGTTAAATCTCTTATTTTCTGCGCTACGGAGACCGAAGCGAACGCTGTCGCGGCAAACGAAAAGAATAACGCGAATATAAGCTTCGGTTCCGAGCAGATGCTGCGGCATACGCCCGTAATAGACGGAAAGCTCGACGATGCTTATAAAGCTTCCTGCGGTGTAATAATGAATAATACCGACATAAAGCATGCGCTGACCGGAAAGCCCCTTTCCGATAACCTTCGCAATAAATATACCGGTGACATGTGGGCGGCAGCATATTTTCTGTACGATTCCGATTATATCTACGCCTATGTTACGGTTCATGATTCGACGCTGACGCCGATGACCGAAATTACCGAAAAGAATGCACACAGGAATAATAATGCATTTGTCTCGGTCTGGGACGGCGCGGATTGGCCCGGCAGCTCCGTGGAGGTGCTCCTCAACGCCACAAACGGCTATGCGTATGCAACCGGCTCTTCCGGCGGATACGGTTCGAACTTTGCCGCCTACGGGACAGATACCCCGTCAACCGAATATGCATATTCGCTGAATCCGGGCGGTGACGGCTATGTCGTTGAGGCAAGAATATATGCTCCGGGATATAAGCAGGGCGATACAGTGTCGGTCGCGCTCGGCGCAAATGACTTTGTATCAGGCAACTATAATTTTTATCGGTTCGGAAATATATACGCTAAGGACAACGGTGCGGATTTCGATGCGACCGTTACGCTCGGCGATTCCTACGAAAAGCATACGCATATATGGCAGACCGATTATACCGTGGATGTTCCTGCAACCTGCACTCAGACCGGCAGCAAGAGTATTCATTGCAGCGGATGTGATGAAATAAAGCCGGGATCTGAGGTCACTATACCGATGACTGCTCACAGCTATGTACTTTCGTCGTCGGTGGCAGCGACATGTACGCAAGCCGGAAGCAATACATATTCCTGCTCCGTATGCAGCAGGAAGGATGAAAGAAACACCCCCGCGCTCGGGCATAGCTACGGTACCGACGGTGTATGTACGCGCTGCGGTGCAAAGGAAAAGCCCTCGCTCAGTGTTTATACCGAATCCGGTGCGCTCAAGGCGGGTGATACGCTTACATTTACTCTCTCGCTTTCCGATTGCACGTCGCTTAAGTCGCTTAGAGTAAAGCCTGTTTTCGACAGCTTGTTTTTTGAGATTGTTTCCATGCGCTGGCTTATCAGCGGGACATCTATTTCCGATACATCGGGCGGTATTGCCGTTGCGGCATTTGCCGCAGAGACCGCCGACGTAAGCGGGGATATCCTTGAATGCGAGCTTAAGGTAAAGGAAGGTACTTCCGCGGGCGAATATTCGGTAGGCTTTGATGTTGTGCTTAAGAGTAAAGCAAGCGGCGTAGAAACGGCGATTGATATAACACAGCCCGAGACTTGGACCGTAACGGTCGAGCCCGAACACGTGCATGACTATGTTTACACTTGCGATCCTACACAGAAGAACTCAGCATATAAAGCAGGTCATATCGGAACATGTAAGACCTGCGGTGCTGTAAGCGGCGTAATCGCACATAACACCAACGAGCTTGGAATCTGCGCTGATTGCGGAGCGAATGTTAAGCTTTTGGTAGCAACCTACTCTGTAACCCTTATGGATGTCCTCAACATCAATGCAAAGATTAACAAGGCGGATGTAGCAGCATACGACAGCCTCTATGTAAAGTTTGTTGAGCATCGTAAAGAAAACTTGGGCGATGTTGAGAAGATCGTAACCGAATATTCTTATGAGGCAAGCAAAGACAGATATGTATTTGCATACGGCTCTACTCCTCAGTGCGCAGTTGACGATGTTGATGTATATGTTTACGGTGTAAAGGATGGCGTTACTTATGAGAGCACCGCAGTTTATACCGCTAATATAACTTCCTATCTCTACACGATGCTTGGCAGAAGCACAGATACATCGCTTAACAGACTTATGGTGCATCTCCTTGACTATATAGCAGCTGCACAGCAGTTCAAGGATTACAGCACCGATGCACTTGCAAATGCAAATCTTACGGATGCCATGAAGGCACTCAGACTTCCTGCAAACACCGACTATAAGAATACGTTCAGCAAGAATGTTAACGAGGGAGCTTCCGGAATAACCTATAAGGCAAGACAGCTTTACTGTGATGATTCTATCTCCTTCAAGTACAACTTTACCATTGACGATTCTCAGTATAATACCGAGAACATCAAGGTAGTAGTTAAGTATAAGGAAAACGGAGAGCTTTTGGGCGAGTTTAGCGGAAAGGACATTGTATATGATACCGCTCGCTCGAGATACTACGTTGTCGTCGGCGTATTTGCTCAGAACCTGAGCGAGGAGCTTGAGATCAATGTATATACTCTTGACGGAACGCTCATCAGCGACAAGACAATAGTTAACTCCATAGAGTCTATGGCATCTGCATATGCTGCATATCCGCAGTATACCGACTTCCTTGCTGCAATGATGCAGTACGGCAGAGCAGCAGCTGCTTACGCATACCGCTGATTAATTCCGACATTGGAATTATCTGAATAACCAACCTCTGCAGCCCGCGAGTATTCGCGGGCTGTGTCTTTTGCGTGCCGGGTGTTGCATATGGTTATTACAACTTCGCGGTAAAAGCCCAATGAAGGCATGGCAGCAGAGAATGTCAGCAAACTGTCAGCTGGCTATCTACCCGACAAGCGAAAAAATCCCCCGCGGCTCGCGATAGCGAGCACGCGGGGGGAAAACGAAAGGTATTTACAGTATCATGCGGCGGGAGCCGCGGGGGATATCGTCCCTCTTCTTACGGGAGAGGAGATTAGTTCTCGCCCGTCTTCTTCAGGAAATGCAGATCAGTTCTCGTCCTTCTTCTTACGGGAGAGGAGGAGGTTAGTGAGGATTCCGAGGATAAGTGCGGAAGCGACCTCGGTAATGGTGACAGGACCGATACCGATAGACATTCCGCCGATACCCGTGATGAGAATTACCGACACAACGAAGAGGTTGTGGTTATCGCCGAGGTCGACCTTCTGAATCATCTTAAGACCCGACACTGCGATGAAGCCGTAGAGTGTGATGCAGACACCGCCCATTACGCAGGAGGGGATAGTTGCGAGGAAGGTAACGAAGGGTGCGAGGAAGGAAGCGATGATAGCGAGGATAGCGGTTGTAAGGATGGTATAAACGGAAGCGTTTCCTGTAATTGCGACGCAGCCGACCGACTCGCCGTAGGTGGTGTTCGGGCAGCCGCCGAAGAATGCGCCTGCCATAGAGCCTATGCCGTCTCCGAGCAGTGTACGGTGGAGACCGGGCTCTTCAAGCAGCTCCTGACCGATGATGGAGGAGAGGTTCTTATGGTCGGCGATGTGCTCAGCAAATACGACGAATGCTACCGGAATATATGCAACAGCGATGGTTGCGATGTACTCACCGTTTATCGCGCTGAGGCCCTTTGCTGCCTTGATGAAGGTGAAATCGGGGTACCACTGCATGCTTGCAAAGCGGGAGAAATCAATGATGACCATAGCGTCGTTTCCGGTTGCGTTACCGATTACGGTGAACACAGTAGCTACGAGATAGCCTGCTACGATACCGATAACGAAGGGGATGAGCTTAGCCATCTTCTTGCCGTAGACCGAGCAGACAGTGACAACTGCGAGGGTCACCAGCGCGCAGATAAAGCAGAGCCAGCCGTGAAGGTCCATCTGGAACACTCCGCCGTCGGTCTTTGCGATGGAGATAGCGTCGCCGACAGCGTTGCCTGCGAGCGAAAGACCGATGATAGCGACAGTAGGTCCGACGATGACGGCGGGCATGAGCTTGTCTATCCAACGAACGCCTGCGAACTTAACGATAAGGGCGATGACAACGTAGACGAGACCTGCGAATACGGCACCGATGATGATGCCTGCAAAGCCTGCCTCTGCGGTTGCCGCGCCTGCGAATGCAGCCGACATAGAGCCGAGAAATGCGAACGAAGAGCCGAGGAACACGGGGCTTCTGAACTTGGTGAAGAGCAGATAAACGATGGTTCCGACGCCCGCGCCGAAGAGGGCTGCGGACTGCGACATTCCGTTACCGATAATGGTAGGGACCGCAATTGTAGCTGCAAGAATTGCGAGCAGCTGCTGCAGTGCGAATATTAGGTTTGCGCCGAACTTAGGCTTGTCTTTGACCTGGTAGATAAGATTCATCTTAAGATCCTCCGATAATATATTTATGTAAATACTTTCGTATTTATATACTTATTCTCCGTACAGATCGACACCCATGGTATCGTCGTACGGCGGCACGAGCACCGATACGCGCTCGCTCTGTGCGGTTGGGATGCTCTTTCCTATATAATCCGCGCGGAAGGGGAGTTCCCTGTGACCGCGGTCGATGAGAATGGCGAGTCTGATTGCGCGGGGTCTGCCGAGCGAGAATATCGCGTCTATCGCGGCGCGGACCGTTCTGCCCGTGTAGAGCACATCGTCTACGAGCACGACGTTTTTATCGACGATGTCGAAGCCGAGCTCCAATGTCGAGATGACGGGGCTCTCGTACTGCCGCGTGAGATCGTCGCGGTAATACTTGATGTCGAGCGCACCGCACGGCACCGTAACGCCCTCCGAGCGGCAGATATTTTCCGCTATCATCTCGGCGAGTCGTTCGCCTCGGCGGCGTACTCCGATGATGCAGAGGTCATCCGTGCCCTTATTCTTTTCGACTATCTCGAATGAGATTCTGCGGACGGTGCGGCAGAGCGTTTCGCCGTCCATGATACGTGCTTTCAGCTGCATAAGGCACCTCCGAAATTCCGCCTTGAAAAAAGAAAAGAACCCTGCGGCAGAGAGCATCGCAAGATCCGTTTTGCCGGCATAAGCCCGGCGCGCGTATTCATCGGATCTTGTCGGTCTCTCTGTACCGATCTTAAAGACTCGTTTTTTACCTCCGAAATTTTATCACTGCGGGCGAATTTTGTCAATATATTTTGCAAAAAAAGTCAAAAAAATTTATTCATCGGTCTCGCGGCGCATTTTGTCGGGATTACGGGAAAATATTCATGCGGACAAATTCCGAACGGATATTGCATATTTTTCTCCTATATGATATAATTTTTCATGATAAATTACGGCGCAATGCCGAAAAACGGAGGATTCTATGCTATATTCTCTTGAAAATGACATACTCGTGATTGAAATAAACGACGTCGGCGCGGAGCTTTATTCGATAAAGGGCAAAAACGACGGCTTTGAATATCTCTGGCAGGGCGATCCGCAATACTGGTCGGGCAGAGCATACAATCTGTTTCCGATATGCGGACGGATAACCGACGGGCGCTATATCTACAAGGGCAGCTCATACGATATCTGCCTGCACGGCTTTGCGCGCGATGCGGTATTTTCGTGCATCGGGCGCGGAGACGGTGAGATATGCTTTGAGCTTACGGCGAATGCCGAGACAAAGAAGAGCTATCCCTTTGATTTTCGTCTGCGCGTGAGATATATTCTTAACGGCAGCTCGCTCAGAACGGTTTATGAGGTCGACAATCTCGGCGAGAGTGAGATGATTTTCGCGCTCGGCGGGCACCCCGGCTTTAATCTGCCGCTCGAGGACGGCAGGAGCTTTTCGGATTACCGTCTTGAATTTGCAGAGCCGCGCGAGACGGTGCATGAGCTCGTACAGAGTGAGCGATGCTACGTGCTGCGCGAGGAGCGTACATATCCGCTTTCGGACGGCAGGGTGCTCCCGCTCAGTCACTCGCTCTTTGATAATGATGCGATATTCCTGTACGATACGTGCGGGAGCGTGACGTTGACCGCGGGCGGGAAAAAGAGCGTACGGGTCGACTATCCCGACATGAAATATATCGGCTTCTGGCATCTGCCGCACACCGAAGCTCCGTACGTCTGCATAGAGCCGTGGACGAGCTGTCCGTCGTATGACGGCGAGCTCGACGACCTTGAGACAAAGCGGGATATGCTGCGTTTCGAGGCGGGCGGACACTATACGACGAGCTTTACCGTGAGCATTTGTACGGGCGAAGCCGCGCAGTGAGCATCAACATATAAATTAACGGTTGGAACAAAGGATGAGTAAGAAGAAATCACGTGAGCAGAAGATTTTTCGCAGAATAATAACAGCGCTTGTTATCGCCATATTTTCGGTGATATTGGTCTCCGCTTCGGTTGTGGCTGCTTATCGGCTGCTGCCCGGACTCGGATGCTCTGCGGCGGATGATAGCACGGCGGAAACGACTGCGCAGACCGACGCATCGGAAACGACAGCACCCGAGACGGTTGAAACGGACGGGGGTGAGACCGAGACCTATGCAGTAACCGCTGCGGCTGAGCTCGAGCGTATGCCTACGGTTTTGATAGACCCAGGTCACGGCTTTGACGATGTCGGCTGCGGCTCGGAATTTCTCGGCGAAACATGGGAGAAGGATTTGACGCTCGATATGGCAAAGAAGCTCGGCGCACTCCTTACCGAGCGCGGCTGCACGGTGCTGTATACCCATGAGGGCAAGAGCTTTCCGTCGGTGGCGGAGCTGACCGCAGAGGCAAAGCGGCTCGGTGTTGAATACGAATACGAGAAGATGAACGACAACAACATATTCAACGCTTATGAGCGTTCGATTTACGCAAACTGCCTTGCCGCAGAGCAGGAGATAGACTTTTTCCTCTCGATACATGTCAACGCGATGGAGAACTCTCCCGAGCGATCGGGCTTTGAAATAGACTATTATGCCGAGGGCGATGATGCGGCCGAGTCCCGCGCGTACTTTAACGGCATAATCGCCTCGATAGCCGACAATCTCCCCGATACGGGCATAGACAGCTGGGAGGATTCGTGGGATGAGGCGTTCATCGTGACGAAGATAACACGTCTGCCGGCCGTGCTGATAGAGACGGGCTTTGCGTCTAATGCGTCGGATGCCGCATATCTGCTTGCCGAAGAAAATCGCTCCGAGCTTATGAGTGCGGTCGGCGACGGAATTCTTCGCGGATGGCGTGAAATTTGTGCTGCGGGCTGACGGCTGTAATTATGGACCGGATAGAGGGTGGCTGCAGCTATCCCGCAGAGCAGGTTATCGGTGTGATGCAGCTGTGTGTTGAGGGCTGTCGCGGCGCGCCGCGGCGTGACGGAAAGTGTTGACTTTCGTATAATAAAAAAGGGATGTGACGGTTGTGCCCGTCGCATCCCTTTTGTCGGAATTGTGTCAATCGGTTTGATTCGGATGTCTGATGATTCGATTGATTGATGATTCGGCAGTTCGCTTTTGCTCTGCGTTTTTGCTGCGTACTATGTGCGCCTTGCGTTTTGTGTGCTTATGCCTTTGCTGTTTGCTTTTTCTTTCGCGGCAGCATGATAACGTGCTGACCGTCTATCGTGTCGCCCTGGATACCGCATGCCGTGCGGATGTCGGCGACCGTTGTGCCGTAGCGCTTTGCGATATCCCACAGACTCTCGCCTTTTTTGGGGTAATACAGCATCATCGGAGGACGGTCGGCGGGGATGCAGGGCTTCGTCTCATCGACGGTGAGAGACGCTATCATCTCCTCCTCGCGGCGCGAGAAAACCGCAAGCGAATAATCGAGTTCAAAATCCGCATGTACCGAGCTGCCGTCTACCCGTGCGCGGACCCCGCGCGGCGATGCGCAGGCAAGTATCTCGATCCTGCCGTCGAGCCCGTAACCGTCAAGCTCCGCCTTTATAGGCGTGTCGAAGGTCATAGCCGTCGGGTGCTTTTCGCCGCTCAGCAGCACATACACGCAAGTCTTGCCGCCGAGCTCAAGCTTTCCACGCTCGGGGTCAAGCTGTGCCGTGAGCTCGCATACCGAGGCATCCGCATACAGCACCTCGGGGCGCTGCCCCTCCGTATAGTTCGGAATTGGGGAGGATGCGCCTATCGAAACGCTTCCGTTCTTAAGCTCGGAAAAGCGCAGTGTGTCCCGTGTTATCAGCTCGGGCGCAGTCATAAACTCGGTAGAGTAGGCATCGCGCGCGATGGCTGCCGTGCAGGAGTAGAAGCAGAATACCGTCGCCGAATAGGTGTAATCGAGCTCTATTATGCGGCGCTCGCCGAAGCTGTTGTCGGACGGCTCTGCCGTGACGCTCTCGAGTGAGAGTATCGGAAAGCAGCTGACATCTGTCCTGCCCTCGATACATTCCGGCGCGTCGAAAACCTCGGTTATCGGGATGCGTTTCTGGATCGACATGACGGTGCCGCCCTCGCCGCGGCAGAGAATGTTTACCTGTGCATTGCTGCGCAGGGTTATCTCGCTGCCGCTGAGCTTGCATTCGTCGGGGCAGATGCGCACCGAGCAGCAGATAAGCTCCTCTATCGGCGGCATGCCGCCCTCAAGCTCGATATCCTCGCTGCCGCGTATCCCGCTCTCGGTAAACGACTGTATGCAGAGCGATTCAATGCTGTCGGTGCGCTTTTGCAGCGTCAGCCCGTCGGTCAGCGCCTCGGTGCTGCTGCGCACGGTCGGTTCTACCGAGTCGCGCTCGGTCAGCAGAATATCGGTCGAGACGGTGCACTTTACGCTTATGGCTTTAGGGCTCGTCAGTCGACCCGATGCGGCTGCGCAGAGCGGCAATGCGCCGATGCAGACCTCGCCGTCGCCCTCTCGCGGGCAGTCGGCACTGCCGCTCAGCGGTACGTCGGTCGTTATGCTGCGCAGCTCGCCCCCGTCGGTCAGAAAGATCGCCGTGTATTTTATCGAGCCGTTGTATTTTATCCCTTCGCTGTCCGCATAGGCCTCGTCTATCCGCGGCACCGCGCGGACGAACATCAGCCGCTCCGCGTCGCCGCAGTAGTCGGGTAGCGTTATCTCGGCGCTGTTCTCCGCACCGTCGCGGAAATGCCTGCCCGTGACGGTATGACTGCCGCATCCCGTTCCGAGCGGAACGCTTACCCGCTCCGCCTTTGCCGTGTCACGCTGTCTTGTGTTCCGCTCGGGCTCTGCCTCGCGGCGAATATCTTCCGTATTGTTATCCATACCATACCTCCGTAATGCGCGGCACTGCCGCCGTCTTTTCTGCTCACGGCAATGGTATGCGCTCGCGGTGTGAAATATTCATGTACCCGATGCTTCTGCATGCCCGAAAAAATAAAAAAAGCCCCGCATCGCCGTGTGCGCAGGCAATTAAAAACCCTGCCGCAGCAAGGTAGGTGTCCTCCCGGGCGGCTTTGTGCTCCCAGCATCCTGTTCTGCCGTGGTGACGGACATATAATTCGTCAATCGCAGGGCAGAGAGGGAGGTCTGCATTCCCCCCGTCCGACTCGGACTCCTTTTAATAGTTGTGGGTTTAATTAACCGACGCATCACGCACGAGGCAGGAAAAGCCTTTTTTCGCACGTACATGTGCTGTATTATTCAGTTGTACTCAGACGAGGACATCAGCCCTCGGCGTCGTAGTCTATCTCGCCGAAAAGCTCGTTATCGAAAACGGCTGCGATACGGTCAAACTCCGCATCGTCGTCTATCGTAGCGAGAATAGTCTCGCCGTCCTCCTGCTCCTCCTTAAGAACGACGTAGTAGTCTCCCTCCTCGCCGTCCATGGGGATAAGCGCGTAGTATCTGCTGCCGTCGAGCTCACGGACCGCTGCGAGCTCAAACTGACCCTCGTTGCCGTCCTCATCGGTCAGGGTATACACCTCGACCTCTTCCTCATTCTCGTTCTCGACAGCGTCGAGTTCTTCATCCTTTACATTGTTCTCTTCCATAACAGTGTCTCCTTTCGGGGTTACTTTCCTGCCGCGTCGACAGGGCAGACGGATGCGCATATTCCGCAGCCGACGCATTTTTCCTCGTCGATGCTGAACTTACCCATCTCGCTGATGAGTACCGCGCCCCGTGGGCACTCAACGTCGCATGTGCCGCAGGCGATGCATTTGCTTTGGTCTATCTTATATGCCATGATTCTTTACCGCGCACGGGCGGACTCCTTTATCATATCTATTCTTTACCGCACGGGATAATTCTATTCCGTGCGGAAAATATCACTCAGCCGTAATATCGACAAAAGCTCTCAGGACTCAGTCCGCCTTTTCCGCCTTCTTGCGATGCTTGAGCATGCGCAGCTTCATATAAAGCTTCGGCAGATGGTTTACAAGGAAATCCTTGAGCGAGTTTCTTGCATTTGCGTAGACATCGTGTATCGCAACGAGCGCCTTATACGGCACCTGCCGTCCCGTTACGCGATGGTCGAGCCAGCGCTCATAAACGCGCCCTATGCCGCTCGGAAGCCGATATGCGAGCTTATAGCGGCGGACAAAGTGCATGAAATAAGCCTCGATGAACAGCACCTGCTCCTCGGGAAACTGCGGCTGTATCAGCGGCACTCTGCGCTTTGTAAAGTCGCCCTCTGGGATAAAGCCCGCCTGCTTCGATATCTCGTACAGCGGCGTACCCTCGTAGGGGTAGAAGATGTTCGGTATCGTGCGGTCGCTTTTTATCTTTGCGTTGAGCTTTATGGTCTTGAGCGCGCGGTGAATGTCCTCGTACGGCAATCCGATGATGTTGTAGGTGAGCTGAGCTATGCCGTATTTATGGAACCAGTTCGAGCAGTTTATTATCATCTCATCGGTCTGATAGCGGCGCAGATATTTGAATCGCATCTCCTGATCTCCGCTCTCGAGACCCATGTCGATGGTGTAGAAGCCTGCTTCCTTCATTCTCTTTACCGTTTCCTCGGTGAGAATGTCGAAGCGGATGTTTCCCGTGCAGGGCAGACCTATTTCCTCTTTATACATATCGATAAAGCGGTCGAACCAGTCGGGGAACATATTGAATATCGCATCGCGGAAGTTTATGAACTTAATCTGCGGATGGCGCGAGAGCAGCGTTTTCAGATAAAGAATCGCATTCTCGGGCGAACGGAAGCGCGCGTAGATCTTCTTATTAGGATAGACCTTACGGAAGTTTCCGTTTCCGCAGTAGGTGCAGTTGTAAAAGCAGCCGCGGCTGACGATGACTATCGCGGTGCCGACCTTTGACGATTCGAGATTGTCGTAATCGAACAGCTCAAAGTCGGGGATGGGAAGTCTGTCGAGGTCGGAGAACAGCGGGCGGATGGGATTGTGCTTAAAGCTGCCGTCGTCGAGCTTGAAATACAGGCTCTCAACGTTTGTATAATCCTCGCCGTCGCGCATCTTGTCGCAGAGCTCAAGCTCCGCATACTCGCCGTCGCCGACGCATACGCAGTCAACGCCGTCTACCGCAAGGACCTCATCCGGCACGAGCGTGGGATGGTAGCTGCCGCAGATGACGAAAACATCGGGGCAGAGCTCCTTTGTCCACTTTATATACTCTATACAATCGGGAAATGCAGTGGTACGTATCGAGAAGCCGACGATGTCGAACTCGCCCGCCTCGCGCAGTCTGCGCTTAAAAGCCTCCTCGGTATGGAGGTTGAGCAGGTGCAGCAGCTTAACGTCATGTCCGCCCTGCTTCAGCACTGCGGAGATGGATGCAAGTCCCTCGCTGTAGTTTCCGCCGCTGATCTTTCTTGTGCTGTCGCGGTCGGTATAGTCCGGATATACAAGGAGCATCCTTGCGGGACGACCGCACAAATTTTTGAGCATTACTTATCCTTTCCTCCCGCGGGCTGCCGCCGACGGGACAGCCGAGAGGGCGTTTTCGCTCGGTGTTCACCGTATTCATTATAATATATCCGCACAAAAAAGTCAATAAATAATCACCAAAAACTATTTACAAGCGATTTCAAAACGGATATAATATGATATACGGGTAGCTATGTACCCGTCTGAGCATCCCAATCATTCCGATACGTCGGAGAAGAGGAGCGGTTAATATGGATTATATAAACAAAATAGGGAAGAAGCTCGATGAGATAAAGAACAGCGAGCTCGGCACGGCAGCGAGAGGCTGCGCGCGCAAATATATCGGAGCGGCACGCAGCTCGGTAGAGCGCCTGCTCTCGGAGGATGAAGGAAAGAAGTGCAGCGTTCCGAAAACGGCGGCAAAGCTCGCATGCAAGGGCGCAAAGAAGCTCTGCGAGGGTACGGCTGCCGCAGTCGCGGGTACTCGGGAGATGGCAAAGGAGCTGCATTCGGACGTTGACTCGGTCATGGAGCGTGACCCCGCTGCGCGCAGCAGGGCAGAGGTACTGCTGCTGTACTCGGGTCTGCATGCCGTTGCGGCTTACCGCGTTGCGCACCGATTGAACGAGGGCGGACATCCGTTCTCCGCGCGCCTTATCAGCCAGACCGCGCGTTTTCTTACGGGAATAGAGATACATCCCGGCGCAACGATAGGCAAGGGGCTGTTTATAGATCACGGCTCGGGGGTCGTTATCGGCGAGACCGCTCAGATAGGCGATAACTGCACGCTGTATCAGGGCGTTACGCTCGGCGGTACGGGCAAGCATACAGGCAAGCGCCATCCTACCCTCGGTAATAACGTAATGGTCGGCGCGGGCGCTAAGGTGCTCGGACCGTTCTCCATCGGTGATAATTCCAAGATAGCGGCCGGTGCAGTCGTGCTCGATGAGGTGCCGTCCGACTCGACCGCCGTCGGTATTCCCGCCCGCGTTGTTCGCCGCGAGGGCGTTCGTGTTGAGGTCGGCTCGGACCTCGATCAGGTCAATATCCCCGACCCGATGGATCAGGAGCTTGCTAAGCTGCGCGACCGTATATCGGTGCTCGAGGAGCTGGCGGGCGATGCGTTCTCCGATTTGAAGGAGGCTGCCGCCGTTGACGGCTCAGACGGTGAGTACTGCGGCGCAGACGATGAGGTCTGCGGTACACGCGGCTTTAAGACCGAGCCGCACTATGTCGGTACTGCCGATGAGCAGACGCATGATGAGGCTGAGCGCGGCGATGCCGATATGAAGGAGAGCGGTGCGGATCTGTTCGGTGATTCCGAAGAATCCGACACATGCGATTTGTCCGACGCGCCCGATGATGCGGAAATCGACGACGCAGAGCCGGACAATGTCTGCAACGATATTGACTCGGGCGATATCGACAGTAATGATGTTGACTGCAACGATATTGATTGCAATGACGTTGACAGCAATGATATAGATGAATAAGACCTGCTTTTCAAGCCATTCGAAAGGACACATAATATAAATGAAGCTGTATAATTCCGCGACAAGAACGAAAGAGGAGCTTGTGACAAAGGAGCCCGGCGTGCTCCGCATGTATACATGCGGACCTACCGTGTACCATTTTGCGCACATCGGCAATCTGCGCTCCTATATAATGGAGGATGTCCTCGAAAAGTACCTGACATACATCGGCTACAAGGTTCACAGAACGATGAACATAACCGACGTAGGACACCTCTCGAGCGATGCCGACGAGGGCGAGGATAAGATGCTCAAGGGCGCGCGCCGCGAGCACAAGACGGTCATGGAGATAGCACGCTACTATACCGATGCATTCTTTGCCGACTGCGCGGCGCTTAATATCAAGCGCCCCGAATTCGTCGTTCCCGCAACGACGCGCATCCCCGACTACATCGAGATGATAGAGCGTCTGCTCGAGAAGGGCTATGCATATGTCGCGGGCGGAAACGTCTATTTCGATACATCAAAGCTCGAGCAGTACTACGTGTTTAACAAGCACGACAGCGAGGACCTTGAGGAGGGCGTTCGCGAGGGGGTCGAAAAGGACTCGAACAAGCGCAACAAGAGTGATTTCGTGCTCTGGTTCACTAAGTCAAAGTTCGACGATCAGGAGCTGAAGTGGGACAGCCCGTGGGGCGTAGGCTACCCCGGCTGGCACATCGAGTGCTCGGCGATAAGCATACATACGCTCGGCGAATATCTCGATATCCACTGCGGCGGAATAGACAATGCATTCCCTCACCATACGAACGAGATAGCACAGAGCGAGGCGTATCTCGGACATAAGTGGTGCTCGCTTTGGTTCCATGTGCTGCATCTCAACACGGAGGGCGGCAAGATGAGTAAGTCTAAGGGCGAATTCCTCACCGTGTCGCTGCTGCGTGAGCGCGGATACGACCCGATGGTCTATCGCATGTTCTGCCTCGGCTCGCACTACCGCAAGACGCTTGTGTTCTCGTGGGAGGGGCTTGACAACGCGAAGGTAAGCTACGATAAGCTTGTCGCGCGTATAGCTTCGCTCATGCGTGACGGCGCGTCTGCGGACGGCGGCATAGCACCCGAGGATGCAGGGGAGGCGGAGCGCCTGCGTGCGGGCTTCCGCGACGGTATGGATGCCGACCTGAACACATCGCTCGGCATTACCGCGCTCTACGACGTGCTTAAATCTGGCGCATCTGCGGGAACAAAGCTCAGTCTTATCGCTGAATTTGATACCGTGCTCTCACTCGGACTTATCGACGCTGCAAAGCGCTCGCTCGAGATGCCCGCAGCACCGGGCGGCGACGATACGTCGATACTCGCACGCATAGAGGCACGTGCCGCGGCAAAGCGCGAGAAGAACTATGCAGAGGCGGACCGCATCAGAGCGGAACTGCTTGCAGAGGGCGTAACGCTTATCGACACCAAGGACGGAACCACCTATACAAAGGCGTGACCGCCGTTGATATAGGCGGTATTACCCATACAAAGCATAACATATGCCCGTCAAGGGAATAACTAAGCGGGCGATTTCTATTGAAGCTATTACATCGGCGGCGGACGGCGGAAGCGCCTCCGCCGTTTTTCGGAGATGGGATTTTCCGCATACGGCGCGGATGCTTGCACTGATACTCGGTGCGCGGTATGCGGCTGTGATTATGCGGCGCTGTGATTGTGCGGCGGTTGCTTTGATGCGCGGCTGCACTTATGCGGCAGCTGTGCCGATGCGGCGGATGCGGCCGGGAGAAACGGAGGGACGAAAAAATGGAGAGAAGAAACGGTGCGGTGCGGCTGCTTGCGCTTACGCTCGGCACACTGACGCTGCTGACGGCTTGCTCGGGCGGCGGAGGAAACGACGCTGCCGAGACGACGGCATCGACGACGCGCAGCGATGTCGCGGTAGAGTATCCCGGTGAGATAGTCCGACCGCGCAGCGCGGAGGAGGCGGTAAAGGCGCTCGAATCGCTCGAAACGCTTGATTTTGACGGCGCGGCGACGGTCATAGCGACATATTCGCATGCCGACATACTATGTCCCGAGTCCGCTTCCGACGAGATAAGCGCGGCGGCACTTGCGCGCAACCGCGCGATAGAAAAGAAGTACAATACCACCGTTACGGGAAAGCGCACCGAGTCGCGCGAGGCGCTGCTGAGCGAGGTGCGTTCGAGTGTCAAATCGGGGCTCTACTACGCTGATATCATTGCGATAGATATCTCCGAGATAGGCACGTATAATTCGGATTCGCTGCTGATGAACCTGTACAGCCTGCCCGATTTCGACCCGACGGCGGACATTTTCAATACCGACGCAATGTCGCAGCTCAGTGCGGCATTCCGCAGCTACGGCGTTATCAGCGCTGCTACCGAGGATGTGCGCGATGTTTATGCGGTCTACTGGAACAAGGCTATCGCGGAATCGCTCGGTGCGGGCGACCTGTACGGCGAATACGAGCGCGGCGAGTGGACATGGCAGCGTTTTTCTGTACTCATGCACAGCGCAGCGGAGGCGCGCGGCGCGGACAAGGCAACGCGGATAGGCGCGGTCACCGATCTGCAGCTGAATGAGCTCGCCGATGCCATGCAGACAAGCTCGGGGCTGCATTATGTCAGTACCGAGTACGGCGCTGTGCCGTCGATAAGCTACGACGATGCGGCGATGAACGAGCTCGCTTCGCTTGCACACACCGTTTTCGGCAGCGGACAGGGGTTCTCGAGCGGCTCCGGCTCTGATACTTCTGCGGCTACGAGCTTCCGCGGCGGCGACGTGCTGTTCTACGTCGGTACGTTCCGCGATGCGGAGACGCTTGCGAGCGCGGAGTCCGACTGGGGCGTGCTGCCTCTGCCGACCTATTCAGATAAGACGGGTATCACCGCGATGTCGCCAAGCTCCGCAGTGCTCGTGACCCCGCGCAACAACGCGCTCGGCGCAAATACGTCGGCTATGCTCAAGGCGCTTTCGGTCGCTTCGGTCGGAGTGATGGATGATGCGGCGGTCGAGTACATCACCGCATCCGCGCTGCGCGACAATGCGTCTGCGCGTATGGTCAGGGCGGCGGCGGAAAAGACCGCGCTCACCGATTTTACGGCGGCGTTCCCGTCGATAACCGCGCTGCAGAACGCGACGGCGGAGGCATATCATAACTCGATAAAGTCGGGCGGCAGCTTTACGACCGCCGCAAACCGCTATCTCCGTAACGGCACCGCTGCGCTGAATCAGAATTTCCCGCTCAAGAACGCCGAATGACGGCGCGAACGCGGAATGACGGAGCGCGATGCATCCATGTTTTTTGCGGCGCGGTGCGCTGTATCGCACGGATTTTGCGCGCGCCGGCAGAGAGCCTGTGTGTGACATGAATCTGCAGCTCTGCCCGACAATACCGCAATATTATGCTTTTGCGGATGAAAAACAAATGTTAAAAAAATGTGAATAGACGAGGATACTATTTACATTTGAAAAGGTCTGTGATATACTTTATCTGTCATAGACGGCTTTCACGGTTTGCGGTATAATTGCCCTGCGGCTTATGTCGTTCGGGGTACCTCATTCACCGCCTGCTGTGTCCGCCGAATTATTAAAAATGAGGTGAATTATTATGACAAAGGAAGAAAAGCAGCTTATTATCGACACCTACAAGACTCACGAGGGTGATACCGGTTCTCCCGAGGTTCAGATCGCTATTCTGACCCACAGAATCAACAGCCTCAACGAGCATCTTAAGGCTAACCACAAGGACCATCACAGCCGTCGCGGACTCCTTAAGATGGTAGGTCACCGCAGAAACCTTCTCGGTTATCTCATGAAAGAGGACATTGAGCGTTACCGCGCAATTGTCGAGAAGCTCGGACTGCGTAAGTAATCTGCTTTTTATCGGCTTACAATGCAGGCGGAGGGTTCTCCTCCGCCTGTTTGTAGGTTTAGGCGGCGTGCGTACTCCCGACCCTCGGGGGTATGCGCATTGCTGCCGAATCATCTGAGCACAAACAGACGGCGACAGGCGGATGTGCTTCGGATTTCAAATAATCAGAATATGCTCTGCGCGGTCGAGGCGGCGGGATTGATGCTGTCTCTTATGTGTCTTGAGTGAGCGGCATACCGATATTCCGGTGCGCACGGCGTTGCGCGGCTTTGCCCGTGACAACGGACATGCACGGCGCGGGGAGTACATTCTGATTATTTGAAGCCGCTCGGGTACGACGTGCCCTATCCGCATGCCTCCGTCGGAATTTTAAATGCTTCCAAGGAGGAACAAAATGTTCGAGAATTTCAAAACCTTTGAATACGAGCTTGCAGGACGCCCGCTCGTAATCGAAACAGGCAAGATGGCAGGCCTTGCAAACGGCTCCTGCCTCGTAAGATACGGCGATACCGCCGTACTCTGCAACGCGACCGCATCCGCGCGTCCGCGCCCCGGCATCGACTTTCTGCCGCTGTCGGTCGACTTTGAGGAAAAGCTCTACTCCGTAGGTCATATCCCCGGCAGCTACAATCGCCGCGAGGGTAAGCCCTCCGAAAAGGCGGTCCTCGCATCCCGCGTTATCGACCGTCCTATCCGTCCTCTTTTCCCGAAGGACCTGCGCAACGACGTTAACCTCAACCTTACCGTTATGTCGGTAGACCCCGACTGCTCGCACGAGATTGCGGGTATGATAGGCGCATCCATCGCGCTTTCCATCTCCGATATTCCGTGGAACGGACCTATCGCGGGTGTTTTCGTCGGACTTGTCGACGGCAAGATAATCATCAACCCGACCGCTGCCGAGAGAGAGCAGAGTGACCTTGAGCTGACCGTTGCAGGCTCGATGAAGAAGGTCGTTATGATAGAGGCAGGCGCTAAGGAGGTCGATGATGACACCATGTTTGATGCCATCATGACCGCGCACGAGGAGATCAAGCGCCTTGTTGCCTTCATCGACGGAATTGTTGCCGAGATAGGCAAGCCTAAGTTCGCATACGAGCCCCATCACGTAAATGAAGAGGTATACAATGCCATCGAGGCAGACTTTATGCCCGATATCATGAAGGCGCTCGATACCGACGACAAGAACGTACGCGATGCAGGCATGGAGATAATCACAAGCAAGGCGCTCGAGCGCTATTCCGATCGCTTTGAGACCGCAGAGCTTGCTGCGACCGAGATAGGCGAGATTCTTTACAAGCTCCAGAAGGTCGTTGTACGCCGCTGGCTGCTTGAGGACGGTAAGCGCGTTGACGGCCGCCGTCTCGACCAGATACGTCCGCTCGACGCACAGGTAGACCTGCTCCCCCGCGTTCACGGCTCGGGAATGTTCACCCGCGGGCAGACTCAGGTCCTCACTATATGCACGCTCGGTACAATCGGCGAGGCTCAGTCGCTCGACGGCATCGACGGCGTTACCTCCAAGAGATATATGCACCATTACAACATGCCCGGCTATTCGGTAGGCGACGCAAAGAGCTCGCGCAGCCCCGGCAGACGTGAGATAGGTCACGGCGCACTCGCCGAGAGATCGCTCGTTCCCGTACTGCCTAGCGAGGAGGAGTTCCCCTACGCTATCCGCTGCGTATCCGAGGTGCTCAGCTCCAACGGCTCTACATCCCAGGCTTCGGTCTGCGGTTCTACCCTTGCACTTATGGCTGCAGGCGTTCCGATAAAGGCTCCCGTTGCGGGCATCTCCTGCGGACTTATCACCGAGGGCGAGCGTTGGATGACTATGGTCGACATTCAGGGTCTCGAGGACTTCTACGGCGATATGGACTTTAAGGTAGCAGGTACTCATAAGGGTATTACCTCCATTCAGATGGACCTTAAGATCGACGGTCTCACCCCCGAGATAATCCGTGCTGCGCTTTCTACAACGCACACCGCGCGTGATTATATAATCGACGAGGTCATTCTCAAGGCTATTCCCGCACCGCGCGAGGATGTTTCGCCCTACGCTCCTAAGATGATATCCATGAAGATACCCGAGGAGAAGATCCGCGAGGTCATCGGCAGCGGCGGAAAGGTCATCCAGAAGATAGTTGCAGATACCGGTGCAAAGATCGACATCGAGGACGACGGCTCCGTATTCATCGCCGCAGTCGACCGCGACAGCGCACTCAAGGCACAGGAGATAATCAAGGGTATCATCTTTGAGCCCGAGGTAGGCGCTGTCTATACGGGCAAGGTCACAAGAATAATCCCGATAGGCGCTTTCGTCGAGATTGCACCGAACAAGGAAGGCCTTGTTCATATCTCCAAGCTCGATAACCGCCGTGTCGAGAAGGTCGAGGATGTCTGCCAGGTAGGCGACGCCATGACCGTTAAGTTCCTCGGCAACGACGAAAAGGGAAGAATCAACCTCTCCCGCCGCGATGCACTTCCCGGCGCAGAGGACAGAAGAAGTGAGGAGCGTCCTCACCGCCCCTTCCGCAAGCATATCGACTGATAGCTGCGGCGGATAAACGAAACGTTTGACGGCGACGGCTGTGCCGCAGCTCTGCGGTGCAGTCTCCCGCCGCCCTATATAAAAATATTCAAAAAGCACTCTCTTCAGGAGGAAAAGCTATGGCACTTCCGGTAGGAATCCAGATTTATTCGGTAGGCGACCATGCGTCGCGCGACCTTGTCGGAACACTCAAGTCGCTTAAGGAAATGGGCTACGACTGCGTTGAGCTCGCAGGTCTTTACGGTCTGACCGCAAAGGATATGCGCAAGGCACTGCGCGAGGCTAAGATAAAGGCGGTAGCCGCTCATTTTCAGCTTCACGACATCGGAGACGATTTTCTCTCCTTCGTCGCAATGTACAAGTCCATCGGCGTAAAGTATCTCGTTTTTGCGACCGTACCCGACGAGCTCCGTCCCGTCGAAGGCTCGGATAACAAGGAGGTGCTTGAAAAGTGGGCGTATATGGGACGCATCTGCAGCGAGCAGGGCATTCAGCTCGCGTTCCATAATCACGAGTGGGACTTTGAAAAGAAGGTAGACGGTCTCTATATGCTCGATTACCTCAGAGAGCACCTTCCGCACGAGTATTTTCAGCCCGAGCTCGATGTGGGCTGGGTTCTTGCGGCAGGCATCGACCCCGTCGAGTACATGAGCCATTTCTACGGCTATCTGCCGCTTGTCCATGCAAAGGACTTTCAGGGAACACTCGACGAGAGCACCGTCGAGGAGGGCAAGCAGATAAATCGCCATAACTTCAAGGATTTCCGTTTCTGCCCGCTCGGAAACGGCAATCTCGACCTCCCCGCTGTGCTTAAGGCGAGCGAGGCAAACTATTCCAAGTATATTATAGTCGAGCAGGACAGCAGCGAGGGTCAGGATTCCCTCGAGTGCGCAAGAATCTCGAGAGAGAATCTTAAGGCGCTCGGCTGGTGATGAGATAACGCGCTCCGGAGCGGCGACGGTTATTCCGGCGGCGCTCGGGGCGCGTTTTTCGTGCTGCGCCGACGCAAAACGGTGCTGTCACCGCCGCAACCGCGCAATCCGCGCAATTTTGCGGACGCTCGTGCGTGTCGCAAAGCGGTGCTGCCGATAACGCAACTTCTGCGTGAGCTGCCGCAACAAGATATTAATTCAACTCAGGAACATAATATGAAAAAATTATACGAAATCAATCCCGACCTACGTGGCTACGCGACCGACCCGCGCACCCGCAGATATCTCTCGCCCCGCCGTATCGTTCTGACGCGCGGCGGCGCAAGCGACGCGGAGAAGCTTATCGGCGAGAAGCCCTGTCAGATAACGCTCGGCGGCGGAGACGACCTGTGCACGTTGTCAAACGGCGGTGCGGGCAGTGAGCGCGCCGCGGTGCTGCTCGACTACGGAACCGAGATATGCGGCAGCTGCCGTGTCATGGTACACGGCATCACGGGTGACGGCGCGCGGGTAAATCTGCGCGTGCGCTTCGGCGAGAGCGTCAGCGAGGCGCTTACCCCGCTCGGAGTAAAGAATGCGGGCTGTGATCATGCAAACCGCGACACGGTGATGAACGTCGGCTTTCTCAGCGCTAACGAGACGAATGAGAGCGGCTTCCGCTTTATCTATGTCGAGCTGCTTGACGACGATATGACCGTAACGCTCAAGGCTGTTCAGGCAATTCTGATATACCGCGACCTCGATTATCGCGGCAGCTTTGAATGCAGCGATCCCGAGATAAACCGCATATGGCAGACGGCGGTCTACACTGCGCATCTCAATATGCAGGAATATCTGTGGGACGGCGTCAAGCGCGACCGTCTCGTATGGATAGGCGATATGCAGACTGAGGTCATGACTATTCTCTCGGTTTTCGGCGCGCAGGATGTCGTCACACGCTCGATGGACCTTGTCCGTGACGAGACTCCCGTCGGTACATGGATGAACGGTATATCCTCCTATTCGATATGGTGGCTGCTGCTCCAGCACGACTGGTACATGTACACGGGCGACCGCGAATATCTCGGCGAGCAGCGCGGATACATGACCGAGCTGCTGCGTCTGCTCTGCACATATGTCGGTGAGGACGGCGCGGAGCAGCTTCCCGAGAGCCGCTTTATCGACTGGCCGAACAACGCAAACGAGGAGGCAAAGCATGCGGGACTTCAGAGCATGCTTGTGCTCGGACTCGGACGCGGTGCGGAGCTTATGCGCGTGCTCGGCGATACCGGGCTTGCGGAGTGCTGTGACGCTGCGCGTGCGAAGCTGATGAAGCATGTCCCGCCGTGCGGCGGCTCGAAGCAGGCTGCATCGCTTATGGTATGCGCGGGGCTCGGCGACGCGGAGCAGATAAACCGCGAGCTGCTTTCGGTCGGCGGTGCGCACGGCTATTCGACATTTCTCGGCTACTACACGCTGCGTGCGGTCGCGCTTGCCCACGATTATGACGGCGCGCTGAGCTCGATGAAGCAGTATTGGGGCGGCATGCTCAATATGGGCGCAACGTCGTTCTGGGAGGATTTCAACCTCGACTGGCTCGAAAATGCGGGCAGGATAGACGAGCCCGTACCCGAAGGAAAGGTCGATATTCACGGCGACTACGGCGCGTACTGCTATCTCGGCTTCCGCCACAGCCTGTGTCACGGCTGGGCATCGGGACCCGCACCCTACCTTACACACACCGTGCTCGGCATAAGCATAACCGCGCCGGGGTGCAGAAGAATAAAGATAGAGCCGCAGCTCGGCTCGCTCGAATATGCGCGCGGAGTTTTTCCGACCCCGCACGGAGATATCGCCGTCTCGCATCGCAGAGAGGGCGGGGAGGTTGTGACGTATGTCACGCTTCCGCCGCAGTGGCGCGAGCTTTCGGGCGGTGAGTACGAATATATCGGCTGAGCCGCAGCACATAAAGTTAATCAGAAAGGAATCGCCCGCGGGGCTTGCCGCAGGCGGATAAAAGGATGAATCATAACGCAGAAAAGCCCTCTTACGAGTTTAACGACGCGAAAAAAGAGGTAAAAATCACACGCTACAACACCGCGACCCCCTGGATGAACTACCTCAGCAACGGTACTTTTCATACCATGATATCGCAGGCGGGAGGCGGAGTCGCCTTCTACCGTTCGCCGCAGATATGGAGAATCAACCACTATCGCTTCTTCCATCTGCCTACCGACCGCAGCGGCTTTTACGTATATATCAAGGACGGAGACCACATTTTCTGCCCGACCGCAGAGCCCGTTTCCGAGAAGCCCGAGCACTGGTGTGCAACTCACGGCATGGGCTATACAAAGTTTGAGTCCGAGCACAGAGGCATCAAGGCAGACCTGCGCTTCCATATCGGATATAAGGAGAATGCGCTCGTCTGGGAGCTTCATCTCACCTCAGACCGCGACCGCAGGATAAAGGTATTCCCGTACGTTGAGCTCGGAATGATGGAGTTCATGCGTGAGCTCCAGTGGCAGTGCTACAACAAGCATCAGCTCTTTGTCTACACGCTCGACGATATTCTCGTATACAAGTACGGCGTTGAGAATCAGCCCCGCCCGAACGAGACCCCCCTTATCTATTTTGCAGCCGATGTTCCCGTCAGCGGCTACGACGGCGACCGTGATGAGTTCGTCGGCACATATCGCTCCGAGGAGAATCCCATCGGACTCGAGCAGGGCTGTACGGGCTCTACCCTTGCGGGCGGAGATCCCTGCTTTGCATTTGAAACCGATATCGAGCTCAAGGCGGGCGAGGAGCGCCGCATCTGCTTCTTCCTCGGCGCAGCTATGGACGACGATGCCATCCGCGCGTCGGTCGCGCACTGCCGCGAGAGCAGCTTTGTAGACGAGTCGTTTGCAGAGCTGTCCGAGCATTGGAACGACTATCTTGCTCACTTCTCCTGCTCGGTGCCCGACGAGAATTCGCAGCGCATGATAAACATTTGGAACCCCTATCAGGCGGAGCGCAACTTCCTGTTCTCGCGTAACCTCTCCTACTATGCTACGGGTACATTCCGCGGCGTAGGCTTCAGAGACACCGCGCAGGACGTGCTCTCCATGATACCGTTCGATACCGCCCGCTCGCGCGAGAAGATATGTCTGCTGCTCTCTCAGCAGTACGGCGACGGTCATGTAAATCACTATTTCTTCCCGACCGAGGGCTATGACCCTGTCACGAGCATTCATTCCGACGACCATCTGTGGATAGTCCATACCGTCTATCAGCAGCTGCTCGAGGAGGGCAGCACCGACTTCCTCACCGAGCGCGTTTCGTACTATGACGGCGGTGACGGCACCGTTCTCGAGCATATCAAAAAGTCCATCGACTTTACCATGGCACATCTCGGCGAGCGCGGCTTCCCGCTCATGCTCCGCTCCGACTGGAACGACCAGCTCTTCCGCGTCTGCCGTCAGGGTAAGGGCGAGAGCATATGGACGGCAATGCAGTTCTGCCTCGTGCTCTCCGATATGGCTGCCATCTGCGACCTTATAGGCGAGGACGGACAGAAGTACCGCGACATCTATGAGAGCCAGAAGGCGAATATCAACGCCCGCGCATGGGACGGCGAGTGGTACTGCCGCGCCGTAATGGATAACGGCAGATACCTCGGCTCTAAGAAGGAGGAGCAGGCTAAGATATGGCTGAACTCTCAGACATGGTCGGTTATCTCCGGCACCGCAGAGGGCGACCGCGGCGAGGTCTGCATGGAGAGCGTTCACCGCATTCTTAATACCGATATGGGTATCAAGAAGATCGACCCGTCCATCGACGGCTACCCGTCAAAGGAGGACCCGCTGACCAACTACAGCAAGGGCACGGGCGAGAACGGCGCTATCTTCTGCCATGCTAACACGTGGGCGGTCATTGCCGAGTGCATGCTCGGTCACGGTAACCGCGCATATGAGTACTACAAAAAGCTGCTGCCGATGGAGGCACAGGCAAAGGTCGGCGAGTGGAGATACAAGGCTGAGCCGTATGTCTACTCCTCCAACATCATGGGACCCGAGTCGCTTCATTTCGGTCTTGCAAACGTCAGCTGGCTTTCGGGTACGGCTGCATGGATGTATATTGCCGTAACTCAGTACATGCTCGGCGTACGCGCCGCATGGAACGGTCTGTTTGTCGATCCCTGCATGCCCGACGATTGGCAGGAGGCTTCGCTGACCCGCGTTTTCCGCGGCACGCGCTATAATATCGCGCTCAAGCCATCCGACGGCGAGGCATACTACGTCGAGGACGGCGCGCGCGTCGATTCTTCCGTTATCGCACACGAGAGCGGACGCGACGAGAGAAATATTACCTTCTACTATAAGAAGAAGTAAGCTGAATAACAGGCTGAACGAAGTAAGCCGAAAACAGTCGGCTGAAAAAAGAAGCCCCAAAAAACAAGCCGATGTGAGCCTGAAAAACGGCTCCGAAAAAGTCCCCCCGCGCGGCTGCGCCGATATGTGCGCGCCGCGGGGAGGAGCTTTCGCGCCGCAGCCGATGTGAGCCGTCTCCATCCGATGCGGCAGAGTATTCAAGGAGTTCAACGCTATGAAAAAGAGCTTTTTCCTGCTTCCCCTGCTGCTCGTCGCCGCACTTCTGCTTTCCGCATGCGGTGCGAGCGTTCCCGACGCGACGCAGAGCCTGACCGAGTCGATGCTCTCCGCGCTGTCCGATGATGATTTTGCCGCTGCAGCCGAGCTGCTCGATTCGGAGAGCGGTCTCGACGAGAACAATATCCGCAGCTATATCTACGCGCTTGAAGCGGAGACCGACTGCGATTTTTCAAACGGCGCACGTGTAGTCGGCTATACCGCATATGAGGATTATACCGACGAATCCGCACCCGACGAGCAGCGCGAGCTGCACCGCACCGTTGCGGATATCAAGGTGGGAACGATGCCGTTTACCCTTACGCTGATAACGGTCGCGACGGACGACGGCGCAGACGTCTATAACTTCGCTTTTGAGCTGAAGAATTGACAGCGCGCCGACCGCATCCGCAGATTTGAAAAATTATCTCAAAACAGCCCCGCAATGCCGTCTGTACGGATGGTATTGCGGGGCTGCTTGTGTTAAATGATGTCGAATTGTGCCGATATTGTATAATTTCGGAAGCTGTATACGACCAAAAAATGTAACATCTGACAGGCTTATACATATAAAACACATATAGTAATTACTTCCAACCATAATTATAATATAATACATCCGTATGGTTTAAATGTAAATGTCGGGGCGGACGTGCGCTGCGGTTCAAAATGCCTGTACCGAGCGTGCTGCGTGACGCGGATGCTGAAAAACGAGTTTTTTAACATCCCTGATTTCGGCATTATTAATTTTCGGAGGTAATATTTATGGGCGCTGTTTCTTTCCACAAAAAACGCGGGTGCGGAAGGGCGGTATCGTTGATACTTGTGCTGTCAATGCTGCTCTCTCTGTTTTCGGCGGTAGATCTGTCGGTATTTGCAGCCGTCACCGTTTGGGACGGCTCTGTAGCTGATGGATTTGCGGGCGGCAGCGGGACCGAAGAGGATCCGTATATCATCGTGACCGCAGAGCAGCTTGCGTATTTTGCACAGTCGGTCAATAGCGGGGATAGATGTTATGATACATATATCCGCATGGACAGCGATATTCAGCTAAATGATACGACTGATTGGGAGCACTGGGGGCAGACGGATGAGAACGGCAGTATAATATCGCCCGTGAATGTGTGGACTCCGATCGGAGAAATTTGTTGGTTTTACGGAGTTTTTGACGGTAACGGTCATACCGTAAGCGGAGTCTACATTAACAATGAAAAGAATTGTCAAGGCTTGTTCGGAGAATGCAACGGAACAATAAAGAACGTTGGAGTGCTTGACTCTTATATCCATGGCAGTGGCAATGTCGGCGGCGTGGGAGGATATGGTACTACGGTGACGAATTGCCGCAATGCGTGCACGGTCATCAGCAACGGAGAGTACAGTCATGTCGGCGGCATTATCGCCGGCAATGGAACTGTGGAAAACGGTTACTATCTTACGGACTGTGTGACCGATATCGATATCAGTAAATACGGCATAGCGCTTACCGAGACGCAGATGCGGCAGAAGGAGAGCTTTGCGGGCTTTGATTTTGATGCTGTATGGACGATCGACGGCAGTGCCGGATATCCGTATCCGACTCTTATAGACGTAAGGCACGAGGCAAAGATATTCACAGTCACATTCACCGACGACATCGGAAATGTTATTTCCGAGCAGGAGATAGAAGACGGTGAGGCTGCGACAGCGCCGGATATGTTCGGTTATCTGCGCAGCGAGGGGGATTATGTATACACCTTCGATCATTGGGATGACGATTACGGTAGCGTCAGGGCTGATATTACGATAAAAGCGGTGCTGCGGCGCACCGAGGTCATACGTTTCCTCGGTACATCCGTTCCCGTCACGGTCGACGGCGGCGTAATAACCGCTGTCGGCGCAGGCGTTGCGACCGTAACCGTAATATCCGAGGACGGAGGCTTCCGCGCTGAGTGCACGATCACGGTAGAGGCTTCGCTCGCTGCGGGCGATACGAACGGCGACGGCGTGGTAAACGTCAAGGACCTCGTTCGTCTCATGCGTTACATCACCGATAATAGTATCGAGATATTCAGCGCCGACGTCAACGGCGACGGAAAGGTAGATACTAAGGACCTTGTAAGGCTGATGAAGATAATCGCTGCTTCTAAGTAATTGTTCGGGTAACATACCGCGCATGCGGAAAAGTAGTATGCGGTCGCGTACGCGAAAAAGCAAAATGCCGCTGCGTGTGCGGTAAATAAGTAGCCACGCGCGGCAGAAATAAAAACACCGAGATCGGTCCGCCGGATTGGTCTCGGTGTTTTTTTGCGTGATTACGGCGCTGATAATATATGTTTCCATCGGGTGATATGCCGCGCTTCATACAGCAAATCTGTTTTAAAACGTGCATATCCGCTTAAGGGAGCTGCTAAAAACTCGTTTTTAACAGCTCCCTTTGATTTACGGGGATAGGTAAAAATGTTCGGAGTGACGCTCGCAGAAAAAGCGGATAATTATTCTGTCGGGAAAATCCGACAGGATTTCATCAGCTTTCCTTATGCTTGTGCTGAACAAGAACTCAAATCACACTTTTATTCGCTTTTTCGTTTCGGACTTTTTTAACATCCCCGGTATTATTTGTTCTTTTTATGCAGACGCTTATGGCAGAGCTCTTCGTAGCGGTCATAGTCGACCTCTCTCAGAATATTCTCAAGCTCCTCATCGCCCATTACGGTCGTTCTGCCGCTCTCGTACTGCGCATCTACTCGCGCCTTCATAGCGGCAACGAACGGCTCGCGCTTGTCGATAGCGCTCTCGCCCTCGAGTCTGAAAAAGCTGTTGACCCAGTGCGCGATTCCAGCAAGTCCGCTGTGCGAATCGACCGCGACCGATGCGGGTCTGCCGAGCAGCTTTGCGGTATCAAAGATGTTGTATATCTCCTCATCCTTGAGCAGACCGTCGGCGTGAATGCCCGCGCGGGTAACGTTGAAGTTTCTGCCGACGAACGGCGTTCTCGGCGGTATCTCGTAGCCTATCTCGTCCTCGAAATAGCGAGCTATCTCGGTGATAACGGGCAGCTCCATTCCGTCGGTCGTGCCGCGCAGGGAGGCGTATTCCATTATCATCGCTTCAAGCGGGCAGTTGCCCGTGCGCTCGCCTATGCCGAGCAGCGAGCAGTTTACGCTCGACGCACCGTAGAGCCATGCGGTGGAGGCGTTGGTAACGACCTTATAAAAGTCGTTGTGACCGTGCCATTCGAGCATTTCGCTCGGTGTTCCCGCATAGTGCATGAGTCCGTATATGATACCGGGAACGCTGCGTGGAAGGGCTGCGCCGGGGTAGGAAACACCGTAGCCCATCGTGTCGCAGGCGCGTATCTTTATCGGGATGCCCGCTTCCTCGCCGAGCTTGTTCAGCTCGGTCGCAAACGGAACGACAAAGCCGTAAAAATCGGCGCGGGTGATGTCCTCAAAGTGGCAGCGGGGGTAGATGCCGCGGTCGAGAATGTTCTTGACTACGCCGAGGTACTTATCGAGCGCCTTTGCGCGGGTAAGTCCCATCTTCTTGTATATATGGTAGTCTGAGCAGGAGACGAGAACGCCCGTCTCGCGGATGCCGAGGTCCTTTACAAGCTGAAAATCCTTGTCGGATGCGCGTATCCATGTGGTTATCTCGGGAAAATCGTAACCGAGGTCCTTGCAGCGCAGCAGCGATTCGCGATCCTTCTCAGAGTAGACGAAAAACTCGCTCTGGCGGATTATGCCGCGCGGTCCGCCGAGGCGGTGCATGAGCTTGAACAGATGCACTATCTGCTCGACGGTAAACGGCGATGTAGACTGCTGACCGTCGCGGAAGGTCGTATCGGTTATCCATATCTCCTTCGGCATGCACGTCGGTACAAAGCGGTGGTTGAACGATACCTTCGGTACGCTCTCGTAATCGAAAAGATGGCGGTAGAGATTAGGCTGCTCGCGGTCCTGGAGCTGATATTTATATGCCGACTGCTCGAGCAGATTCGTCGAGTCGGAGAATGTAAGCGTCTGGGGCGCTTCGCGCTGATACTGCATTAGATGATCTCCCTTTCATATTGCCGCATTCCGCAGCATGTGTTCACTCCGAATATTATACCACCGCGTGTGAATTATTGCAATAGCGCGCCGTCTTTTTTTAATAAAAAAACGCCCGTCTGAATATAGTTTTGAATTATGGCGACTATTAAAATGCACGATACGACCTGAAATGCGTCTCGCTCCATCGGGATAAAGTAAATTTTTCTCGCCTCCCGCGGCTCTGCCGTGTTCCTCTTGCATTTTTTCTGCGGATATGGTAGAATAAATACATTAGTACGTACAGTTATGCTCAGAGGTAGGCAATGAAAACGGCGCTGCTTGATTTTTCTCTTGACGAATTAAAGGAATATGTAAATGAGCTCGGCGAGCCCGCATATCGCGCGGGGCAGATAATGAGCTGGATGCTGCGCGGCGTGGAGCTTGACGGAATGACGAATCTCCCCGCGTCGCTGCGGGAGCGTCTTTCGCGCGAAGCAGAGGTCGGTGTGCCCGCGGTTGCGCGTCGGCTCGTCTCGGCTATCGACGGGACGGTAAAATATCTCTTCCGTCTATCCGACGGGCAGTGCGTTGAGAGCGTCGTCATGAAGTATGAGCACGGAAATACTATATGCGTTTCAACTCAGGTCGGCTGCCGTATGGGCTGCCGCTTCTGCGCGTCGACTATCGGCGGGCTTGTGCGTCATCTGCACCCGGGCGAAATACTCGGACAGGTCGTCGCGGCGCAGCGCGACACGGGCGAGCGGATAGACGGCATCGTGCTTATGGGAATAGGTGAGCCGCTTGACAACTATAATAATGTGATAAAGTTTCTGCGTCTCGTCGGCTCGCCCGACGGACTGAATATCGGATACAGACATATCTCGCTCTCTACCTGCGGTCTTGCCGACAGGATACCGCGTCTCGCGCAGGAGCGGCTTCCGATAACACTCTCTATCTCGCTGCACGCCGTCTCGGACGATGAGCGCAACGAGATAATGCCCGTCAACAGGCGCTTTAATATCGACACGCTTCTGCGCGCATGCCGCGATTACTTCGATGAAACGGGGCGCAGAATATCGTTTGAATTTACGCTGATAGCGGGACGCAACGACGATACCGCGCATGCTGAGAGGCTTGCGGCGCTGCTGCACCGCTACTTCGGCTCGGAGCCGTGTCACGTGAATCTGATACCCGTGAACGAGGTCAAGGAGAGGGATTTTCGCCGCAGTCCGCGCTCACGGAAGTTCTGCGAGGAGCTGTGCAGACTCGGTGTGAACGCCACCGTGCGTCGGCATCTCGGCGCGGATATAAACGCCTCCTGCGGTCAGCTGCGGCGCGCGGCGGGGCTTGCCGACACTGCGGAAAACAAGAAAACGCCCGATGGGGCAGAGGGAGACTGAAGGTATGATATTTTACGGACTCAGTGATGTCGGACTGCACAGAGAGAATAATCAGGATTCCTTCGGTTATCTCAAAATAGCCGAGAACGCCGAGATATTCGTCGTATGCGATGGTATGGGCGGCGCGAACGGCGGAAATATCGCGAGCGAGATGGCGGCGCGCGTGTTTACCGAATATCTCGGAAACGCGCTCGGTCAGTTTGTTTCGCCCGATACGGGAATGCTCGATCTGCCCGAGGATACCGACGCGCTCGGACCGCTCGCCGAGACGACCGAATTTTTCGGCGTCGGGAGTGATGCGAAATCGGGCGGCAGTGATGATGCGGGCGCCGCAGACGGGGCGGGACGCTCCGATGTCGGGACTTCCGACAAAGAAGATTCCGACGGCGTAAAGTCCGACGGTGTGAATGCGATATCGGACGGCGGCTCGGATGAGTCTGACGGCGAGACCGATGCCGTAGGCGGCGAATCGAACGGCGCAGGTGGTGAAACGTCCGACGGCGATGCTGCAGACAGTCAAACTGCTGACGGTAAAACTGCTGACGGTGACGACACCGTTACCGAATTCTCACCCGAGCAGCCGCTGCCGCATGTGGTCGAATCGCTGCTTGCCGATGCCGTTTCCGCAGCCAACGATGCCGTCTACGAGCGCGCGTCAAAGGAAAAGAAGCTGCGCGGCATGGGAACGACCGTTGTCGCGGCGCTGACCGTCGGTAACAAGCTGTACATCGCGAGCGTCGGCGACAGCAGGATATATCTGTTTTGCGGCGGCGACATGGTTCAGCTGACACGCGACCATTCATATGTTCAGTATCTCATAGATATGGGTCAGATAACGTCGGAGGAGGCACTGACGAACCCTTATCGCAACGTCATAACCCGCGCCGTGGGTAATGAAAAAACGGTAGAGACCGACACATCGTCCATGACGCTGACCGAGGTCCCGACCTACATTCTGCTGTGCAGTGACGGTCTGACGGGATATGTAGATGCGGACGATATCCGCGACACCGTTTGGGGCTACGGCAGCGATGCGGTAGGAGAGGACGATGCGGAGGAGGAGCTGCGCATAAAGACGGAGCAGCTTATCAATCGCGCAAACGAGGGCGGCGGCGGAGACAACATCACCGCGCTGCTGATAAAATACGTAGGGCAGGACGCCGAACGGGAAAAGGAAACAGCCAATGGATAAGTACGATAAATACGTCGGTCAGATATTCGACCGTCGGTACAGAATAGTACGGATAATCGGCGTCGGCGGAATGGCGGTGGTTTTCGAGGCGGTGGATACCGTCATGAAACGGACCGTTGCCGTTAAGATGCTCAAGGAGGAGATTGCGGGGGACGCACAGGCGGTGAAGCGCTTTATAAACGAGTCTCGCGCCGTTTCGATGCTCTCGCATCCTAATATCGTCAGCATATATGACGTGTCGGTACGTGACGACCTGAAATACATCGTTATGGAGCGCGTCGACGGCATAACGCTGAAGAATTACATGAATTCGCGCGGTCCGCTGCCGCCCAAGGAGATAATGAACTACACGGCTCAGATACTCCGCGCGCTCGACCATGCACATTCAAAGGGCATAATCCACCGCGATATAAAGCCGCAGAATATAATGCTGCTCAAGAACGGCAAGATAAAGGTCACCGACTTCGGAATAGCCAAGCTGCCGAACGCCGAAACGGTCACAATGACCGACAAGGCGATAGGAACGGTCTACTACATCAGCCCCGAGCAGGCGAGCGGAAAGAAGATAGACCCGCGCAGCGATATCTATTCGCTCGGCGTTGTCATGTACGAGATGGCGACGGGTAAGCTCCCGTTCGTCGCAGACAGCCCCGTTTCGGTCGCGCTGATGCAGGTTAATAATCAGCCGCGCCCACCCCGCGAGCTGCTGCCGTCAATCCCGCCCGGAGTCGAGGCAATGATACTGACGGCGATGGAAAAGGACCCCGACAAGCGCTTTCAGAGTGCGTCGGTCATGCTGCATTACGTGCTGCGGCTGCGCGAGGACCCCGGTTATAACTTCAAGGCGCACCACACGGGCAGCACCGCGCAGATACCCGTACAGCGCGGAAAGGGCGGCAAAAAAACCGCAAAGAAGCAGAGCCGCTCGATGTTCCCGATAATCGCGGCAGTCGTTACCGCCTTTATGCTCGTGCTGATAACGACGGGCATCGTCGTGCTGAAAAACGCGCTCGACCGCTCTAAGGAGTCGCAGGGCGTGACCGTCAATGTGCCGGGATACTTAGGTCAGATATATGACGACGAGCTGAAGCAGAAAATCGAGGACGAGGGGTATTTCAATATCATAGTTACCGAGGAATATGACCCGGACCATGAGGAGGGCTACATTCTCGCGCAGGAGCCCGACGAGGGGGCGGCGAGAAAGGTAAAGCGCGATACGCAGAAGGCGGATGTTAAGCTCACCGTCTGCACGGGCGCCGGCTCGTTTACGCTGGAGGATTATTCGGTAGTTGAGTATCGTACGGCAAAGCTTGAGCTGCAGAAGCAGGGACTCAAGGTCGAGGAATACGGTGAGTATGATAACACCCTTATTGAGTATTACACGCTGCGCACTGACCCGCCCGCGGGCTCGACCGTCAAGCGCGGTGATACCGTTAAGATATTTTACAGTCTCGGTCCGAATATTGAGTATGTGACGGTGCCGACCTTCGTCGGAATGTCCGAGTCGGATGCGATATCTACCCTGAATTCGCTCGGCATTACATACGGAAAGATAACCTATGAGAAGAACGATAAATATCCTAAGGGTCAGATAGTATTGCAGAGCAAGGCGGTAGGCTCAAAGGTGCCCGTCGGCGTGACCGAGATAGACTTTACGGTCAGTCTCGGAGACGGAAGCGAGGAAACGACGGATTCGGATAAGGATTGAACCGCCGATTCGCTGAAAAGCAAGGCGCGCGGCAAGCTTCCGTATTCGGAAACGGACGCGGCTGTGCCGACCCCCAAAAAATGATTTATGCCCCCGCAGATGCTTGCATCTGCGGGGGCATTTTAAATCGCTATGCAGGGAATTTTGAATCATTATGCGGGGGCATTTTGCGGGAGTACTTTGAACAGTTATGTGCAAATTTAAGCGTGCGCCTCGGGAGCGACAGACGCAAGCGGGGTATCTACTCCGTTTTCGCGCAGCACGATCTCCCTGCCCGATGAGAGGGCAAATATGACGCAGCGGTCGAGCGGCATACGCGCTATCTGCTCCGCCGCGCGCATGTACGTGCGCATCTGTTCGCCGTAGCGCTCCGTGAGCAGCCGTGCGGCTTTATCGGGGTCGTGGGGGAGACGGTCGGTCTTGTAATCGAGCAGACGCAGTTTTCCGTCTGCGCTTATGTACATGCAGTCGATGATACCCTGTATCAGCAGCTGCTCGCCCGACAGCAGCGCTCTCCGCTCGGCGCTCTCCGTATAGTCGGAGGCGGGGAGCAGGATATTGAAGCGCAGCTCGCGCCATACCCTGCGGGCGCTGCGGGCATCCTCAAAGAGACGGGAAGAGAAGAAACGGGAGGCTTTTTCGCGGTCGACGAGTTCTGCCGTCTGTGCGGTCATTAATCCGTGCTCCGTCAGATATTCGAGCTCTGTGTCTACGCCGTCTGACAGCACACGACCCCAGTCACAGAACTGCAGAAAAACATGCACCGCAGTGCCGCGGTCGGCACCGCTCGCCTGTTCCTCCGCGCCTCCCGCAAAGGATGGTCGGCGCATTGCTCCGCTCGGCTCTGCGGGCGTGCGGGGGGCGTCATTTTGCATATTTTGCGTGCTGTCGTGCACATTGCCTCGCGCACCGTCGTGCGTGTTGTTTTGTACATCGTCATGCGCTCCGTCGCTTGCCGCGTCGAATCCGACATCCTCCCCGCCCGTGACATTGCGGCAGGGCTCGGGAATGCCGAGATAATATCTGTTCGCTTGCTCGGGTGAGAGCGCGTCGTCATCGTCGAGCATACCGGGGTGCAGCGATGTTACCGACAGCTTCGCGGGTAGGCGCGCGGCAAAAGCGCGCGGATAGTCGAAGAATATCCGCCGCTCAAGCTCCTCAGCGCTCGGCTCGCCGAATATACACGCAGTGTGCGGTGATGCTGTGCTGAATACGTTGTCGGTGTGCAGGGAAGCCGCATCGACCGTATCCCCGTCATACTGCGGCGCGTTTATTCCGTCGCTGCTTATCTGTGAGGCGCTCCTGTTGTGCGATATGCGCTCACCGTCGGTGCTGCAGTCGGTGCTGTCATCCGAAAAGCCGCTCTGCGGCAGCATGAGCTCACCGCCGCTCAGCGCCGAACGGCTGAGAATGGGCACACCGCGCTCCTCACGGTATGTCAGCAGCTCCGCCGCCGCGCTTTCGGTCTCGGCGAGCTTTATCGCGCCGCGCTTTGCCGCTTCAAGCACGGTGTCCGCCGCAGCTTCGGATTTTCCTGTCTGCGGCAGCATTGCGGAGAGTATCCACTTTATGTAGCTTGCACGACTGAAATGCGTGTGCTCCGATGGGTATTGCGCTTCCTCGCGTGCTGCATCGAGCAGCCGCTCGGGCTCCTTTGTGGATGCCGTGACGTACAGTCGCTCCCGCGCGCGGGTGAGAGCAACATAGAGTATACGCAGCTCCTCGTCGTACAGCTCCGCGCTGTTTTTCTGCGCCGTTGCGTCGAACATCGGTGTCGCGTAGCGGATAAAGCCGCTGCCGTCGAGCAGCCGCGTTACCGCACCGAGCTGCTTGTCTATCAGCATAATGTCGTTTGTGTCAAGGCGGCTCATGGCATCTATCGCCTTTGCGCAGCCGCAGACAAAGCAAACGGGAAACTCGAGACCCTTAGACTTGTGCATCGTCATTATGCGGACGGCGTTCTCGTCTCCCTCGCCGTCGTCAAAGATAAAGCTCTCGTTCGTCTCGCACAGCTCGTCTATCGAACGCAGCAGCTGCGACAGACCCTTAAAGCCTCCCGCTTCGCGCTGCCGTGCAAATTCATACAGCCGCAGCAGGTCGCGCCGCATTACCTCGCGCGAAAAGCCGTCCGCGGGATTTCCGCAGCTGAGCAGCGGCGTTTCCGAAAACAGCTGCCATATCAATCGGTCGGAGGGCGTTGACGGTGCGCGGCTGCGCAGCGAGTCGATCAGTGAGAGAAAGGCGCAGACCTTCTTGTCGGCGCTTTCCCCGGCATAGCTCTGCAGCGATGCGTAGATGCTGCCGCTCGGGCGCGCGCGTGCATAATCAGAGCTGCCGTCCGGGAGTATGCCGCGGCGTATCCGTGTAAGCTCCTCGGGAGTAAAGCCGCCTATCGGGCTGAGCAGTACCGATGTCAGCGGGATGCTGCGACGGGGATTGTCGATGGTGCGCAGCAGTGCAAGCGCAAGCAGGATATGCGGGCGGCGGAAGAACGGAACCGCGCGCTCTGCCGCGAGCGGAACGCCGTGACGGCGGAATGCGCGTACAAAGCTCTCCTTTCCCGATGCGGTGCGGGTGAGAATGCGTATATCCGACGGGGTGTACAGCCCGCTTCGTATCAGCCGCGCCGACTCTGCAGCGACGTATTCCGCCTCGGCATCGGAGGCGGAGAGCTCGACCGTGTCGACCTCGTCTGATGTGCCCGTCGCGCCTGTTTTTCCATCCGCGCCCGCCGCGCCCGCCGCGCTCGGCAGTGCGTCGTCACTTCCGTCGTCTGCGTCGAACTCGGGCTCAGGCGTTATCAGCACAACGCGCGTCTTTGCTTCGGGGCGCACCCTGCCTTCCTCGACCTTCGAGCATACGAGCTCGTCATCCTCGGTGTAGCTGAGCCTGCTGCCGCACTGCGGTGTCATAATGCGGCGAAAAACGTCGTTTACAAAGCCCGTTACCGTGCGGTCGCAGCGGAAATTGTTCGACAGAAATACGGTCCGACCGTCCGAGCCCGCCGCATCATCAGCCCTTGTAAACTTGGGGAAGCGAGAGCGATAATCCGAGAATATGTCGGGCTCTGCGCCGCGAAAACGGTAGATTGACTGCTTGATATCGCCGACCATAAAGCGGTTTCCGCGCGAGATGGCGGAGAAGATTGCATCCTGTATCGGGTTTATGTCCTGATATTCGTCTATATATATTTCGTCATAATCCTCCGCTATCCGACCCGCAAGCGCGGTGGGCTCGCCGTTTTGAATCAACAGGTCAAGTGTGAGATTTTCCGCGTCGGCGTAGTCGATAAAGCCGCGGCGGCGCTTTTCGGCGGAAAACTCTGCACCGAACTCTGAGAGCACGCCGTACAGCTCGCGCATGATGCCCGCCGATTCTGCCATTGATGCCGATATCGCGGCGGTGGTGGGTGCAAAAAACGACGCAAGTGACTTGCGGTATGCGGAAAAGCCCTCTCGGATGCTCTGCACGCGGCTGATGTCGGGCGAAGAGGTGCTGCTGCGCCCGATGCGGACGGGCGTATAGCACGAGAATACCTCGGCAGCCGCAGCATAGCCCGACTGCGAGGCGAGTCTGAGACTGTCTATCAGCTCGAGGTCCGCCGTCAGCGAGCCCTCGAACTTCTTCTTCATATCCTCGTCCGACTGTACGAGCGCAAGCGCGTGCTCATACTCGGCGCGATAGTATTCGAGTGATGAGAGCAGCGAGCGGCGGTCGGATTCTCCCCACGGTGTGGCGAAATAATCCTCGTCGCGGGCGCGCTCAAGACGCAGGGCGGATTCGAGAAAAATCCGCTCCCGTCCGATGAACTTTTGTACCTTGTCGTAAAAGCCGTACAGACGCACGGCAAGCCCGTCGTCGCGGTCGGAGACGAGCAGGTCGCAGAGGCGGAGAAAGCCGTCGTTTGCTTTGCAGTTTTCCTCGGCGTTCGCTGTTTCGTCTGCATTGTCGCTTATTTTTTCGTTCGTTTCGCCGCTTTCTTTGTCGGCTGCTTCGGCGTTTGTTTTTTTAACCGTATTGCCGTTTGCTCCCGCATCGGCTGACGCATCGTAACGGCGGTCGATAACACGGTCCATGACCGAGAGCGCGAGCGGAATGACCTCGCTGTCGTCGGCTATGCGCACACCCGGACCTACTCCGAGCGCGGCAAAATTCTCCTTTATAATACGGTAGCAGAAGCTGTCTATGGTGCTGATAACGGCGCTCGGCAGTTTTCTTTTCTGCCGCGCGAGCGCGCGGTTTGACGGATCTGCTTCGCATGCGCGGGTGATGACCTTGCCTATCTTTTCGCGCAGCTCGGCCGCCGCCGCCTTTGTAAAGGTCACTATCAGCATGCGGGAAATGTCGGCGGGGCGGTTCGGGTCGCACAGTCGGCGTATCAGCCGCTCGGTGAGCACGGCGGTTTTTCCCGAGCCCGCAGCCGCCGAGACAAGCAGGTCGCAGCCGTCTGCTTCAATGGCGCGCAGCTGCGCTTCTGTCCATTTAACGCTCATGCCTTATCTCCCTTTCTTTTGTTTTCTTTGTTATTGCCAACTGCGGGCGATGTCGGTCTGCGCAGTCGGGGGTCGCAGCTGCGGCAGACGGGGCGCATCATGCAGTAGTCGCATGCGGTCTTTCCGAAGCCCGCGCTCATCGGGCTCGCGTCAATGCTGCCCGAGCGTATACCCGCGGTGACCCCGCGTATCGCATCCTCTGCCTCGCCGCACTTGTCGGCTATTTCCTCGGCGCTCATCAGCGCGCCCGAGCGGCTTGTCAGACTGCCGTCGCGTTTAAGTCGCGCGGGAATGAAGTGTCCCTCTCCCGTATCGTCGAGCGCCGCCGCTACCTCGGGGTCGCTGAGCATCAGACCTCTGCGGCGTATCGCTGCGCGCGCAGCGGCAAGACAATCCTCTCCGCTCTCGGGAATACCGTCAGCGCTTGCGCTCGGCGTACGTACCTCGGTATAGAACGCCGCAGCGGGGCGGATAGCCGTTATCTCGCCGCGATTGTTACCCGTTGTACCGCTTTTGCTGACCAAGCCGCTCTTGCTGTCGGTGATGATTTTGCCGTCCGAGCCGCTCACGCTGTCGCATATCATATTGCCGTCGCACGATGCGGCGGTGTCAGCCGTGCCATCGGAATAACCGCCGTGCGCGGCATAGCCGTCGTCGAGCAAACGCTTCAAGCTTCCGTCGTCGCGGCAGAGTGCGAGCAGATATATCAGCAGCTGCATGCCCTTTCCCGTTGACGGTGAGTCGGCGAGATCGGGCACGGTGCCCGTCTTGTAGTCGGTCACCTTTACAAGCAGCTCGTCGCCCTTTCTGCACAGGTCTACGCGGTCTATTTTGCCGTCGAGCCGCGCAGTCATGCCGCCTGATTCCACCGAGACGGGCGGTATCTCCTCGCCCGCGCCGAACGGCAGCTCAAAAAATGCGGGCTTGAATGCGCTGTGACGCAGCTCATCCGCCATATCGGTGACGAGCAGCCGCGCGGTGCGACGCAGTCTGTGAAACAGACTCCGCTGACGCGCGTCGGGCTCCGTCCCGCGAAGAATGTCGTGCTCGTATCGCGTGCTTTCCTCGTCGACAAATCTGCCGTACTCTCCTGCGTCGCTCTCTTCTGCGGGCAGTCTGCCTGCGCTGAGCTCGGAGACGAAATGCTCGAGCATATCGTGAATATAGTTGCCTACATCCGATGCGCGGAAGTCGGCGCCGCCCGTCTCGCCGAGACCGAGCACGTATTTTCCGAAATATGAAAAGGCGCATGCGGAATAGGTCTCTATCATGGAATTGCTCATATTCAGCGTATCGCCGTAGATAGCCTCTGCGACGGCGCGACCGAGCGTTGCACGCGAAACCGATACAGCCGCGCCGCGGCTCTCGAGTTTTGCGGCGAATTCGGGGATACGTGCAAGCGCGGTGCCGCAGACGTTCATTGCCGCGATGCCGTCGTCACCGAGTGCCCAATCGAGCGCCGATGCCGCGCTGAAAACGCGGGCGGCGGGCGGCAGCAGTGAAAACTGCACGGGCGCAGCGCCGTCGAGCATTCCCGCGACCGTCTCCCATCCGTCCGACGGCGGGCAGACCGCAGCGCCGTCGGAGGCTGTATGGCGCGTGAGAACAAGACGCTCGCTCGGAGCGGAGAGCGCCATGTAGAAATAGAGAAATTCGTCGGACAGCGCAGCAGCGGGGTCTCTGCCGATGTTGATGCCGAGCTCGCAGAGTCGTTCGCGGTCGCGCTCGCTCAGCAGCCCCGTTTCGGCGGGGGCGGACGGAAACTCGCCGTCGCAGCAGCCGAGCAGTAGCGCAAGCCTGCATCCGTCGGGACGGTAGAGATCCGCCGCGCCGACAGTGACCTCATCGACACAGGTCGGGATACGTCCTATCGTAACTCCCGCGAGTGACAGACGGACGAGCTTTGACATTGTGTCCGCGTTAACGGTGAGCTCGCCCGCGATGGATGAAAGGGTGTCGAGCGCGTCTATTATCGCGTTCCACAGCCGCACGGACTCATCCTCTCCCGTCGCGGCGATGCGCTCCGCGAGGCCGAGCTTGAGCAGATACGAGTATATAGCGCGGCAGTAGCGCTCCACCGTACTGCTGCCGAGATCGAGCAGCATCAGCGGCGGTACAAGCTTCTCGCGTGCGGCGTTGACCGTCTCGAGCACCTGAATGTCGTCGCTGCCGAGCGTGCTGCTGTAGCCGCTCGGATTCATGTTCCACTCGTATTCGTCATACCACCGTCTGCCGCGGATGTGCCATGAGGAGGCATATATCTCGAGCGTATCACACTGCTCGGCGGTGAGCGGCGAAAGACCCGTTTTCAGGATTTCGATAACGTCTTCGGTGCGCCAGCCGTGCCCGACTGCCTCGAGAGAAGCGGTTATGAGCCTGACGGCGGGGTCTTTGACCGCGTCGCTGCGCCTGCTGATAAAGCAGGGAATACCGTGCCGCGCAAAGACTGAGTCGGCGATGCCCTCCCAGTCGGATGTGCGGCGGACAATGACCGCGCAGTCCGAAAAGCGCCCGCCAGAGCGAATGTGTGTAAGTATCTCGGCGGCTGCCGCCTCCGCCTCCTCGTATCGGTCGCGGCAGACGTAGAGAGCCGTTCTGCCGTCGGTGTCATGCAGCATTTTGTGCTCGCCGGCGGAAAGGCATGCGGTGAGATCGCGCAGCAGCGGTGCGCGCGCACCGACGGGGGCGTTCAGTCGTTCGGTATGTAATTTCATTCCGCTCGGCAACAGACCGTGCAGCCGCCGCTCGGTGGCATATGCGGAATCGCGGAACGGGCTGTCCTCTCCCGCCGATTGCAGCGCTATCGTGAGGTTGTCCGCCGTTTTCATCATTCTGCCGATAACGCGGAACTCATCGGGCGTAAAGCCGTAGAAGGAATCGAGAAAAACGTCCTTTCCCGCAAAGAAATCATGCTCTTCAAGCAGCTCCGCAAGACGGGTGATGTCCTCCTTCGGGTCGTCGTGATCGATCGAGAGCAGCGCTCCGTACGCAGCCGAGATGAGCGACAGGTCGCGCAGCTTGTCCGCGAGAGCACCTTCGCCGAGCTGATCTGCGGCGCGCTCGAGCACCGTCGGTGAGATTCCGCCTGAGCGGAGCTCGTCGAGCTGTGTGCACATTGCGGTTACCGAGCTGATGTCGGAGAGCGAGATGCCGCGAAAATGGCGCAGCTCATCGCTGAGCTGACTCAGCACGCGCCATGCTATGACAGCCTTTCCGCCCTGACCGATGTATCGGTATGAAAGTCCGCCGTATTCGCGGAAAACACGGTTTGCGAGTCGGCGGAACGAGACGATTTCAAGGTCGACAGTCGGTATGCCGTGCTCGGCACAGTAGACCGACAGCCGCCGCTCCGCGCTGACCGCCGTCTGCTCGGGCACAACGAGAAAAACGGCCCTGCCCGCCGCAAGGCTCTCGCCGATGAGAGTGTATATTCTGCTGCTTTTGCCGCTGCCTGCGACTCCCTGTAGCTCGGTTATCATGGCGTTTCCTTTCTCTTTAATTGTGCTGTTTATTTGTGCTGTGCCCGACGGGCGTGTGCTGCTCAGTCGAGACGGAATTTTTTGATGGGCTTAACTGCTGCTCCTTCTTCGGTCTCTACTACCTCGCCGAGTGAAAAGAATCCGCGCTCATCGCAGAGCCGCAGTCTTTCGCCGACCGTGCTGCGCTCCTCGGGTATGCCGAGCTTTCCGCACAGCACGGTGCATCCGCTGCGCAACAGATGCGCATTGAACTTATTCGGCGTGAGCGACGGCAGATCGGAAAAAAGCGATTCGGTCGGGCGCAGCAGCTCAAGCCGCTGCTGCTCGGTCATCTCGGAGAGGGCGGAGAGGGTGACGCAGTCGGACTCCGAAAAGCCCGAATTCTCTGTCCGCAGCAGCGATGCCATGCAGCCGCCGCAGCCGATATAGCTGCCGATGTCGGCGCACAGCGTGCGTATGTACGTGCCGCCCGAGCAGCAAACGTCGAGCAGCAGCTCGTCCGCGCGGTCGGTGCGGCTGATATCGAGCGAGAAAATGTTTATATCCCTCGGCTCGCGCTCTATCGTTATACCCTGACGTGCGAGATCGAGCAGCTTCTGCCCGCCGATTTTTATCGCACTGTACATCGGCGGTATCTGCTTCTGCTCGCCCGTGAAATGATGTATGATGTCCGGTATATCAAGCTCCGACGGCGGCTCCCGGCTCGCTGTTACGCTGCCGCAGATGTCCTCGGTATCGGTCTCAATGCCGAGACGGAGGGTAGCTGTATAGCGCTTTCGGTCGTGCAGTATGTATTCCGTCGCCTTTGCGCTGCGCCCGACAAGTACGATGAGTACACCGCTTGCCATCGGGTCGAGCGTTCCCGTGTGACCGACGCGCGCGGTGGAATAGAGCCGCCGCACGGCAAAAACAGCGTCATGACTCGTCATTCCGCTGTCCTTGATAAGCGGCAGAACGCCGCAGGCTGTATCGCCTATGTAGCGATTCTGCTTTGCCATATGTTATCTCCTGTTGTGTGTAATGGTGGTGCGATGCCGCGCATGACATTTGCGGCTGTGCATGATGCAGGCAGCTGCCGTGCGAGACGTTTTCAACTACCGTGCGCGATGCCTGCAGCCGATCATGCATCGAAATCGAAAATCTCGAGTGCCGCGGCGATGAGAGTATTCCGCAGCACCTCATAGCTTGCCGCATCTGCGGACATTCCCGCAGCACGGTCGTGCCCGCCGCCGCCGAAGCGTGCGCAGAATTTATTCGCGGCTATTCCGCGCCTGCTGCGCGTAGAAACACGGTAGTGCCCTGCGCGCTCCTCCTTTGCAACAAGGCTGAGCTCAACTCCGTCTATCATTATCGGCATTGCATTTAGCGAGCCCGTATCCGCGTAGGTGAATTCACCCCGCTCAAAGTCGGCAAAGCTGATATGCGTAATCGCGATGCGCCCGCCCGCGAAATATTCGAGGTTGTTCAGTGCGACCCGCTGAGCCGCCATCTCCGCCTGAGTGCGGGAGTTGTAAAGCTGCTCCGCTATGTAGCTGTGATCGATGCCGAGGCGCATCATGCCGTAGACGCGCATGATTGTGTCGGGCGTGACCGAGTCAAAGCGGAATGAACCCGAATCGGACGACACGGCTGCATAAAGCGCACTTGCAGCCTCGATATCGAGCAGACCCAGCTGCTCGGCAAGGTCGTATATCACCTCTCCGCATGCGCTCGAGCCACGGTACATCAGCGAGAGCGGGGCAAAGTCACCGCCCATCGAATGGTGGTCTATCTTGAGATCAACCTTTCCTTCAAGTCTCTCAGCCATCCCGGTAAGCTCAATCGAGGCAACATCAACCGTTACGATAAAGCTCGGCGAAAATTCCTCGGGAAGCAGCTCGGGGCGCAGTGCATCGGCATCGCCGGCACGTCCGCACGGGCGATAGCCGAGCAGAAAACGCAGCTGATGCGGTACGGTGTCCGCGCAGACGAGATATGCCGTTTTTCCGAGCACAGTGAGCATCCGTTCGAGCGCAACTCCGCTGCCTACCGCGTCGCCGTCCGGATGCGCGTGACAAACTACGAGTATATTGTCCTGCGCCTTAAGCAGCTCCGCCGCCTCCCGGACGGTCAGCTCGCGGGCGGTCATATTTCTGACTCCCCGTCATGCCCATCCTCGGATTCGGTGACAAAGCCCTCATCATCGGTGTTATCTGTCCCATCTCCCGCAGTCTCGTCGCTCTCGACGACGGGACGGGATGCAAGCTCCTCGCTTATCTTATTCAGAATGCCCGCTATGTGCACACCCTGCTCGACGGAGGTGTCGAGCACAAAGGTGAGCTCGGGGGTGTTGCGCATGTTCAGCCGCTTTGCGAGCTGACCGCGGATAAAGCCCGCAGCGCTGCGCAGCCCACGAGCGACATCCTTTGCTTCGTCGCCCGTGAGCATGGTGGAGTAGTATATCTTGCAGAATTTAAGGTCGGCGGAGCAGTCCGCACCGGTTATGCATATCATTGCGTCGCTCACGCGCGGGTCCTTTACGTCGCGCACGATAGATGTCATTTCGCGGGTTATCTCGCCGTTGATTCGTCCCTGTCTGTATCTTGCCATTTCGCATCCTTTCGTTTTCTGTACAGTCGTTGTATTCTTCATCATTATATTCTACCAAAAAAATGCCGAAATTCAATACATAGACGGAAAATAAACGAAAAAAAGATGTACTCTCACGCCGCACGGACGGAAAAGGCGAAATATACTTGCGTTTTTGCGCGGTATAGTGTACAATTGTCGGTGCGGGGCTCTGCACGGCTGCTGCCGAGGTATCTGTCTCGGTATCCGTTATGCCGTATGCTCCGCGGTGCCGCGATGGGGTCATGTATCCCGACAGACACCGACGCTCCATATACCCAAACGGAGGTAAAACAAATGAAAAAAGACATCTGCGTGCTCTCGCTCATTCTCTGCGTCACGGCTGTCGCTCCGCTGCTCGCGGGCTGCGGTGAGGATGCGGGGACGGGAACCGTTATTACGACAAGTCCGTTGCCCGATTCTTCGTTCGTTTCAAACGAGCAGGAGGGTGACTGGACCTTCGCGCTCTACAAGGATTACGCCGAGATAACGGGGTACAGCGGCAGCGACCCGTCGCCCGCGCTGCCCGACGTCTGCGGCTCGCTGACCGTTATGAGCATCGGCGAGCATGCGTTTACCGCATCGGCTGAAACGCTGATATCGGTGTCGCTGCCCGAGTCGGTGGTCATTATCGGAACACGCGCTTTTGAAGGCTGCTACAAGCTGACGTCGGTCGAGATGCCGAGCGTTACGACGATAGGTATGTATGCCTTTTCGGGTACGGCGCTCGGTGAGGTGTCGTTCCCGCCGTGCCTTTCGGTGATCGGCAGATATGCATTCTCCGGCTCGGCGCTTACCGCTGTTACTCTGCCGAAAACGGTCGAGAAGATAGGCGATTACGCCTTTGAGGGCTGCACCTCGCTCACCGCCGTGACGGCGGAGGAGGGTATAACATCGCTGCCCGCGCGCGCCTTTTCGGGCTGCACCGCGCTGACCGATGTAAGTCTGCCGCAGAGCATTAAAAAGATAGGCGAGTACGCCTTTGCTTACTGCACATCGCTTACCGAGATACACGTCGGCAGCTCTGCAGTGCTTGCAGAGGGCGCGCTTTATGCGTGCTCCGCCGAGCTTACGATATACGCTCCGAGCGGCAGCGGCGGGGAAAAGTACGCGACACGCTACGGTATTAAATTCTCGGAGGAGTAAGCGCAGCGCATCCAGACCTCGATATCAGTCGGTCGTCGGAAGTCGGTAATACCGACGTATCCCCTCATATACTCCGCGGGCGAACAGCTCGGGCTCATCACGCATGAGTGCCGCGTCGCCCGCGTTTGTTATAAATCCGAGCTCTACAAGCACGGCGGGCATCGTCGTTTTGCGCAGCACGTACAGACCGGGACGCGCCGTTGTTCCGCGGTCCTGCAGACCCGTTGCAAGCGACAGCTCGGTCAGGATATCCTCCGACAGGGTATAGGCGGCAGAGGGTATCTTGTATACAAGTCCCTCACTGCCGCTTGCCGATGCGATGGTGCTTGCGTTTGCGTGCAGAGAGATGAAAATATCAGCTCCCCAGCTGTTTGCCGCGTCTGTCCGTGCGCGCAGACTCTGCGCCGTTGTCTCGCCGAGTATTTCTGTCGGACTGTTGCGCGAGAGCCGCGCTTCAAACTCGGGATCTGCATTTAGCAGAGCCGCGAGACGCACGCCTATCTCATATACAAGATCCTGCTCGCGCAGTCCGTTGCCCTCCGCACCTGCGTTGGGGTTGGCGGGGTTGTGCCCCTGATCTATGAATACCTTTATCATAAAACGCTCCTTTTCTGCATTATTCGCCCGAAAATTCGAATATTATCTGTTTTATACGGAAAAGCACCGCGTGCCATGTATAATAATTCCTGACGCTCGGCAGGATATTATATGCGGAGCATCATACGTTTGTGCATAATTTACGACTCGCGCCGCGCGAATTTGTTATAATCTGTTAGATATATCAATTGATTTTTATCGCAAAAAGACGTATAATCATACACATCAAAGCGAGATATCGTGTATAAACATTCAGTTTTTCGTTTCAAACCCATATGTCGATGCTTTTACACGTTACCGAATCATTAAAGTATTGTTTGAAAGAGGCATGTTATTATGAAGAACTTCATGAAGAAAACAGCACTTGCGGCGCTTGCCGCACTTATGGCTCTCTCCGCAGCATCCTGCGGAAAGACGGCAGCCGACGGCTCCGAAACCACGACCGCTGCAAACGGCGGCAGCGCAGCTGCAGAGCCCATCGTTGTTCAGACCAACGCATATTTTGCTCCCTTTGAGTATTTCGACGGCAACGACATCGTCGGCGTCGATATCGACATCATGAACAAGGTGGCGGCAAAGATGAACACCACCGTAGAGTTCCAGAATGTTGATTTCAGCGTTATCGTCGATAATGTAAGCGCAGGTAAGCTCTGCGACTGCGGCGCCGCGGGCATCACCATCACCGAGGCGAGAAAGCAGCAGGTAGACTTCTCCGTTCCTTACTATGAGAGCATCCAGTATGTGATCTATAAGGAAGGCACCGTAAACACCACAAAGGCTGAGGACGGCACGGAGTACATTCTCTGGAACGACCTTGCAGGCAAGAAGATAGGCGTTCAGCAGGATACCACCGGTGATATCTTTGTCAGCGACGAGGTAGATGGCGGCGTGCTCGCAGATACGGGCAGCGAGAGAGTTAAGTACGATAACGCACAGCTTGCAGTCGATGCTATCGGCGCTAACCAGATCGACGCTGTCGTTGTTGATAAGCTTCCTGCAACCTACATCGTTTCCAAGAACAGCGACTATGTTGCACTCCCTCTTTACTACAAGGGTGAGGACGGCGCAGCCGATTCTGCAACATCCGAGCAGTACGCTATCTGCGTGACCAAGGGTAAGACCGAGCTGCTCGACGCTATCAACGGTGTTCTTAACGAAATGATCAACGATGTCGATGCAGACGGCGAGAATGCTATCGACAAGCTCGTTGCACAGCACTTCAACGTAGGCTGATAGGTCCTATAATACCTGATTGCGAAAAAGGCGCTTCTGCGTCTTTTTTCGTGTATATAAGGCGGATGCGGTCTTGTCGGCACGGACCGTCCCGAACCGATAACGGAAGGAAAACAAAATGGTTCAGTTAGTAGAAAATCTCGTAAAGATCTTCACGAGCGGAAAGTTCATGGGCATTTTCGCGAGCGGTCTGCTCATGACCGTCGAAATGTCGCTCGGCGCCGCCGTGCTCGGTCTTGTGCTCGGTACGGTCGTTGCACTCGTCAATCTTTCAAAGTCAAAGAGCCCGCTCATGTTCCTGCCGCGTACGCTGTGCAAGATATACATAACCGTCATACGCGGCACACCGATGGCGCTCCAGCTCTTTATAATGGCGTTCGTTATCATCACCGTCCGCGGCTTCCCGCAGGTGCTTGTTGCGATATTCTCCTTCGGTATAAACTCGGGCGCATACGTTGCCGAGAATATCCGCGCGGGTATTCTGTCTGTCGATGCGGGGCAGACCGAGGCGGGTCTGTCGCTCGGACTGTCGCGCAGAACGACGATGGTGCGCATCGTTATCCCGCAGGCGATAAAGAATGTTATCCCGGCGATATGCAACGAGCTTATCGCACTGATAAAGGAGACCTCCATCGTCTCCATGATAGGAATGCAGGACCTTACCGCAGCCGCAAAGAACGTCGGTGCGGGCAACAACCTCGCAAACTATCTCGCGCCGATGCTCGTAGCCTCGGCATTCTATCTGATAATCGTTTATGTTATCGCTTTCCTGATAAAGCGTATCGAAAAGAGGTTGAGAGCCAGTGATAAGCGTTAAGAATGTATATAAAAGCTTCGGACAGCTTGAGGTGCTGAAGGGCGTTTCGCTCGATATAAAGCGCGGCGAAAAGGTCGCTGTTATCGGACCGTCGGGCTCGGGTAAAAGTACGATACTGCGCTGTCTTAACCTGCTCGAGACCCCTACAAAGGGCGAGATATGGTTTGACGGTAAGCTGACAAACGAGGTCGATCCCTCGCTCCATCCCGAGCTGCAGGGACTCGGCAGCTCGGCTCTGCGCCGCGCGGAGCGTGAGATAAAGGAAAAGAACGGTATCCCCACCGATATGCTGCGCCGCCGTATGGGCATGGTCTTTCAGCATTTCAATCTCTTCAATAACCTGACGATAATGCAGAATATAACCCTCGCGCCGACCCGCCTCGGACTCGGCACGGCGGAGGAGATAAACGCGAGCGCCGAAAAGTATCTCGCCCGCGTCGGTCTGCTCGATAAGCGTGATGTATTCCCGTCGACCCTTTCGGGCGGACAGAAGCAGCGTATCGCCATCGTCCGCGCGCTCGCTATGAATCCCGACGTTATGCTTTTCGATGAGCCTACCTCCGCGCTCGACCCCGAAATGGTCGGCGAGGTGCTTGACGTTATCAAGGAGCTTGCGGATACGGGTATGACCATGATAATCGTCACGCACGAGATGGGCTTTGCCCGCGAGGTCGCGACGCGCGTGCTTTTTATGGATGAGGGCAAGGTCATGGAGGATGCGGCACCCGCCGAGTTCTTCGATCATCCGAAAACACCGAGAGCACAGGAATTTCTCTCGAAGGTGCTCTGATACGGCTCAGCCGTAGACGACAATAAGCATCTGTATGGACACAAAGGATAACTGCAATGGAACTTAAATACAGGCTCGCCGCCTCCGATATGGACGGCACTCTGCTCGACGACGGCTGCAATATATCGGATGAGAATCTTGCTGCAATAAGAGCCGCGGAGGCGGCGGGGATGATCTTTACGATATCGACGGGCAGGGCACTCTGCGCGCTCGAGCGGTATCTGTCGGTGCTTGATATCAGCGCGCCGATAATTACATACAACGGCGCAATGATAGTCCGCCCCGACGGAGAGATACTGTATAATCGCTGCATGAGCGAGAGCGCCGCGCTGCGCGTATGGCAGGACGGCGTACGCGCCGATACGACCATGATACTCTGGTCGGGCAACCGTCTGTATTCAAATAAGGATAACGATATCGTCCGCCGCTACCGCGTGATGAGCCCCGCGCCGTACAGGCTGATAGGCGACGGTGCGGACGTGATTCCGACGCTTGCGCGCGAGGGTGTCACAAAGATACTCTACTGCGATACGCCCGAGCGTATAGAGGAGCTGCGGCTCGCGAAGTCGGACTGCGCCGATTACGGCGTTACCTGCTTTAAGAGCAAGCCCGAATACCTCGAGAATGTCGACAGCGGTGTCTCAAAGGGCGCTGCGCTCGTGCGGCTGTGCGAGCTGCTTGACATGCCCGTATCCGCGTCGGTCGCGTTCGGCGATGAGGCGAACGATATAGAGATGCTGCGCGCTGCGGGACTCGGGGTTGCTATGGGCAACGCTACCGCCGCGGTCAAATCGGTAGCCGATACTGTCACGCTGACTAATGAGCAGAACGGCGTCGGAGCGATGCTGTGTTATCTCGTCGGTCGCGGACCCGCGCCCGTGCATGACTTTTTATCCGAATAAATTCTGCGTGATTAATTCTACGTGCAAATATAAATCACCGCATCCGACGGCTTTTTATCGGGTGCGGTGATAGTTTTTTGCTTTTTCGGTCTGTCGACGGACTGATTCATTTACTCAGCCCGACCGACGGTCTCACTCATCGACCGGCTCACACCTCTGCACAAGCGCGAGCTTATCGAGCGTCTTTGCGCGTGTGGATGTGATAAACTCGGGCATGATGCGGGAGATAGCCTGCATATTGTATTCTCTGTTTCCTGCGGGGAGCTTTGATACGACATCCTCAAGCAGCTCGCCGAGCTGAGTATCCGAGAAGGATTTTGTAAGGCGGCAGAACAGCTCGCAATCATCGGGTGTCAGGATAAGCTCCTTTGTTTCCTTTTTCAGATACGCGCATATCGTCGCGGAAACGAGCGTCGGGATGTATATATTCTGACAGAAGCGCCCGTCCTCCTCGGCTCTCTGCTCGTACAGCAGCTTACCGAAGCGGCGCATGACGGCGGTTCCGACATCCTTGCAGAAGCGGTTCTCGTCCGCGAGCTGGCGCAGATAGCGCCGTATGTACTTGATGCCGCCCGACAGCCCGAACGGGACTGCAAGAGGATAGCAGGGCTCGCTCGTAAGCGCTGCGGACATGTACTCGCGGTCGTATGTGAGTATCATCGAGTGACAGCTGCGCAGCGCATCGCGCATGACGGTCGCCTTGACGGGCGGAACGAGCCTTTTAGCCTTTACGTGCAGCGACAGTGCCTCGCATTGCAGCACACGCAGCGCGGCGATACCGCCCTCACGCATCTCGCGGACATTTTCCTCCTTTACCCCCTTCAGCTTTTTCAGCGCGAGAGCGGTATCGGAGAGCGAGATGAGATATGTATCTATGGTGAATATAAGCGACTGCATGAGCTCTGCAGCTGTCGCGCCATACTCGAGCTCGTCGGTTATCCCTTCGCGCACGAGATAGTCCGCGAGCAGATCGGTGAGCACCGCGAGCAGGGCAGAGGACAGCTTTTCCGCGTCGCTGTTTTTCAGCGCGCCGATGCGTATACCCTCCGCGAGCAGCGTGCGGGTATAGTCGTTGTATTTAAGGTTCTTCATATCGGGAGACTTTTGCTCCCCAAGGCGTGCGGGGTTGCTCTTTTTTTCCGACATAATAATCTCACATTCTTCTGCGCCCGCGGCGGCGGACGCTATCATTCGGGTATGCTGTCCGGCATTCAGCCGCCTCAGATACGCACGTAGCCGCATATTCGGGCACCGACCGCAAAAAACAGTCGGACGGCGCGAATTTTCTATTGACAAACGCGGCGATTTGTGATATACTCCAAACTGCAAAGTATATTGGGCATCTTGTATGCTCTGACAACATATACTGATTCAGTATATCATATTTTCGTTATTTTGTCAAGAGAGCGACGGAATTTCACGCGCTAAGTGTCGAAAATGTTATTATTTACGCACTTTGTGTGAATTCTCACACACTCGAATGTTCAAAATAACACACAACAATGTTAATATGAGCATTGAATCGGTCATGCGGACATGTCGATTTTCGGAAAGCGTAACAGAGAGCGGCGGATGCTGGAATCGCCGTACGCGGAGACTGTCGGTACCACCGCGTGCCGCGCAAGGCGGATATTACAAATCGAATTAATGAGTGAAAAGCTCGGGTGGAACCGTGCGGATCGCTGATGCATCCACACCCCGAACGACCAGACGGTCGTCCGGGATTTTTTCGTTTTTCCGGGCAGAAATAAACGGATAAGCTAAATTGTGAAAGGAAGCAGAAAAAAATGAAAACCGCATACGAAGTATTAAAGGAATCTGACCGCATCTCCCGCGAGGTGATTGCGGCTAAGGTCGACGGAGAGGTCATAGACCTTTCACGCGAGGTAGAGGACGGCGCAGACGTTCAGCCGCTGACGTTCGAGGACGCAGAGGGCAAGCGCGTGTTCTGGCACACCGCGTCGCACGTGCTTGCTGCAGCCGTTAAGCGTCTTTACCCCGAGTCTAAGCTCACCATAGGACCCTCTATCGACAACGGCTTTTACTATGATATAGATTCCGATGTATCCTTCACGCAGGAGACCCTTCCGCTCATCGAGCGCGAGATGCAGCGCATAGTCAAGGAAAACGCAAAGATGGAGCGCTTCGTTCTGCCGCGCGACGAGGCGATAAAGCTGATGGAGGAGGCAGGCGAGCCCTATAAGGTACTGCTCATCGGCAGAGTTCCCGAGGGCGAGGACATCTCCTTCTACCGCATGGGCGATTTCGTCGACCTCTGTGCAGGACCGCACCTTTTCTCTACGGGCGCTATCAAGGCTCTTAAGCTTATTCAGTGCACGGGCGCATACTGGGAGGGTGACTCCAAGAACAAGATGCTCCAGCGTATCTACGGTATAGCATTCCCGAAGAAGGACGAGCTTGCCGCATACACAGAGCGCATGGAGGAGGCAAAAAAGCGCGACCACCGCAAGCTCGGCAGAGAGCTAGACCTGTTCGATATCTATGAGGAGGGACCGGGCTTCCCGTTCTTCCTGCCCAAAGGCATGGTGCTGCGCAATATCCTTGAGGATTTCTGGCGCGCGGAGCACCGCAAGAACGGCTATCAGGAGATAAGAACTCCTATGATTCTGAATCAGGAGCTGTGGCACCGTTCGGGACACTGGGATCACTATAAGGACAACATGTATACCACCGTTATCGACGGTGAGGATTACGCTATCAAGCCGATGAACTGCCCCGGCGGAATGCTCGTATATAGGAGAAAGATTCATTCCTACCGCGATCTGCCGCAGCGCATGGCGGAGCTCGGACTTGTTCACCGTCATGAGCTTTCGGGCGCGCTGCACGGTCTCATGCGTGTACGCTGCTTTACGCAGGATGATGCGCATATCTTCATGACTCCCGACCAGATCGAGAGCGAGATTCTCGGCGTAATGCGCATGATAGACAGCTTCTATAACGTTTTCGGCTTCAAGTACAGCCTTGAGCTTTCCACCCGTCCCGAGGATTCCATGGGCTCCGACGAGCAGTGGGAGACCGCTACCGCAGCACTTCGCCGCGCGCTTGAGGAGAACGGCAAGCCGTATACCATCAACGAGGGCGACGGTGCGTTCTACGGACCTAAGATCGACTTCCACCTCGAGGATTCCATCGGCAGAACATGGCAGTGCGGCACTATCCAGCTCGACTTCCAGATGCCCGAGCGCTTCGACCTGACGTATGTCGGTCAGGATAACGAGCGTCACCGCCCCGTTATGATACACCGCGTTATCTTCGGCAGTATCGAGCGCTTTATCGGTATTCTTACCGAGCACTATGCAGGCGCGTTCCCGCTCTGGCTCAACCCGACTCAGATGAAGGTCATCTCGATAAACGAGCGCAATATCGACTGGTGTGAGGAGGTTGCCGCAATGCTCGGTGATGCAGGCTTCCGCGTTGAGAGTGACTACCGCTCCGAAAAGCTCGGCTTCAAGCTCCGCGAAGCGCAGCTTGCTAAGATACCGTACATGATAGTCATAGGCGACAACGAGATGAACGAAAAGGTCATTTCGGTACGTTCGAGAAAGGACGGCGATCTCGGGACGATGAGCCTTGATGACTTCATCGCCCGCTGTGAGGAGGAGGTCAGACTCAAGAAGTGATCTGCCGATAGGTCAGCCGTCGGTCATTGAACGGTCGTTTTACGCAGCCGTCGATAATCGTCCGGTTGTTTCTTGCATCCGTTTTAACAGCTCCGTTTGATTTAGGCGGATAGGTAAAAAAATTTCTGAGTGAGTGTTTTTTGCCCCTCGGCGTACAAGTGTACGCCGAGGGGCAAAAACGCCGATAATCATTTCTTCGGAGAAATCCGATAGGATTTCATCAGCTTTTTATGTGTTTGCGCTGAACAAAAGTTCAATTAACACTTTTATCCGCTTTTTCGGTCCGGACGATTTTAGCCTACCCGAGAGCTTTTTCGGTCTGCGCTTTTTCAGCCTCCCCTCAGTCGACCCAAGAGAAATTGTCGATTATATCCTGCACATCCTCCGCGTGAAGGTCGTAGTAAGCGGGAACGGCGGTGTACGTGAGCATATAGGCGTTGCCCTCGCGCACGCATATCACATGCATAAAGTGATACTCGGTTCCCGTAACGGTCGCGGTGTAGGAGTATTTCAGCGCTTCGGTCTCGTCGAGCAGCATAGCCTGACCGTCTGCGGTGCTCTCGTCGTACTTGATGTCTGTCAGCGTAGCTTCAAGGTCGGTCTTGTATTTTTCCCAGTACTCGGCTGCGTTGTATACCCCGCCGCCGCCGGCAAGATTCATACCGATAAACGAGACATTCGAGTAGTCGCTTCCGCCGACGTATGCGCTTGTCACGCCCGTTGACATATCGACCGTCCAGCTTTCGGGCACATACAGCCTGTATTCCGCCTTTTCGTCGGAAGCGAGCTTCATCCCCGCAGGGTACCATCCCGAATCCTCCTTGTCGCAGCCCGAGAGAGCGAGCAGCGAGAGCGCGGTCACTGAGACGGCGGCGAGCAGGCATCCGATGCGTCTTACGATGTTTTTCATTATATAAGCGCCGCATAGCGGCATCCTTTCATAGCGTACGTATATTTTATACGATTTTCGTGAAGAAGAAAAGGTGTATTTTGTTAACAAGCGTGCTCTGACGCAAAAACAGCGACACAAGCGTTGATAATTTCCGAAATGGTAACACGCCGGCTGCCGCTTGACTTTTTCACCCGCATGCAGTATAATTCGGTATAGCAAAGAACAATAGGAGAAAATAAATGAAAAAAATAATTGCACATGTCCTCATGCTCACCGCCATTTTTTCGCTTCTGTCCGTCGGATGGCAGTCGGGCGCGGTGTCGGAGGATGTGCTGAACTACACCCCCGTGATAGACGGTGTGATAGACGACGCATATCTGTGGTCGTATCATATTGAACATGAGTGGGTGTCCTGCTGGGGGCTCGGCAGATACAATGCCGATAACGGAAAGGATTCATACGGCTGGGATGTCAAAGCTACGAGCTATTTTCTCTGGAGCGACAGCTCGATCTATCTTGCGATAAAGGTCATCGACGACGATATCGGCGTGATAGACGACTATCATTTTCAGCGCGCGATAAAGGACCGCACGCAGTGGGGACCCTATTATCAGGACGGGGTAATGGCATATCTCGAGTTTGACGGCATGCTCTTTGAGATACAAGCGGACGCTGACGGAAAGATGGCGACGGTGTACGCTGAGCCGAATTTCGGTCAGACGGTCTGGGCGAAATGGCACAGCTTTCCCGAGTTCGAGAAGAATGCAGAGGACGGTCTGTGGGCGTTCCGCCGCACAGACGACGGCTATGTGTTCGAGTTCGAGATACCCGTGAAGGAATCGGTGCGCGATAAGGTCTTTGCGCGCGGCTTTCACTACGGGCTTGCCGTCGGCGACGCAACGTCAGACAGCGGCTATGCGAACGACTACGCGCTCTCGCTTGAGGGTATAATTCAGGAGGGCAACTGCCTCAAGGACGTGATATTCGTCTACGATATCATACCTCCGTATAACGATTTCAGCAAATACAGCCTTTACTTTTCGGATACGGAGAGCTATGACCGCGGCGATGTGAACGGCGACGGAAAAGTCGACACCCGCGACCTCATACGGCTGATGAAATATATTGCTGCGGGCGGCGACGACGCTTGCGGCGTGACCGCATATAACCCCGACATCACATGCGACGGTACGGTGAATACGGTTGACCTTGTCCGACTGATGAAGCTGCTCGCTCGCTATTCGTGATGCAGTGTAAATAATAAATGAATCGGGACCGCCGAAAGACTTGTGCTTTCGGCGGTCCCGAGATTTTTTGTGAATGTGCGCTTTGCGTTCCGCGCTTTTCAGCCACTGATTAGGGTAAGATAAAAATGCGTGGAGTGTTCGTTTTCGTCATGCAAGGCGTACAGGTGTACGTCGCATGGCGAAAACGGGCGCAGAAAAAGTGAATTCAAATACTTTTGAAGAAATCCGATAGGATTTCATCCGCAGAGAACAAAGGAGTAAATACCCATTTGAGTTTAAGCAAATGTTATTCACTTTTTCGTTCCGCGCTTTTTTAGCCACCCTTATTCGGTTACCTTTTTAGACTTTGCTGCCGCATCGATTATCCTGACGATTATCGGACTGAGCAGAATATTGGTCCCGAGCTCTAAGAGGAAGTTTCCTCCCACAAGCCCGAACAGTATATACCTTACCACATCCGTGCCGAAGCCCAGCGCCTGAGACCAGCCCGCGAGGGTATCCATGAAGAATATCGCGCAGCCGATGAGAAATACGCCTGTATTCACGACGGGGCAGACGATGGCGGATAACACTACCGCGAGATAGCGCCCGCGGCGCTCGAAGAGCTTATAGACCGCGCCGGCTGCCGCGCCGCACGCGATGCCCTTGATGAGCACCGTTCCGACCGTACCGGGAACGCTTACCGCGAGAAAGAGGGAAGCGTCGCCGCTGAGCAGTACCGTGACACCGAAAACGAGTCCGAGCCATGCTCCGACCTTCCATCCGCACAGTGCCGCACCGATAACTATCGGTATAAGAACGAGCGAGACGGAAAACGTCCCGAAGCGGATGAATGCCCCGAGAAACTGCAGCACAGCCACCAGCGCGGTAAGAATCGCGCCGAGAGCGAGATGCTGTGTCCTTTGTTTGCTTTGGTTTGCCATAAAAAAACTCCTTGCTGTCGTTCGCCGTACGGCGATACAACGCTATACTATATCAGCCCGCAAACGCGGGATAATACCGTGTTAAAATGCCGCATTCCGAATGTAGGATTTGTAATGCCGCGCCGTCACATGTTCTTCTTACATATCTTCTGCAGCCCGATGAGCACGAGATCGTCGTCTCGCTGCATTTCATGCCGACAGTGGCATGCCACTGTCGGCGCGAGCCCGCCCGTAATGATAATAGGCAGTTCGCGCCCTATCTCCGAAAAGAATCGGTCTATCATGCCGTCGACCGCTGCGGCGGCGCCGAAAACAGCACCCGAGCGCATGCTGTCGACGGTATTCTTGCCGATAGCGGATGCGGGCGCGGTGAGCGCGATGTGCGGCAGTTGTGCCGCGCAGTCGGCGAGCGCACTCAGACTTATCTCCGCCCCGGGCAGTATCGCAACGCCCTGAAAAACGCCGCCCACGCCGAGGTAGATTATCTTTGTAGCGGTGCCCATATCGACGATAAGGCACGGGCTGCCGTATTTTTCAGCCGCCGCGACCGAGACGCAGATAAGGTCTGCGCCGACCGACGACGGATCGTCGCAATGGATATTGATTCCGGTCTTGATGCCGGGTCCGACCGACAGCGCATCAATGCCGAAAGCTATCCGCAGCGCCTCGTGTATGACTCCGCTGAGCTGCGGAACGACCGACGAGACGACGGCGGCGGAAACGCAGTCGGTCTCCGTATCCGAGAGCCGCAGAATGCTGTCGAGCTTTGCGGCATATTCGTGACTTGTTTCCTTGATGTTTGTCGCGAGGCGGACGACGAACTCAAGCCGTTCGTCCTCAAAGCCGCCGACGGCGATAATTGTATTTCCGATATCAACGGTAAGTATCATATATAACCTCACAAAAGTGACGGCAATACCCCCGCGGCAGAAGCGGGCACGGTATTGCCGATATCGGGCTGCTATATCGAGAGGATGCTCTTAGCTACGGTGAAGTAGATGAGCAGCGAGACCGCGTCGACGATGGTCGTAATGAACGGGCTCGCCATAACTGCGGGGTCAAAGCCGATCTTTTCGGCGAACATCGGCAGCGTACAGCCTATGAGCTTTGCGATGATGATGGTACAGCAGAGTGTAATGCATACGACGAGCGCGACGGGCACGGTAACGCCCTTGCCCATGATGAGATTGTCGACGAGCAGGATTTTAACGAAGGTCGCCGCCGCGAGAGAGAGTCCGCAGAGCACGGAGACGCGCAGCTCCTTCCACATCACGCGTAATATATCGCCGAACTCGACATCACCTGTCGAGAGCGCGCGGATAACGGTAACGGAAGCCTGACTGCCTGAGTTTCCGCCGGAGTCCATAAGCATGGGGATAAACGCGGTCAGCGTCACCTGAACGGCGAGGGCATCCTCAAACGACGAGATTATCATACCCGTAAACGTTGCCGATATCATCAGCAGCATCAGCCAGCCGATACGGCTGCGCCATATTTCAAAAACGCTTGTTTTAAGATAGGGCTTTTCGATGGGCGCCATAGCGTTCATCTTAGCAAAGTCCTCTTCCGCCTCTTCCTGAATGACGTCGATTGCGTCGTCGACGGTAACGATACCGACGAGACGATTTTCCTTATCGACTATCGGGATAGCGAGCAGGTCGTATTTTTCGATGAGCTTACCTACGTCCTCTTTGTCTGTGTGCGTAGTCGCGCAGATAACCGCCGTGTCCATTATGTCGGTTATCATAACGTCGTCGCTCTCCGCAGTCATGAGGTCGAGCGCGGTGACAACGCCCTGCAGCTTTCGGTTCATATCGAGAACGTAGCAGGTATAGACCGTCTCTTTTTTCAGTCCTGTACGTCTGATACGCTTCAGCGCATCGCTGACGGTCATCCCCTCTGTAAGGTCTATATACTCTATCGTCATGATGCTGCCCGCGCTGTCGTCGGGGTAGTTCATGATTTCGTTTATCTGCTTGCGCTTTTCGGGCGGAATCTTCTGCAGCAGCCTGCGTACGACGTTTGCGGGCATCTCCTCGATAAGGTCTACCGTATCGTCGAGGAACATTCCGCTCATGACGTTCTCGAGCTCGCTGTCCGAGAAGGCATTTATCAGCAGCTCCTCCTCGTCTCCGTCCATAAAGGTGAAGGATTCCGCTGCAAGGTCCTTCGGCAGCACGCGGAAGATAAGCGGTATGCGGTCTCGCGGTGCCTCAGAGATTATCTGCGCTATGTCGGCGGGCTCAAGCCCCTCAAGCAGCTCCTTCAGCTCGGCATACTTGCCTTCCTCAGCGAGCTCAAGCGCCTCGTCCTTCTTTTCTTCGATGGTGTCTATCGTGTCAAGGACCGTTTCGTCGTCCTCGTCTCCCGAGTCGATTCCTATCGAGCTTATCTTTGCGTCAAGCTCCTCGCTCGGTATGTCTGCGTCACGGTCAGCCGCGGCATTGTCTGCATGTACGTTATCTGCACCCGCAGCCTCGACACGCGCAGCCTCGGTCGTGCCGCTCTCGCGGCGCTCCTCCTCGGTGCACGGCATGTTTTCGTTCTCTGTCATTGCACACACGTCCTTTCATTTATTAATCTGTGGGACGGCGCAAAAAAAGCGCCCGTCGCGTCCGTGCCCGTGGGCTCGGCTTCGGCGAGGGTGCATTGACCTTGTGCATAAGACGGCAGACGCAAAAACCGCATCGCTGGGGCAGGGCATAGCTCGCCCGCGGGGGCATAACTCGCTCTGCAAGCGCACTGCGCCGATGCCGCGCATCGGCATGCGGCATTTATCGTCTGTACAGTCGGCGTGAAAAGAATTCCGCCGCCGTCGCATAGGTCATGGCACTACTTCGCCCGGGATCGGTATGCTGACTGCCTCCTGCGTCCATTCTTTTCACTTCCTTTTTTCTATGTGATTGTTCGTACGCCGCACCGCGGACAGCTGCAGCACCTGCCGCATCACACACGCTCCGCTTCGTACCTTATCATTATATTACCTTTTGCGCTTTTTGTCAACAATTTTTCGCAGCGGCTGTGCCTCGCGATTCCTTATACTGCCATTCTTTGTTCTGCGCGGTTAGTTTGTCTCGCGGTTCACCGAAAAATACAAAAATATTTTGAAAAATATCTGCCGAAATCGGCCCGAAGGTATTGTAATTAAAAGGGCTTTGTGTTATACTGTTACCAACATGGAGTCCCTATGTACGCACCCTGAAAACGGGCAATCTGCACCGCCCAAAGGCGCGGAACGGACGACGAAAAGGAAAGGGGGATAAGGCTCTGCCCGCGTGAGGAACGCGCGCACTTGACGCCGTACGGTGTCGGACAAGCGCCCGCAGACGGTGGGCGGATCAGTATTCAATACGGTGGAGATGCCCCACACCTAAACTGCGGGTAAAACTTTAGGAAGGTTTAAATCCATATGAAGATTAATTCTAAACATCGCGTTTTAAGTATTATTCTTTCGGTTCTGATGGTGCTTTCGCTCATGCCCGTCGCGGTTTTCGCGGATGACGGCGGAACGATCAAGGTTGGCAATATAACTTACAGCACCTTTGAAACTGCTGTTCAAAATGCAGAACCGATTGACGGTGTTATTACCTATACCGTCAGCGGCAAGGTCGACATTATTTCGACCGATGCTTGGATAGAGGTTGCAAAGAGCGGACTTACAGGTCTTACTGCTGTTAAGTTTGTCGGCGAGGATGTCACTGCCGAGCTTTGCATTACGAATCCCAAGTCAGCTTTGGGGGATCAGGCTTACGATATTGATGTAAGCTTCGAGGGCCTTACCCTCTCTCATCCGAACGGAACTTGGGTGAATGACCACGGACACACTACCAATTATTTTGCATGTGAGCTCCGTAATATAAACCATGCTGATAATACCGTAACATATACAAACTGCACTTTCCCGAACGGTCTGTGCAACAATCGTTACGGAAAGACCGTAATAGATAATTGCAAGCTCAATTCTACAAAAGGAAATTACGGTCTTTGGAACTACGGCGGTACCGTTACTGAGGCTAAGAACAGTACGTTTACCGGATTCCGCGGTGTTAAGGCTTATACTGAAGGTACGGTTGATGCACCGACAATAAAGATTGAGAATACAACCTTTAACGGTATGACTGAGAAGGCAGCAATTGTCGTCTCCAAGGCAACCGACATTACATTTGATAATGTTACTGCTGAAGCTTGCGCAAAGGGTCTGCTCCAGAAAGCTATAGAAGGCGGCGGCGCAGATTACACTATTGAGGCGAACGGCAGCGGTATAAACGGAACGTTCAATGTTTCCGCAGATTCGTCTGCCGATAAGGTATCGGAAGAGTTTAATATCACCGGCGGTACGTTTACTTCCGAAGTTCCGAGCGACTATCTCGCAGACGGTGTCACCATCAAAGATAACGGCGACGGCACATACGGTGTTTCCGAAACTGTTAATTATGCGGCTGAGATAGGCGAGAACAAGTACGAGACTCTTGCCGCAGCTGTTGCAGCTGCTAATGACGGCGAGACCGTTAAGCTTCTTGCGGATGCAACCTATGATGTTGTAATTGACAAGAACATCACGCTCGACCTCGGCGGCAAGACGCTGACGAACACAAACGCAGGTAAGGCAACTATCTCCGTTCAGAACGGCGCGACTGTTACCGTAACGAACGGTACTGTTGTAGGCGGTACAAGCTACTATAACATCGAAGTTGTAAAGGGCAGCAATGCAAACCTTACACTGACCGGTGTTACTGCTACTGCGGGCAATACCGGTTCTTCGATGATTGATAACTGGGGCAACCTTACAATTAAGAGCGGTACATACACCGGCGGTCTTAACGTTGTTAAGAGCGAGGAAGGTTCGACCCTTGTTATTAACGGTGGTAAATATGTGTCAGACTATGCTCCTCGTTTTGGAGTAACCGGTACAATTCTTGTTTATGGAGATACGACAATTACCGGTGGCGAATTCATTCAGAACAGCTCAAGCACTAATGCAAGAGTAGTTGTAACCGGTCTTGTTAGCGGATATACATCCATAACTAAGATAACCGGCGGTACATATAGAATTAAGAATACGAAATACCCCATATTCCATTACATGTCTCCTGCCACAAACGCTAATTATGAGGTTAGTGGCGGTACTTACAATAGGGATATACCAGATTATTATTGGGCTGATGGATGCATACTTGTCAAGAACTCTGACGGTACTTATGGTATCAAAGAAGGTAAGCTGGTTGCAAAGATTGGCTCGGCTTGCTATGAGTCTCTTGAAGAAGCAGTTGCTAATGTAAAGGCTAACCAGACGATAAAGCTTTTTGATGATGTTCAGCTTTCTGATAAGTTGACCATTAGCAAAGCAATTACCTTAGACCTTAATGGTCATACCGTTGCTAATAGTTATTCCGGCAATGGCTACTCGTTGTCTGCCGAAAAAACTATTACCATCCAAAACGGAACCTACAAGTCTACAAGTGCAAGTGCGCGTGGTATAGCTGTCTGGGGAAAATCAACAATAAAAAATCTTACTATTGAGTCTGCGGGACTTGTCGGTCTTGCTTATTCCAGTAAGACACTTGGTTATAAACATACTGCTGACAAGCTGACTGTCAGCGCCGGCTATGCAATAGCAGATTTCGCTGATAACTCCGATATTACTATTACCAATAGTAATATTACCGGTAGATCCTGCGGTCTGTATCATAACGGCTCTAATTACGGACTTAAACTCAAGATTACCGATTCGACAATTATCGGTGGTTCGGGTGAGCCCGCCGAAAGTAACTATGATATGACCGGTATCTACATTTCCGGCTCTTCCGCGACTGTTACAAAGGGCGGAATGCAGAATGTAACTCTTACCAATTGTGTTGTTAACGGCGGAACGGGTATTGAGGTTAAATATACCGACCTCACACTTGACAGATGCACCGTAACCGCTACCTCCACCAAGGTAGAGTACGTCCCAAATAATAACGGTGCAGCTACACACGGTTTTGCTGTTGCATCTACCGATAATACAGGAGTAGAGGTAACTCCTAAGCCTGAAGGTACAGTGACGATTATCGGCGATGGTAAATATACAGGACCTGTAGGTCTTGCAAGCCTTGCTTCCGTCATGGAAAAGTACAGCGATCTTAACGACGAAACGATTTCCATCTCCGGCGGTACATTCACAACTGCTGTTCCCGAGGACTATTGCGCAGTTGGCTTCATTCCTACGCAGAATGCGGACGGTACTCACGGCGTAAAGACCGGTACTTATGTTGCTGAGACCGGCGGCATTAAGTACGAATCTCTCGAAGAAGCAATTAATGCTGCAACGAGAGGCAAAACTGTTACGATGCTCGCAGACACTCGTGAGAATGTTACCATCTCTAAGAATCTGATACTTGATCTTAACGGATTTACTATCAACGGCGGACAGGTCAAGGAGAAAGCCGCTGTTAAGATTGATAACGCGAGAGTTACAATCATGGACAGCAGCGCGGGTCAGACCGGTACCATCATGCGTGAGGATACCGCAGAAAACTCCGGTGTCAGCTCCTACTATGTAATTGATATTCAGGGTGAGTACGGCTTCCTCAGATTTGAGGGCGGTAACGTTATAAATAACAGCGGTACAAAGAGTGGTAAGGGCGCGTCTCTTGTACGCCTCGGCAACGATAACGTACGCGATGCCAACCCTACATTGACAATAACCGGCGGTACATTTACTCAGGATAACTTTGTTGCAATCAAGGTTGACTACGGTACGTTGCATCTCCTTGGCGGTGTAGTTAACTCTGCTAACAGCTATGCTGTTGAAAACTGGCGCGCTGCTAATATTAAGGGCGGTACTGTTAACGGTACTGTTTCCTCTTGGGCATACAGCACGGGTGTTGCTTACAGTACGCTCACAATCAGCGGCGGTACCGTAAACGGCAATGTTGCTTCCGTAAACTATGACAGCGCTGCCGATAAGCAGGCGCGTATCTACGTTAAGGGTGGTACTGTCACCGGAACGCTCGGCACATATACCTACAGAGACGGTTTGGTTCCTACCGATGAAACTGCTATGGCTACCATCGAGGTAACTGCGGGTACATTCGAGAAGGATCCTGCCAAGTATGTAGTAGAGGGAAGTGCTGTTAAGACAAATGTTGACGGCACCTTCGGTGTAGAAAAAGCTTACCTTGCCAAGGTAGGCGACACCTCCTACTACACGATGAACGAGGCTTTCCATGCTGCTCTTGATTCTGGTAAGACGCTCTATCTGCTGCGTGACTACACCACCGGTGAGGTACAGAACTCCGGCAGCAAGAATCTTACCATCGATCTTGGCGGTCATACTTGGACATACACCGGAAAATACACTGACTGTGCGGCGTTCGAGATTAACTACTCTGACGTTACACTGACCGTGATGAACGGTACGGTCATAAGTAACTCGATGGTTGGTCTCATCCCCTCCGCTATGGGCGGTTCTACTACCTACAACAACTCTGCTCTGGTGTTTGAGAATGTCACCATGACAGCCAACGGTCACAGCGGTATCGAGACAAACGGCGGCAACACCAATGATAATGTTACACTCATTAATTCGACGCTCAATGTCCCGAACGGCTTCGGAATTTACTTCCCGAGCAGCGGTACGCTGACCATCAACAACAGCGTTATCAACGCTAAGACCATGGGTGCTCAGGTTTGCGCAGGCAGCCTGAATATCGTAGGCGATAAGAGTGCCATCACCGTTACCGGCGGCCCTGTTGAAAAGACAGAGAACGACGGTGCGATAGAGGACGGCGCTGCTATCTCCGTCATCAATCGTCCCGGCTATAAGGATCTTGGTAAAGTCAAGGTTGAGGCAGGAAGGTTTACCGCTAAGACCGGAAACTATGCTTTCAAGGCATACGAGTGGAAGGACATGACCGGGAGTGTATTTGATAACACAAACGGTACTATCGCAGTCTCCGGCGGTACATTCACAACTGCTGTTCCCGAGGACTATTGCGCAGTTGGCTTCATTCCTACGCAGAATGCGGACGGTACTTACGGCGTAAAGACCGGCGTGTATGTTGCTCAGAACGGCAATGAAAAGTATGTATCTCTTCAGGCGGCAATTGATGCCGCAAAGGCCGGCGATACCGTAACCCTTATCGCAGGTGTTGACGTAACCGAGCAGATAGTTATCAACAAGAGCATTACACTTGACCTGAGCGGTTACACAATCAGAAACACCGCAGATATTTGGGATAAAGTTAACTCTCTTATCCTGATTGACGACGGTGCAAATGTCACAGTAACCGGCAACGGTACTATTGCGGCAAAGGAAAATGACTGCTATACCTTCAATGTTAAAGGTAACAGCACTCTCACCATCGAGAACGGTACATTTATCGGTAACGTTTCCGTAGTTCAGGTAGAGTCGGGTAACCTCGTTATCAACGGCGGTAATTTCTCGCTTCTCCAGAAGTGGAACGACTCTTCGATGTACCTCATTAACTGCATCGACGATGCATTTGCTTCCGGCGACGCTAAGGTGGCAATTAAGGGCGGTACATTTGCAGACTTTGACCCGAACGTTTCTCCCGAGAAGAAGGTCGACGGCAAGACCCCGAGCTTTGTTGCAGAGGGTGTCGGTGTTGCTAAGGACGAGAGCGGCAACTTTGTTGCAGTTTCCGATATGGCAGCACAGATTCTTGACGCTGATGGTAACTCCGTTAAGGCATATGCAACTCTCGCAGAGGCATTTGGTAATGTCGAGACGGGCTATACCGTAAGACTTCTCAAGAACATTACTCTTACCGAGCAGATTGATATCGTAAAGGCTCTTAACGGTCTTACGCTTGACGGTAACGGCTATACCATTACCTGCGCAACCACGACCGATCCTATGCAGTCGGGCGGAAGTGCACTTTACTTTGGTAATGCGAACGATAGGCTTTATTGCACCGGCATCAAGATTAAGGACCTCACTATGGAAGGTACCGCACGCTTTGCGATCTTCCTTTGCGGCGGAACCTCTACCGAGTTTACCAATGTAAAGATCAGCGGTAATTACTACATTGCCGTAAATCTCTACGGTACACACGGTGCAGTTATGACAAACTGCGATATCTCCAATAACAATACCAATAAAGATATGTATGTATCTGCAATTTGGTCTAACGTTTCAAGCGCTAATCCGCTCGTACTGAACAATACCAAGGTCAGCTCGATCGCGATTAATACTTACACTACCGCTAATAAGCTTGAGCCTAAGATTTTCGTAAACGAGGGCTCCGTTACAGAGGTTCATACCTTTGATGACGGCACTGTCAGCGGTAACAGAAAGCTTTGTGTAAGCACAAGCAGCACAGGTGAGTATACGATACTTGTCCGTGACAGCGATAATACAAAGTGGATACCGATTCCTCAGTATACCGTTACGACGACCGTTAGCCCTGCAGGCGCAGGCGTTCTTACCGGCGGCGGAGCGTATGAGGAAGGCACCGAGGTAACTATCACGGCTACCGCAAACGGCGGCTATGAGTTCCTTGGTTGGTACAAGGGCAGCGAGTGCGTTTCCCAGAATGCAGCCTATACATTCAAGGCTTCTGCAAACGCTGACTTTGTTGCAATGTTCAGAGGTACTGAAAAGGTTAAACTCTCCGTCAATGTCGGCGCAGGTAAGGTAAATTACAAGTACGGCGATGTTGAAGGACGTTGGAGCGGTCCTGCTATCGACCAGCTCTATTCTAAGGGTACTTCGTTTACGATAACCGCTGTTCCGAATGCGGGCTACAAGTTCCTCTATTGGATTAATGCGGAGAATAAGGTCGTATCCGAAGCTCCCGAGTATAGCTTTATACTTGGTGATAAGACCGGACTTACTGCATGCTATGTAGAGGATACCGGCAGCACAGAGTACGCATATGTCGTATTCAGAGATACCATAACTAAGGATATCCATTGGTCCGGCGATGTTAAACTGACCGGCGGAGTCGGAGCAGTTGCTGTTCCTTCTATGCCTTACTATTCCGGCTATACATTTGCCGGATGGTTTGATGCTGATGGCAACGAGTTTGAAGTTAATGCAAACGGTAATATCAGTGTCACAGCTAATGCTATTATCTTTGCAAAGTATGTGGCTGACAGCGAGCTCTATACCGTAACTGTTGACGGTGCTGCGCTTGAGACAAAGTATGCATACGGCTCGAGCGTTACTGTAACGGCTGACGAGATGGATGCAGACGGCAAGTACTTTGCAGGATGGTATGTCGGTAATACATGTGTCAGTATGAACGCAACCTACTCGTTTATAATTAAGAGCGATGTTGTGCTCACTACTATGTATTTGACCGAGAAGCCTGAACCCGAAGCTGTTGTAACTATTACTGTCAGTGAGCGTACTGCAGTTTCCGGTACTAATAAGGTTGCGGTTGCAACTAACGTAGCTTGGTCGCTGCCTGAAGGATGTAAGCTTGCTAAGGCGGGTATCCTGTATACGTTTAATGATGCCTATGCAGATAAGCTCACTGCTGAGAATATCGGAGACAGCAATATTTATGTAAGTAATCCTTCTACTACTGCTGCAGAGGGTAATTACGGCTTCACGATATCTATGGGTCCGAAATCCGCTGCTAAGAATCTGTATGTAAGAGGATATATTACTTATGTTGATGCCGCAGGAAATATTGAAACGCTGTATACCGGCGCTTCCGTTAAGTCTCCGGCAGGAAACTGAGTAACATACAATCAGAAAGGATTTATATGAAGGAAAAGTATATCAGCCCCGAAACCGAAGTAATTGTGTTTGAATCCGAGGACATAGTTACTGCTTCGAATGAAGAGGGCGGAGCAGAATTCGATTAACAAAATAGTTGATTTTCTCGGAAGGATGGCAGGCGTAAGCCTGTCATCCTTATTTTTAACGAATTCGGAGAAACAAATGAAGTACAAAAGAAAAACAAGCATATGCACGGCGGTGATACTGCTGCTGTCGGTGCTGCTCTCGCTGCTGCCGCTCTCTGCGGCGGATGATACCGTATATTCCGAGGGGTATTTTAAGTATACAATATCGGGCGATACGGCGGCGATAGTCGGGTATTTCGGCTCGGAGAGCGAGATAGTTATCCCCGACAGCCTCGGCGGCAGAAAGGTCACCGAGATTCGCGGACGCATATTCCGCTCCGATCTCCCGCTGAAAAAGCTGACATTGCCCGACACGCTCACGTCGATAGACGATGCACTGCTCACCGCTCTGACACAGCTGCGGGTGGTAATTCTGCAGTCGCGCAGCATCTCGCCGTGCGTGCCGAGCGGGTGCGTCATTATAGAGGATTATCCCGTCTATGTCGACCCCGACAAGGTCAACCGTTTTGACGATACAACGGCGAATGACCCCGCTCCGTCCGAGACCGATGCGCCACGCACCGATGATAAATCGGGCAGCGAAACGGGCAGCACTGACGGCAAGGGCAACACGGGCGGCAACGCCGGTAATAACGGAAACAGCGGTACAGGCAACGGCGGCAGCACAAGCGGAAACGGTAATGCGGGCAGCAGCACGAGCGGCTCGGGAAACAAGGGCAGCGCGGGCAGCAGCACGGGTAACAGCGGCGCGGGCTTTCAGGAAGACGGCGGCATCGACGGTGTTACCGACAAGGGCATACCCGCAGCCGACGGCAGCGTCATTACCGTCGACAATACGGGAAATCTCGTCATGGTCGACCGCGACAGCAATGTCACCGTGATAGACCGCAGCAAGAAGTACGGCATAGCCGACGACGGCGACGGCTCGATAATCGCAGACGAGAACGGCGACCGCGTTCGTGTCGAAAACGACGGCGCGACCGTCGTATATCCCAACGGCGCGGGCGGCGAGAGCAGCTATGATGTCCCAGCAGCTCCCGCCGAAACGACCGCGTCTGACGGCGCAGCACAGGACGGCACATCGGGCACGGGCGGGCTTACGCTCGGCGTTAAGCTCGCGATATGCGCAGCAATTATTATTCCGCTCGGCTGCCTTGCGTTCGTGCTTATTTCAAAACGCAAAAAACGCAACGTAGGCAGCATGCCCGCACAAGATAACACGCCCGCATCGGATGGCGACCCCGTATCAGACAGCAAGAACAACACACCCGATGCAGGCGATGCAAAGAACAAAGCGCCCGAAGCTTCTTCCGACAAGAAAGACGAGCAGCCTGAGAACGCGGAAAAATAGTGCAGGGCACACAAAAACGGTTGACGGCGCGGGTCGTTCCGTGATAGAATATTTGCAGAAAAGGGAGGCGGCGGAATGATAATTAAGCTCGCAGATATAAGAATAGCGGTAAACAATCTTTACCCGTACATAGAAAAATATTGCGAGGGGTACATCTGTCACGACCGCCGTAGCGCTGACTTTACAGTCGACGTGTCCGAGGCCGACATCGCGCGCGAACGCACGCTTTCCGAGCGCAGCAGGACAGCCGAGCGTCGCGCCGCTGCTTTAGATTGTGCGAATGCCGCAAACTGTGCCGAGCCCGCGCCGAGTGACGGCTATCTCGAAACGCTCGCGGTCTACCGCGCGATAGCGGAACGTCTCCCCGAATATGATACCGTGCTGTTTCACGGCTCGGTAATCGCCGTAGACGGCGAGGGCTACATCTTCACCGCAAAAAGCGGCACGGGAAAATCAACGCACACACGGCTGTGGCGGGAGTATTTCGGCGATCGCGCGGTCATGATAAACGACGACAAGCCGCTGCTGCGCATCGAGGACGGCAGAGTCATCGCATACGGCACACCGTGGAACGGCAAGCACCGACTCGGCACCGACACATCGGTGCCGCTGCGCGGACTGTGCGTTCTCGGGCGCGCGGAGCGCAACAGCATCTTTCCCGCCGCCCGCCGGGATATTTACCCGCTTCTGCTGCAGCAGACCTACCGCCCGCACAGCCCCGCAGCGCTTGCGCGCACGCTTTCGCTCGTCGACCGCATGGCGGACTCCGTCCCGCTCTGGTCGCTGTGCTGCAACATGGAGCCGCAGGCGGCGATAACGGCATATCTCGGCATGCGTCAAACCATCTGGGCGCAGAATACCGCAGAAAGGGAACAAAAATGAAGCTTAAGGATACATTTATCTCGCACATGAGCGACGGCGAGCAGGTGCTTGTCGATATTTCAAATTCATTCTCGGGCGTTATACGCAACAACAAAACAGCCGCTTTCATCGTCGAGCAGCTGCGCAGTGATACAACGCTTGATGCGATAGTCGACGCTATGTACGAAAAGTACGACGCTCCGCGCGAGCGGCTGCGCAGCGACGCGGAGGCGGTTATCGAAAAGCTCCGCTCGGTCGGTGCCGTCGAGGAATGACCTACGAGGAGTATCTGGAGCGCTACGGTGAGCTGACATACAGAAATGTCGGCGTGAGCATGCTGCCGCTGATAAAGCAGGGGCGGGATGCATTCACTGTCCGCGCGCTGCACGGCGGCGAGGTCTGCCGCAGATGGGATGTCGTGCTTTATACCCGCCCGCCGCAGTCTTATGTGCTGCACCGCATTATTCGCGTAAACGGTGACAGCTATGACATTCTCGGCGACAACTGTATTACCGTTGAGCGCAGCATTCCGCAGGAGCGGGTCATCGGCGTCATGACGGGGTATACCCGCCGCGGACGCGAGCACGGCACGGGCGGGCTCGGCTATCGCTTGTATGTGTCGCTGTACTGCAAGCCCTATCGGCTGCGCATCGCATTGCTGCGCTGTCGGGCGGCTCTTATCGGGGCGGCGCGCAGAGCCGCACGGGCACTCGGCATGGGAGGAATACGGAAATGACCGAAAATCAGGCAGGACTTATATATCTGCTCGCATCGGCATTGGGCGGCATACCGCCCGAGCCCGCCGTGCTGCGGAGGATGAATATCCCCGAGATCGCGCGCGAGGCAGCGAGACACAGCGTTTCCGCAATGTGCTGCGCCGCACTCGCTTCTGCGGGGGTCTATGATTCGCACGGCGACTCAGACGGTTTGCACAGCGCGTCCGACAAATCCCGAAATGTCGCATCCGACGGCATTGTCGCGTCCGATGAGGCGACCGCGCGTGCACTCGCGCAGCTGCGTGAGCGCAGGGAAAAGTCGGTGCGCAAGATAATGCTGCTTGACTGCGAGCGCGCGGCGATTCTTGCGGAGCTTGACCGCGCAAAAATTTGGCACACAACGCTCAAGGGCATCGGCATAAAGCAGCTTTATCCCGCCGTCGGAATGCGCGAGATGTCGGATAACGATATACTGTTCGATCCGAAGGGCAGGGCACAGGTGCGCGATATAATGACAGGGCGCGGGTATACCGTCAGCAGCTACGGCACCTACCATCACGATACCTACACGCGCGCGCCGATATATAACTATGAGATGCATGTCGACCTTATCGCTCCCGACTGTATCGAGCTGTTTCAGAATTATTTTTCGACTATCTCAGAACGTCTGATTTGGGATGATACGTCACCCGACCGCAGCTGCTACGCGCGCAGAATGACCCCCGCCGACGAGTATGCATATACCCTCGCACATATAAGGAAGCACCTTCTGTCTCACGGGACGGGAATACGCTCGCTGTGTGACATCTATGTCATCGCACGCGCAAAGGGCGGGGAGCCCGATGCGGAAACGGCGGAGCTGCTGAGAAGGATAGGGCTTGACGGGCTCGAAGCGCTGTTCAGACGTGCGGCGTACGCGCTGTTCTCGGAGCCCGTGCAGCCGGATATGCTGTCGCAGAGGCTTGATGAGGATCTGATGCAAATTGTCGATCTCTGCCTCTCCTGCGGCACGTACGGTAATATCTCATACAGCATCATAAACGACATTATGGCGCATTCGTCGGGCGACCGTCTGACCCTGCTCGGCAGGCTCGGTTATCTCCGCCGCCGCGCGTTCCCGCCCGCTTCATGGTTTCGCCGTCACTATGACTTTCTCGATCGCAGGCCGTATCTTATACCGTTTTTTGCACTGCGCAGGCTTACGTACAAGGCGTTCGGCGCGAGACGCAGACTCGGACGTGAGATAAGGGCACTGCGCGAGGTTAAGGATAGGGAGGGCGGCAATCGGCTGCCGTGACACTTTGACCGCGTGATACTTGGCCTGCGTGACGCTTATGCTGCGTGATACTTAGTTTGTCGCGGCACTTAGGCAACATGGCACTTAGGCTGCTGTGATTCTCCGCGCGAAACGAAAATTTTACCTATCCGCGGCATTTTCGGCTTGACATCGGTCGGGCGGTATGCTATAATAAGCGCAGAGGTTCTCTGTGACTGACGGAATATCGCGGGCGACCGCGGGGGAGCAGCGGACTTATAATGCCGACCGTCTGGGCGCACCTTCTTTTTGCGGGAGGGTGCGCCCTTTTTCAGACGATAAACCAACGAAAAGGAGCAGCAACATGAATTTTTTTGATGAACTTGCCGCATACGACAAAGAGGTGTACGACGCATGCTCGCTCGAGCTTGAGCGTCAGCGCCATAATATCGAGCTTATAGCGTCCGAAAATATCGTTTCAAAGGGCGTTCTGCTCGCAGCGGGAACCGTACTTACAAACAAGTACGCAGAGGGTCTTCCCGGAAAGAGATACTACGGCGGATGTCAGTATGTCGATATCGTCGAGAATATCGCGCGCGACAGGGCTAAAAAGCTCTTCGGCGCGGAGCATGCAAACGTTCAGCCGCACAGCGGCGCATCGGCGAATCTCGCGGTGTTCTTCGCGCTCCTTCAGCCCGGCGATACCGTTATGGGTCTCAACCTTGCGCACGGCGGACATCTCTCGCACGGCTCGCCCGTAAACATCTCGGGTAAGTACTTCAATATCGTCCCCTACAACGTTTCGGACGATACCGAAATGCTCGATTACAACGCGCTCAGAGCGACCGCGCTCGAGTGCAAGCCTAAGATGATAATCTCGGGCGCAAGCGCATATTCGAGAACCATCGACTTTGCGCGCATCAGAGAAATCTGCGATGAGGTAGGCGCGTACATGATGGTCGACATCGCGCACATTGCGGGACTTGTCGCGGCAGGTCTCCATCCGAGCCCCGTTCCGTATGCAGACGTTGTCACCACAACGACCCACAAGACCCTGCGCGGACCTCGCGGAGGACTCATTCTCTGCAAGGAGGCTCTTGCAAAGCAGATAGACAAGGCGGTGTTCCCGGGTACGCAGGGCGGACCGCTTGAGCATATCATCGCAGCTAAGGCGGTCGCTTTCGGCGAGGCTATGACCGAGGAGTTCCGCGACTATCAGCGCCGCATCGTCGCTAACGCAAAGGTGCTCTGCAACGCGCTGAAGGCGGAGGGCTTCCGCATCGTCTCCGGCGATACCGACAACCATCTCATGCTTATTGACCTGCGCCCGTTCGGAATAACGGGTAAGGAGATGGAGCGCCGCCTCGACGAGGTGCACATCACGGTCAACAAGAACGCTATTCCGAACGACCCCGAGACCCCGTTTGTAACGAGCGGTATCCGCGTCGGTACGCCCGCTGTCACAACCCGCGGCTTTACCGAGGAGGATATGGTGTCCATCGCACGGTTTATGAAGCACACGGCGACCGATTTTGAGGGCAGCCGCGACAGCATAACCGCAGAGGTCGTCGCACTCTGCGATAAGTATCCTATCTACGAGCAGTAATTCGCGAGAGTATATCTGCGTGAAGCACCCGCGAGCGGTAATTTGCGAGAGTGGGTCTGTGTAGGGTGACCCGCGGGGATTGTATGCGAGCCGTGAGCTGTCGCGTTCCGACCGCACGGCCTGCGACGTGTACGGATAAATAATATTTGCCGAGATCGGTGCCGATGTTTTTGCGTCGGCACTGATTTTTTGTCCATATGGGATTGTGTCTGTATTAGGATTGTGTCCGCATGGGTGCAGCGCGGACGAAATATTTTTACATACACTCGCAAACATTACTTTTAGAACGGCATTAGCTTTAGCGCGGTCATGCAGTATACCTTTGATGCTCGCTATTGCAATTCCTTTCCCGTTGTGGTACAATAAGGTAAATCGGAAGGCGAGGTGAGGTCGGTGGAGCGAGAAAAAAGCTGCTGCTTTACAGGTCACAGAATAATATCCCGTGACGGGTATGCAGATCTCGCCGCGCGTATCGACTGTGCGGTGGAGTCGCTTATCGCGCGTGGATATCTCGATTATTTCGCGGGCGGCGCGCTCGGCTTTGATACGCTCGCCGCGCTGCGGGTGCTCTCACTGCGGCATAAATACCAGGGGCTGCGGCTGCATCTTATACTTCCGTGCCGTGATCAGGCGGCGGGGTGGAGCAGCGAGAGCATCGACATCTACAACAGCATCTCGGCTGCTGCAGACTCGGTGCGGTACATCCGCGAGAGCTACGGTCGGGGCTGCATGCAGGAGCGCAACCGCGCGCTTGTCGACGCATCCTCCGTCTGCATCTGCTACCTGTCAAGCCGCAGAAACGGCGGCACCGCCGCGACGGTCAAATACGCCGCGCAGTGCGGGCTCGAGCTTATCAATCTCGGAACGGCAGAGCTTGACGGCGGTCAGCAGCACTTTGAGTTGTGATGGCGATTGCACAGCGGCAAAGAGAGACTGACAGAAAGTGAATCGAAAGGGCAGCAGGCAACGAGGCGCGCCGCGTATCGGTGTCCGCATATTTATAGCAGAACACAAAAAAATCCCGCACCATTCCGATAATGGGATGATGCGGGATAATTTTGCTCAGATGATTTTCGTCGTAACTAACCTGCGGGTGTTTCTCGCGGTAATGACTCCATTGGGGTATTAACGTAATGCCATTACCGTGACGGCATTTACGCAAGGTTATTATGCATCGGCGCTGTCGCCGTCGGATGCGGTGGAAGTCTCCTCTGCGGTTGCTGCGGCAGTCTCTGCTGCGGGTGCTGCGGTCTCATCTATCGGTTTGAATACGATAGTCTTGCCGTCGGTGTCAAGCACTGCGCGGACGCGGCTGCCCTCGGTTATTCTGCCCTCCAGCATCTCGGTAGAAAGAGCATCCTCTACGCGGCTCTGAATAACTCTGCGCATCGGGCGTGCACCGTACACGGGGTCGGTGCCCTCCTTTGCGAGAACCGAGACGACCTCGGGGGAGAACTCGCATGTGATGCCTCGCTCGGAGAGTCTTTTTTCGACCGAGCCGAGCATGAGACGTGCGATGCTCTCTATCTCTTCCGCGCTGAGGCGGTCGAAGATGATTATCTCATCGAGACGGTTGATGAGCTCCGGGCGGAAGGTCGAACGGAGTGCTTCAAGCACCTTCTCGCGGACGCGCTCGCCGTCGCTCTCTCCTTCCTTGTCGCCGTCGCCGCCGAAACCGAGCTTTGCGCTGCGGTCGGTAAAGCTCGACGCGCCGATATTCGAGGTCATAATGATAATTGCGTTCTTAAAGCTTACCTTACGACCCTTCGCATCGGTCAGGATACCGTCCTCAAGTATCTGGAGCAGGATGTTGAACACATCGGGATGCGCCTTTTCTATTTCGTCGAACAGTACGACGGAGTAGGGGTTGCGGCGTATCTTCTCGGTGAGCTGACCGCCGTCGTCGAAGCCGACATAGCCGGGAGGCGAACCGATCATCTTAGACACCGAGTGCTTCTCCATATACTCGCTCATGTCTATTCTTATCATAGCGTTCTCGTCGCCGAACAGCGCAGCGGCAAGCGCCTTGCAGAGCTCGGTCTTACCTACACCGGTAGGACCGAGGAAGATGAACGAGCCCATAGGTCTGCGCGGATCGCCGAGTCCTACACGCGCACGGCGTATAGCCCTTGAGACGGCGCTTACAGCGTCCTTCTGACCGATGATGCGGTGATGGAGCTCATCCTCGAGATGGAGCAGACGCTCGGATTCATCCTCGCCGAGACGTTCGACGGGAATACCGGTCCATGCATGGACTATTTCCGCGATGTCGCTCTCACCGATGGAGAGGTGCTTTATCTCGTCGCGGTTCTTCCAGCCTTCTTTTGCCTTCTCAAGCTCCTCGCCGAGACGCTTTTCCTCGTCCCGCTTTTCGGCTGCACGCTCAAAGTCCTGACTCGAAACAGCGGCTTCCTTCTCGGCTGCGGCTGCTCTGAGCTTTTCCTCGAGTTCCTTTATCGGAGCGGGAGCGGACAGCGCGCCTATGCGGACCTTAGATGCCGCCTCGTCGATAAGGTCTATCGCCTTGTCGGGCAGATATCTGTCTGCGATGTAGCGTACGGAGTATTTGACTGCGGCATCTATCGCCTCGTCGGTGATCTTTACCTTGTGATGCGCCTCGTACTTGTCACGCAGTCCGCGGAGAATGAGCACTGCCTCTTCGGGGGTAGGTTCGCCTACCGATACCGACTGGAAACGGCGCTCAAGCGCGGCATCCTTTTCGATATGCGCACGGTACTCGGATATGGTCGTCGCACCGATGACCTGCATATCACCTCTTGCGAGCGCGGGCTTGATGATGTTTGCGGCATCGACCGCACCCTCTGCTGCGCCCGCACCGATGATGGTGTGTATCTCGTCGATAAAGAGTATGATGCTCTTGTCCTCGGAGACCTCCTTCATAACGCCCTTCATACGGTCCTCGAACTCGCCGCGGTATTTTGCTCCCGCTATCATTCCGGGGATATCGAGCGTTATAATGCGCTTGCCCTCAAGTGTTTCGGGCACAACGCCCTCGGCAATCCTGCGGGCAAGACCCTCGACGACGGCGGTTTTACCGACGCCGGGCTCACCGATAAGGCAGGGGTTGTTCTTCGTTCTGCGCGAGAGTATCTGAATAACACGCTCGGTCTCTTTCTCACGACCGATAACGGGGTCTATCTTGCCGTCGCGTGCGAGTGCGGTAAGGTCGCGACCGAATTTTTTCAGCGCGCTCTCCTCGCCGCCCTTACCGGGCGCGCCCTCGCTCTCCTGCTCGTCGGTGCCCTGACCGCCTCCGCGGCGGAAGAAGTCGCCGAGGTCGCTCGAGAGCTCACCGAGCCCTACGCCCTGTGCCGAAAGCAGACTGAGCGCTACGCAATCCGGCTCGCCGAGCATGGCAAGCAGCAGATGCTCCGTTCCTATATAGCTGTGTCCGAGCCTTGCGGACTCGCGTGCCGCGGACTCGATGAGTCTTTTGGTTCTCGGGGTCATGTCCCCGGGACCGACATTCGTCGGTGAACCGCTACCCGCCATTTCTATTATCATGGCGCGGGTCTGTTCCTCGCTTGCACCTCTTGCGGTCAGTAACTGCTTTGCCGCGCCCTCTACCGAGAGCAGACCGAGCAGCATGTGCTCGGTGCCTATATATGTGTGCCCGAGACTGCGCGCAGCTGCCATAGCGGAGCCGAGCGCATCACTCGCGGCGGAAGTAAATCTGTTTGCCATATTATATCATCTCTTTCCCGATCAATTGTTTTTGTCTGTACTTTGACTGTTCTTAAATGGTCTGTATACGATCCCGTCTGTTCTCAAAATGTCCTACCCCCCGGGGATTATTTGTTTTCCCCGAGATGTGTGCGCAGGTATTTAGCGCGTGCCTTGTCGCGCTCGAGCTCGCTGAGGTGCTTGCCCTCGTCTACAGAAAGGCTTGCGGGCATGACATGCACCATCGTCTCGGTCAGCTTCTCGTAGCTGAGCTCGTTTTCGTCGAGATATCCGAGCGCAAATCCGAGACGGACATACGCGCAGAGACTGAGGAATTCCTTAGAGCTCATCAGATAGGAGGAGCGCAGCGTGCCGAGTGAACGGTACGCAAGGTCGGTGAGACGGTCGGAACTGTCCGACTTCATGGCAGCTCTTGCGTTGCGCTCAAGCTCCATTATCTGCGCCGTGACCTCCTCGAGCTTCTTAATGGTGTCGAGCTCGCTTATGCCGAGCGTCGTCTGGTTGGATATCTGATACATGTAGCCGTCTGCGTCAGAGCCCTCACCCCATGTGCCGCGGATGGTGAGTCCGAGCTTTCCGAGCGAGGTCGCGAGCGCGCCTATCTTGCGGTTCATCGCAAGGGCGGGGAGAAACACCATTATGGATGCTCTCATACCCGTACCGAGGTTGGTCGGACAATGGGTCAGAAATCCGAGCTTGTCATCAAACGCAACATCAAGACGGTCTATCAGCTTATCGTCGACCTCGTTTGCGCAGTTGAACGCTTCCTCAAGTGCAAGACCCGAGCGGATGCACTGCAGACGGATGTGGTCCTCCTCGCAAATCATAATGCCGACGCCGCTGTCCTTCTGATACATATATGCATGGGGCAGGGTGGATGCGGCGAATTCGGGGCTGACATCGTAGCGCTCGACATAAGCCTGCGCCTGCTCGCCGCTGAGCGATGAAAAGTCGGTAAACTCCCATCCGCTCTCGTCGTCGAGCGCGCCTCTGACCTTTTCTATTACCTTCTCGGCGCCCGCCTTGTCAAGCCTTGATACAAAGGGAACATCGCGCAGGTTTCTCGCGTATCTTACTCTCGAGCTTATGACAACGTCGCTGTCTTTACCTTTTTCGGTGTACCAATACATATCCGTATCCCCCTTTACGCTTCCTTTTCGTTTTCTTCTTTTTCGAGGCTTTGAATTTCATCGCGGAGCTTAGCCGCCTCCTCGAATTCCTGCTTGCCTACGGCAATGCTGAGCTTTTCCTTCAGCTTTTCTATCTTCTTTTCACGGCTTATTCTGCCGCCGAGGTGCTTCGGTATCTTACCTACATGCTCGCGCTTACCGTGAATGCCCTCAATGGTGTCTCCGAGCTCATTGCCGAACACCTCATAGCACTTTGAGCAGCCAGCCTTGCCGGATTCCGCAAAGTCTCTGTAGGTCGCGCCGCAGACAGGGCAGGTTCTGCCGCTCCCGAGACGAGACGACGGACGGAGTCCGAAGAACGGTGCGAGCAGATTCATCTCGCCGAAGCCCTTCCAGAACGAGCCGAACTCGGCATCCGTTTTCTTTCTCAGCTCCGCTGCGCAATCCTCGCAGAGGTTCATTTCGGTGACCTTACCGTTTATATTCTGTTTATAGTATACACTTGCTTCCTTCTTACCGCATTTTGTGCACATCATAATAGCTTACCTGACCTTTCTTCTTATTCTGTGATATCCGTGACTATTTTAATCCATCACGGTGAGTATAATCTGACGAAGCATGTCGGCTCTGTCCGAGTTTTTTTCGATAAAGCCCGACGCTATGTGAATCAGATTTGCTTCTCTGGGCGATACAACGCCCCGCTCGCGGAGGTTCACCGCGAATGCGTCGCAAGACGCACGGTCGATCTCGCTGCCGACCGCATGGAATACATGCATCAGATAACCGTTTCGGCTCATCTGCTTCCGCGTTATCCTGATGTATCCGCCGCCGCCGCGCCTGCTCTCGATGACGTAACCCTTATCGGGTGTGAAGCGCGAGGTTATAACGTAGTTTATCTGAGAGGGAACGCACCCGACCCGTGTGGCAAGGTCGTTTCTTTTCAGCTCTGCTGTTCCTCCGCCTCCGTCGAGCATCTCCTCGATTATCGCGGCTATCGTGTCCGATATCGGCATATCTACGCTTCCTTTCTTTCGCATCATTTTTGTACATCCTCATCGGCTTCCCGATTTCCTTTGTACGGCTATATTATATCCGAAAGGTCAAAGAAAGTCAAAGTCAAAATAGGTCAAATAATTCTGCCGAAATCCGATCTCGGACGATTTTGAGCGCAAAACGCATGTTTTTCAAGCGATTTCTCATTATTTTGACCTTTACTGACCTATGCTTAACCTTTGCAAAAATAATATCTGTTGCAAAATCGGGAAAAATGAGTTAGAATATAAAAAACATCGGTGCGGGAGGACTGCATGCGGTATATTATAGATGACAAATTCTCGGGCATGCTGCTGCGCGAATATCTGCGCGGCGTGCTCGGACTCTCGCACGGTACGCTGACGGTGCTTAAAAAGGACCCGCGCGGTATCCTGCTGAACGGAGAACATGCGACGGTGCGCGCCGTGCTGAGCGCAGGAGACGAGCTTTCGCTCGCGCTTGAGGATGCGGAGAGCGCGCTGCAGCTGCAGCCCGTCGACCTGCCGGTGGATGTGCTGTATGAGGACGGTGCATGCGTCGTCTGCTCAAAGCCGCCGTTTATGCCTACTCACCCGTCGCACGGGCATTATACCGATACACTCGCAAATGCGCTCGCGTTCAGATACGCGGAGAGGGGCGTGCCGTTCGTGTTTCGCGCCGTGAACAGGCTCGATTCGGGAACGAGCGGCGCGGTGCTCGTAGCGCGGAGCAGAGCGGCTGCGGCGATGTTCGGACAGGCGATGCAGAGCGGCGGGATAGGAAAGGTCTATCTCGCGCTTCTACGCGGAGAGGGGCTGCCCGACAGCGGGGTGATAAACGCCCCGATAGCACGGCTGCGCGAGAGCATTATACTGCGCGGCGTAGCGGCGGACGGCGACAGGGCGCTGACGCGCTACCGATGTATCTGCACTTGTACCGTCGGCGGCGAGCGCTGTACGGCGGTGCTTGCCGAGCCGATAACGGGAAGGACGCACCAGCTCAGGGTACATTTTTCGCATATCGGGCACCCGATATACGGCGATACGCTGTATCCCGTGCGCGAGGGGCTGCTTGATGCTCTCACTCGCCGCAGAGAAACGGGAGAGGAGCTGCCGCAGGCGGAAACGGAAGGTGCTCTGATTGATCGTCAGGCGCTGCACGCCGCACTGCTGTGCTTTGATACGCCCGTCGGACTTACGGGTGAAACGGACGATGAATCGACCGACGGGGCACGCGGCGGAGCGGCAGAGCGGGGAAGAACAGCGCCCCGCACTGGCTTCGCAGTCAGGCATGGGACGCGGGTACGCGTGTCTGCACCGCTGCCCGATGATATACGCGTGCTGCTTGACGGTGAGACCGAGAATAGAATAAATGAGGCGATAGCCCGCTGCCGCGATGCGGGCAGCTTATGCGGCGAATGTGACATGGATGGCTTGGGCAGCGACCGCAGTGCAGACTGCTTACACCGCAGCCGTGATGAGGAGTAAACGATGGATGAGATGAACGAGAGAGATGAACTGAATAAAGCGGAGGGCGGGCTTGCACGTTCGGACGCTGCCGACAGCGCCGCGCCGCGGTCGGCGATGTCCGACGGTGCGGGCGATACTGCTCCGCAGCCTATGTCGCGCGAAGAGTATGACGCAGCCGCGCTGCCGCATATATCGGATGAAGGCAGCGATGACGCCCTGCCACATACATCGGATGAAGACGATGAAGATGATGAAGCAGCCCTTTTGCGTATAGCGGAGGAAGAAGGTGACACTTCTCCATGTATGTTACCGTCGGAGCTGTATGATAAAATTGCCGCAATGTCGCAGATGTCCGATGACGATGATGACGACCCCATGCTGATAGCACGTGAGCTCGAAGAACGGCTTAACCGCGAGGACGACCCCAACGACGGAAATGGAATATTCGGCGGATACATCCGTCTGCCGGCTTTTATCCTGCTGTGCGTCGGCGTTCTCGCGGGGGTGGTGCATCTTTGTCTCTCGCTGTCGACCGCCTTTTCCGACTTCATGTCGGGTACTGTCGGGGCGGCACTGCGCTTCTGCCTTGCAAAGATCAGCGGCGTGCTCCCGTTTTCGCTTGCGGAGACGCTGATATTCATGCTGCCCGTGATGATAGTCCTGCTTTTTGTCGCTTCAAACGCGCTTGCCGCGCATAAGCGCAGATGGTGGAGATTCTTCTTTTCGCTGCTTGCTTTGATATCGTTTCTGTACAGCCTGTTTGTCTTTTCGTTCGTGCCGTCGTATAACTGCACAAAGCTTGAAGACCGTCTCGGGCTCGACCGCCGCGATGTTTCCGCACGGCAGCTGTATGATACCGCGCTCGTGCTGACCGATGATGTTAATTCGCTCGTCGACGACATCACCTTTACCTATAAGGACGCCTCGATAATGCCCTACGGCATCGACGAGCTCAGCGACAAGATATGCGAGGCTTACGACTGCTTTACGCCTACGCACAGCTTCATTCAGAGCATGCATACGCGGATAAAGCCGCTCGCGATAAGCCCGCTCATGACATATACGCATATCGCGGGAGTCTACGCCTTTTATACGGGCGAGAGCAATCTCAATACTAACTTTCCCGATTATACCATCCCGTATACGACGGCTCACGAGCTCGCACATCAGCGCGGCATCGCGCGTGAGGATGAGGCGAATTTTGTCGCATATCTTGTCTGCATGGAGAGCGATGACCCGTATATCCGCTACAGCGCTTCCGTCAGTGTGCTCGAGTACGTTTATTCCGCGCTCGCTCAGGCGGATACCGACCTCTATAATCGCGCTGTCGGACAGCTCGATCTTCATGTGATATATGAGATGCAGTCGTACAGCCGCTTCTTCTCAAAGTATGCGGAGAATACCGCGGCGACCGTCAGCGGAGCGGTGAACGATACCTTCCTCAAGCTCTCGGGTCAGAGCGCGGGCTCAAAGAGCTACGGACTCGTTGTTGACCTCGCTGTTGCGTATCTGTGTCCCGATTCTGAATAAATCGGTGACATTATATGTAAGGCTGCATATACTGTAAGTGTGAAAAACGCGGCGTGATACACAAATAACGTGTGCGACGTTTCGGATATATTGTGCATATGATATAAAATTATCCGGCAACGACGAAAAAAGGTCATACAAACCTTTTCAAAAGACAATAACTGTGGTATAATATCCGAAGGTGTTTATGAAACCTTGTGTTTTATGTGTGCCGTTTCCGGACAGAATTCCCGTCGGTCAAGTCGCCGCAAGACCTCTCAGCGCGGTGACCGCGGGGGAGCATCACGCCCCCGACAAGACGGTTAAAATGCTATGAAACGAGGCCATTACATAATGGATAGATATATAATTAACGGAGGAAAACCGCTCGTCGGCTCGGTCGAAATAAGCGGTATGAAAAATGCGGTCGTTGCCGTGCTTTTCGCCTGCCTCCTCGTGAACGATACCTGTACGATAGAGAACGTTCCCGATATTATTGATGTTTCGGTCGCGCTCGATATCCTTTCGGGCATCGGTGTCAAGATAAAAAGAGTAGCAAAAAACACAATAGAGCTTGATTCTACGCACGCGGTGGGCGGAATGTCCTCATATGAGCTTGTGCGTAAGATGCGCGCCTCCTATTACCTTATCGGCGCAGAGCTCGGCAGATTCGGCAGCGCTTATGTCGCTTACCCCGGCGGGTGCGATTTCGGCGTTCGCCCGATAGATCAGCATATCAGGGGCTTTGAAGCACTCGGCGCGACCGTCGATGTCGAGGGCGGCTATGTCGAGGCAAATGCGCTCGGCGGACTCCGCGGCGGCAATATATATTTTGATGTCACCACCGTCGGCGGAACGATAAATGTTATCCTCGCCGCTGCAAAGAGCGACGGACTTACCGTCATCGAGAACGCGGCAAGAGAGCCGCATGTAGTAGATGTTGCAAACTTCCTCAACGCCTGCGGCGCACGTATTTCCGGCGCGGGCACCGATACCATCAAGATACGCGGCGTAAAGCAACTGCACGGCTGCTGCTATACCATTATTCCCGATATGATAGAGGCGGGTACATATATGCTCGCCGCAGCCGCTACCTGCGGAAATCTCCGCATAAGCGGAGTTATACCTAAGCATCTCGAGTCGGTCACCGCTAAGCTTATCGAGATGGGGGTCAATGTCGTCGAAGAGGACGATTCGATCACCGTTTCCCGCCGCGGTCCGCTTGAACGTGTCAATATCAAAACTCAGCCCTATCCGGGCTTCCCGACCGATATGCAGCCGCAGATATGTGTGCTTATGTGCCTCGCAAGCGGGGTCAGCTACCTGAACGAGAGCGTGTGGGATAACCGCTTCCGCTATGTTTCGGAGCTCAAGCGCATGGGCGCGCGTATCAAGGTCAACGGAAAGACGGCGATAATTGAGGGCGGAAGGCCGCTCAGCGCCGCTGCTCTCAAGGCTTGTGACCTCAGAGCAGGCGCCGCTATGATAATCGCGGGTCTCGCCGCACCGGGCACTACGAGCATTGACGATGTTTATTACATCGAGCGCGGATACGATAATATCGTCGGTAAGCTCCGCGCAGTCGGCGCAGATATCACGCTTCAGCATATTCCCGACGAGGGCGCGTTTAATAAGGCTAATTGAGATCGAATGTGTTGAACGGTTTAACTGAGCCCGACTGAGCCGCTGTTCTGAATTGGTTTAACGGAACCTTACTTAGCCGATTGCTCTGAATGTGTTCGGCTGAAGTAAACTAAATCTCTGCGTGATTTAATCAAAGTGGGGTTCAATCGGTCGGTGCTTGCGCGACGCAAGCATCCGAGGTAACCTGAACCGTACATGAATTAACCCTTGTCTTTTGCCGTTACACATCGCATGTGCGGTGTGTAACGCTTTGGTTTTAAAATAGGCTGTACCGTAAAATGCTCAAATGACGAAAATTGACGTTTTGATAACATCCGCACTTTAATTGCGTGAGCAATAATACGCCTTTATAATTCATGTAACTTCTTCGCATTTTCGCATGTGTCGCTTTGATTTGTATGTAGCTTGTGCAAATCGTGATACGTCACTTGTGTTTTATACTTCATCCTTTCCTGCAAGGGCGGGGCATACTAATATTTCGGGGTGTGGCGCAGCTGGTAGCGCGCGAAGTTTGGGACTTCGATGCCGTCGGTTCGAATCCGGCCACTCCGACCAAAAATCAGCCGAAAATGAGGTTTTCAGCCCCACTTTCGGCTGATTTTTATAATCGCAATTTTTTTTCAAAAACCTCTTGACTCTCCCCCCAACGGTAATGATAAACTTGACTTGCAAGGAAGAAATAGCGATGTTTCTGATATTGCAAAATCAGAAGAAAGGAAGAAACTATGTATAAGATCGGTGAATTATCAAAGCTGTGCAACATGTCGGTCAAAACTCTACGATATTACGACTCCGAGGGATTGCTTGTGCCGGACAGAATCGACAAGTTTACAGGGTATAGGTACTATTCCGCTTCAAAGTTAGCGGACTGCTACCGTATCATTGCTTTGAAGGAACTGGGCTTTTCTCTTGATGAGATACGCCGACAACTGACCATCGGCGATAATGAAAAAATCATCGGGATATTGAATGGCAAGCTTGACGAACTGAATTTGCTCGTTGAAAACACTCAAAACCGCCTGAGAAAAATCGAATCAATCAAAAACGGCCTTATGGAAGGAGAGACAAAAATGTTTAATATTATTATCAGAGAAACTGATGAAATACGTGTTGACTTTGTGCGCAAACATTATAAATCAAAGTCGGACGCATTGCTCAAAGCGACCGAAATTGCGGAAAAACTGCCGAAAAGTATCGTCGGCAAACGCAGAATGGTTATAAACTATGAAACCGAATACAAGGAATCCGATTTCGACCTTGCCGCATGCGCGGAGATTACCGGTAGCTTACCGAAGGAAAGTGATTATGCCGAAAAGGTCATCACCTTCGCGGGAGATGTTGCATCGCTTTGTTGCAAGGAGAGCGAGCTTGACGACGCCTATAAAGCCATAACAAAGCACCTTGACAGCTCAAATTATAAGGTTTGCGGCGCATATTATGAAATTTATCACGGCGACGGAACCGTCGAACTCAAGGTTCCCGTAAGCGGAATGTCAAAAGCACCTTTGTATGTAAATGTTGACGCAAAAGCGCCTTTTACGGATGACCCCGAGGTTTGCGGGAAGTGGGAAATGGTAGATATCGTCCCGACGCGCGAGCAGTTTATCTACGGAAATCCGAAATGCGGTCACCTGGCTTGGCTCCACGAGTTGTATTTTATCGACGGCGGAAAGGGTTATTGGGCAGTAGACGGCTGGACAAAAGGGACGATGTTTACAGGCGGGCCGAAGCCGGATACACTGTATGCAAATCATTATACAATCGAAAACATCGACGGGCACAAGCTGCTTTTCCTTGAGATGACCGATTGCGGCGACAGCGGTGTCGGCTTCGGTGTTCCGGAGATATGGGTATATGAGAAGGCAGACGACAGACACTATTCTTCGCCTGAAGAGTTCAGAAAATGCGACAATATCGACTATCCGTTTGTAAACGACGAAAATGTCCTGGGAAAATGGAAAGTGCGGGATTTTGTCATTCATAAAGAGGACTTTGATCCCGATAAGCAGAACCTAAAGCGGGAGGATCTGTTTGTATTTTCGGCAGAATTCAGAGAAAACGGAGTGTATATATCAACTACCCAAAACGGAACAAACAGCGTCACCTCCGTATGGACAAAGGGATTTGTTCTGAACAGGCGGGAAAAGACCGTGTCTGCATACGAAATAAAGACGATTGACGGCAGGGAATATCTTTTCAAAGAATGGAAATGCGGCGATTATTCGTTTGGTGGCGGAAGAGTTTATTTTTATGTATTTACCCGCGAATAATTGAAAAATCGGATCTCTAAACCTAAAGAATGGCGACCGCAAAATGACCGCCATTCACTCTTTCCGTTTTTTTGCCTACTGCACCGCAATTTTTAAGGGCTGACCTCGGTCAGCCCTTATTTATCGCTTTCTCTCCTGCCTTGATTTCCGCAATCTCCTTTTTCATCTCTGCAATCAGCACTTTGAACTTCTCCTCGCACTCCTCCCGCGTGGTAGCATAGATATTCCTGGCGATTCGTTTGCCGTTCACGCGCGGGGAGAACCTGCCCTCGTACAGGTGGTCGTTTATCATCGTCACGCAACCCGTACCGGGTTTGCGTATCTTGCCCTTATACGGCTCAAATGTCGGCTCTGTCGGCTGATCGGTTGCATCACTGTCACTTGCCTTGTCCGTCGCGTTCGGCTCGGGAATGGGCGTATCAGCCCCCGCAATCTCGCGGTCAATTCTCGCCGCCGCCTGCTGTTGCATCGTGTCGGTGATATGGCTATAGATATTGAGCGTAGTTTCCGCGCTGACATGACCTATCATGGCAGACAGCGTTTTGATGTCCATGCCGTTTTCCAGCGCCATGGTGGCAAAGGTATGGCGCAGGTCGTGAAACCGCACCCGCTTGCAGTTTGCGCGTTCCAGTATCTTCTGAAACCGATGATAGACCGCCGAAGGGTGACGCGGTTGCGTGAGGTCAAGCGGTGACGGGAAAATCCACTCGCTGTCGGTTCGCGTTTTCAGTTCTGCCAGTAGTTCTGTCATTTCGGGCGGCAGCAGAATCATGCGGTTGGAGGATTTCGTTTTCGGTGCGGAGATCAGCACCTTTCCGTTGACCTTCAGCACCTGCCGCGAGATGTGAAGCTCGCCTGTTTTCAGATTTATATCCCGCCATTTTAGCGCAAGAATTTCTCCTCGGCGCATGCCGGTGGTCAGCTCCAGAAGGAAGAACTCGTAATATCCCTCCTCTCTTGTCTGTATGAGAAACCGCGTGATTTCCGACGGAGTCAGCACCTGCATTTCCTTTGCCTTTTTCGGTGGCAACTTGCACCCGGCTGCAGGATTGATGCGGATCAGCCCTTCGGTTACCGCTTTTTCAAGTGCCGTGCGGCAGGTCGTATGGCAGGAGCGCACCATGCGGTCGGACAGTCCTTCTCCGAATTTATCGACATGCTTTTTCCGTCCGCTCTTTTTGAGCCGTGCGTAAAACTGTTGCAGGTCGTTCTGCGTCAGCTTGTTCAGCGGAATATTGCCGATAGACGGGATGATGTGTGTATAAATCCTTCCCGAATAGCACGCCTGTGTGGTCGGGCGGAGCTTGGGTGCGGAATAATTCTGATACCAGAAGTCAATCCAGTCGCCGAACGGCATGTCCGGCTTGATTTTCTCGCTCCGCCGTCCGCATTCCTCCCGCAACTTCGCCAGCTTTTCCTGACACTCTGTCTTGGTGTGCGCCGTCACATTTTTCGTTTGGGCGTAGCCGTTTTCCTTGTAGCCGACGACAATTCTGCCTTCCCACCGCCCGTCCTTGCGTTGAAAGACACTGCCGTCACCTTGCTTTTTCTTTGCCATTTACTCATCCTCCAATTTCAGTTTTTTGACCATGCCGCCGACAATCGCGGCGGCGTTTTTCTGCATGTCGCCCGTCACGTGCGTATAGGTGTCAAGCGTGAAGCTTGCGTTGGTGTGTCCGAGAATGCCCGAAAGCGTTTTCGGATCTACTCCGCCTTTCGTTGCATGGGTGGCAAAGGTGTGACGGAGATCATGAAAGCGGATTCGCGGCAGTTCCGCATTTTTGAGGATCGTGTGCAGTTTTTGGTATGCTGATGCCGGATTTATCGGCAGGTTGGGGTTGCACGGATTGTAGAATACCCACTCATTCAGCGCGTTTCCCTTGCGTTTGGCAAGCAGTGCGGCAAGGGTCGGCGGCAGGACAATCGTCCGTTTGCCCGCGCCCGTTTTGGTTTCGCCGATCTGTATTTTGCCGTTTGTGACGGCGGAAAGCGACCGTTCCACCCGCAGACGGCGGTTTTCAAAGTCGATGTCGCTCCATTTCAGCCCGCAGATCTCGCCGCGGCGCAGTCCCGTCATACATTCCGTGTAGAAAAAATCCCGCCAATCGGGATAGGCTTCGATCATGCCGAGAAATTTCTCAAGCTGACCGTCGTCCAACACCTGCTTGTCGGGATAATTTGTCTTCGGCACCGTTGTGCCGTTTGTGGGATTGCGCACGATGAGCCGTTCCTTCACCGCCGCGTCCAGCGCCTCATGGAGCATCATGTGGATGCCGCGAACCATGCTGTCGGCAAGTGTTTTGCCTTTGATGGGGTCTTCGCGAACGCGCCCCTCCTTTTTGAGCTTGTTGTAAAGTTTCTGAATATCCGCCGTCGTCAGCGATGTCAGCGACTTTTTGCCAAGGTGGGGCTTGATATAGTGGTTTACCATCATGCGGTAGCTCTGCATGGTGCTCTCCCGCAGGGTAAAGATCATATATTCGTCCAGCCACTTGTCAAGCCATTCGCCGAGCGTCATGCGGCTGTCCTCGCAGAGATCGACATCGCGGTAAGTTTCAATCGCGCGGTGTAATTTGTCGAGCGTTTCTTTCTGCGTTTTGCCGAACACCGATTTGTGCATCGGTGTTCCGTCGTTTTTGTGACCGATCACAATGCGCGCTTCCCATCGTCCGTCCAAACGCTTGCGCACCATGCCGTCACCTTGCGGTCTTCGTTTTGCCATTGTTATTCTTCCTTTCGTAAGTTTTTTCGCCCACTGCAAAGATACCACAGGTTCGAGTGAATATCCAGCGGTGAGGCGAAGAGTTATCAATTTGTTATCAATCACATCTGCATCATCACACCGTCCCGCTTCGCCTGTTCCTCGCGGCGTTGTCTGCGGCTGATGACGGGCTCCCCTGACGGCGTTTGAATTTCTTCCGCGCGCTCGTCGATGATATTCGCGGCGTAATAAAAAAGATCGCACAGCCCCGTGAAGATCTGTGCATTCAGTCCGATTTGAATATTTCGGATCGCCTCCTGTGCTGGCGCATAGTTTTCGTCTGCGGCGGAGGTCAGAAGTTCCATTCCGTGCTCCCAATCATCGCGCGTATAGCAGTAAAACAGCCCGACCTGCGTGCGCGCCCAGAGGTCGGATGCGGCAGCTTTTTCGAGGTGAGCAAGCCCCTGTTCGGTCTGCCCGTTCTCATAATACAGCTTGCCGATCTCATATTCCGCCGCGGTGCAGCCGTGTTCCGCCGCACGCATGAGGTTTGACAGCTTCACATTCGGCATCCGTTTGTCGGTCTGCATGGCGAGTTCATATTCCGCGTAGGCGTGATTTTTGTCCGCAGCCATGCGCAGATATTTCATTTTGTCGCTCGGCTTGTCGGTAAGCTTTCCGTCGCGGTAGCCCTTGTAAATCAGATACATCGCCGCGGCACTCCCTTTGTCAGCGGCAACTTTCCATAAATATTCTGCCTCGTCCGCGTCGTCTGCCTTTTTGTAATAATGCCGACCGAGCGCGATCAAGGCATCGACATCACCGAAGTCGGCGCGGATTTCAAGGAGCTTCAAGTCTTCCTCAGGCATTTTTCCTTCGGGCATTTCACGCAAGGGTTGCCTCGGCAAAGACAGAATTTCCGCCGCCGCACGCACCACTTCGTTGCGGACAGATTTGAATTCTTTGTTCTCCTCAAGCGGAATTTTCTCCGGCATGACATCGGTATAGGTGCGATATACCTCGCACTGACAGCGATACCACAGGTCGTATAACTCCGCGATTTTTTCGTCCGCCGAGAGCAGTTTCACGATTTCATTCGTGAGCTGCTTTGCGGATTTATCCAGATAGCCGTAGACTTTTTTGCCCTTGTGCGAAGAAATTTTTCCGCAGAGGAGCGCAAATTTCTGATAGAGCTCGGGAGAAATTTCATTCCCACCTGCACGAATTTTAGCGGTCAGCTCCCGCATTTTTGCGCGAAATGTCTCTTTCAGATCATCCCGCGCCTGCGTTTGCCCGCGATAAACCGAGAGCAGTTCCTGACGGAAAATGTCCGCCACCATCACCTTTTTGATATCGTGAATCCCCGCTTGCGAGAGATACGGCTCGCGCGGATTCTGCGACCACACCATCATATGCGCGTGCGGATTGGTTTCCTTGTTGTGGTACGCCGCATACCAACGAAGATTTTCGGGCGCGATGTGCATTCCCTTTGCAATATCATTGCGGCGGGAACGAAGCAGATTCATCCACTGTGCGGCGGAATTATAGCCGAGCCGTTCGGCATCCTCCCGCTTCAATGAAAAGATCAATGCCCACACATTGCCGGGATGATTGTCGATCTCCTGGCTGACTTTCGCAAGGTCAACGGTCACGCCTTCGTCCGAGAACAGTCCGCAGGAGCCTTTGCGCTGACCGATATAGTTCACCATGCCGCCGCGCAATAGCTCCACGCCTTCGCGCGTTGCGATATATTCCGCGTAACCGCCGCGACCTCTTCCGTCCTCTGTTTTGTGGCCTTGCTTGTAATACGGAGCTTTCAAAATCAGTTTTGCCATAAAAATCACCTCTTTGTATTCAGTATTTCATCCGTGCGAATAGTTCCGTTTGTTTCTTTGACCTCGCGCACCGAGTCGATACGCATGTTGTCAATCTCTGCGGGACTGAATTCAAAGCAGTCCGCGACCGCGTGCGCGAGCAGATTCTGATCGACTGCCAGCTTGAAAAGCAGTCGGGCAAGACGTTCTTCACTGTCCCGCACTTTGGCGGAAATAACCGACTCCAGCGCGGGCGTGAGAAACTTCACAGAATTGTTCCGCCGCAGATATTCCAGATAAAAATCAATGGCATCGCGGATAAAATCGTTCCGTGATGCCATTTTGAGTGTTTCGGAGAACCTGTCGCAGTCCTCCCATTGATCGACGCGAAGCCGGACGCCTTTCGACGGCATCGCGTCATTTTGCTTTTCTTTTGTCATAATTTCAACCTTTCTGTTTTCGTTGTCCTACGGTCTGAGACACGGAAAAAGCCCGATTTTCCAAGGGATTTTCGTGTTTGAGACCCGCAGGCAGTCTGTTTCGGCATACGCGAGACACAGTTGCTATTTTTGCAAAATCGCAAAAATCCCCGTATTTCGCCGTAAAATCCCCGCTCGGCGTTGCCGTGCGGTGTAAATTGCCGCGTCCGAGACACGGCTTTATCCTGCTACCAAATAATCGACCGTCAGACCCTGTCATAGCGTGTCTGCTCGTCGAGCCATTCGAGTAGCCTGTCCCGCGGAATGATGATGCGTCCCGTCACGATTTTCAGCTTCGGGAAGTTCTGCTCCCGCACCAGCTCGTAAGCACTGGCACGGGAAATGCCGAGCAAGTCTGCCACATCCATCACGGTCAGATACATCGGCAGCTCCTCCCGCGTTTTGTAAATCGAGTGCTTCATCTTACGCGCCTCCTTTCCTTTTTTCGTATTTTTCAAGCGCGGCTTTGAAGTTCAACCGCGCCGTTGCTTCTTGGATCTGCTTTTCAAAATATGCCCGCTCCACCGGTGCAAGCGGGCAGAGCGTATAGAGCAGGCTCCCGTTGTGCGTGCGCCCGTCCCGTGTTTTCACGGTCGTGCGCTCGGTGATAATCAGCCCCTTGCGCACAAGCCCTTCCACATGTTTTGCCACTGTGTTGTTGCTCATGTTCACCGCCTCCCCGATGGTGGCGTAGCTCGGATGGCACTGAAAGGTTTTTCTGTCTTCGCAGTACATCAGATAGGTGTACACGAGAATTTCACCCGCGGTCAGCCCCAGGCGAAAGATGCTTTTCGGCATCGGAAAATATTCGCCGGGAATGTCGCGGGCGTTGTGGTAATAAAATGTTTTATACTGTTTGCTCAATCATTGTTTCCTCCTTTTCAGTAAACTTCTTTGAAGTCTTGAAACTTTCTTTCAAGAAAGTTTCAAGTGGGGTTCGGGGCAAGCCCCGAAAAAAATAAGAGTGCCGATCTCTCGACACTCTTGTGTACTGTTTAATTATTTGATCAGCAGGTGCGCATGAGGGAAGCCGTAAATCCATTCCGTGCGGTAGCCTTCGGGAACGAGTTCGGGTTCGACCCGGATTAGGTCGTAAGGGACGAAGTCCTCCGGCGTTTCCACTTTGGAAAGCAACCTGCGGTTCTCCTCATACAAAAGACAGGAGAAGAGAAAATATCGGCAGGACTTGATTTCGTAGCGGGAATCATCAGGATGGTCAATCTCGGAGAGAAGCATCGCGAGGATGTGATCGTTTACCACATTCTTGGATACCTTTTCAAGGCATTTTAGATAAATTTCCTGCGCCTCTTTCCGATAGATCGCTTTCTCATCCTCCTCGCACTTGCTTGCCGCAGTTTGCAAAGCTGTGATCTGTGAGAAGGCTTCCGTCACTGCCTTGATGATGTTCTGCTTCTTGTGCGTATCGTTGGCACCGCAGTCGCCGTTGTCAAGCGAAAAGAGTTCTGACAGAGGAACCGTTTTCACGCTCTTTGCCTTGCCGCGGTAAGCATTCACCGCATCATAGACAAACGACATCGGACAGTCGAGTCGTGCCTTGTTTTCTCCCGTTCCTCCATCGCTGCCTCCTGTCATGGAGAGAAAGAATTCCGGCAGATGCCCGCCGTTTGACTCTTTATATTTTCGGCGATACACACCGAGCTTCCGTAATACCTTGCCCGTGTCCACCGCATACATCCGTTTTGCCTTGTCGATCTCCATGCCGGAGAGGACGGCGAGCTTGCAGATGTCATAATACAGCGGCAGCGGCTCGTAGTCGGTTTTGCCCGTGAACAGCAGATCCCAGAACAGGCAATTGAGAAACTGCGAGAGGTTGACGATCTCACCGATTTTGTTTTCGGCAATGTCGTAATCGAGTTTTGCCAGTCCCGACGGCGTACCCGCGTATTCCGCTTTACCCGCAGGCTCCAACATGCATACCGGAACTTTCAACGGTTGATAGCATTGCGCGGAACCACGCACAAGCCACTCTTCATCGGTGACAAGCAGTGTGTCCGAATCAAAGTCCGAACCGTTCAGACGGTGCAAGAGATTGCTGTCGATGGAATTGACGCAAACGATATTCGGCGTCAGATAGAAGTAAGCCGTAATCTCAACATTGCCCATGTTTCGCGCGAGGTACAGATTTCCCATCGTGATATGCGGACTGCGGGAACAAAGCACAATCTGATCAAGCGGAAAAGCGGTCGTGAAGATTTCCTCCGCACCGAAGGTGACCGACTCATCCCCCTCCCGCCACCAACCGATCAACGCATACAAGAACTCGCAGGGGTTGCCAAACATCGTCATATATCCGCCGCTGACGGGAATTCTGCCGTCCTTCAGCTGATCCTTGAAATGCGACACCGTCTCACGGCGGAAGGATTTATAAAAATCCGTGTTTTCAAAATACGGCGTGCGGCAGGTCATGTCGAGCACCGTTTCCATGCGGTAGGTTTCGAGATCGGGAATCTCGTCTTTCTGCATTTTCGCCACCGCCTCCGGCGTGTGAATGTGGTAACGCAGAAAGGCGGAATCCGCCAACATATTGTCAAGGTAATCAAATGAATCAGCCAGCACCTTTTCTTCTATGCCCGCATAGGAAAGCCCGAGCGTGTTAATCAGCTGATAATTGGTATACGCCATACTCCCGTTCATCAGCGGCGCGGGCTTGTCTGTCTTGACAACGCCGAACACCGATTCGTCTTTTCCTTCGTATGCGGCATCGAGCCATCGCTTGAAGCCCTTCTTATAGGAGGTCTTCGGCGGCATGAATTTGAGATATTTCAGACTGCTCTCGGTGATAACCAGTTTGATGTCCTTGATATCGCGCGCCGTGGTATAGCCCGCAAGCTGACTGACGCTGGCAATGCCGTTGTCCGCAAACCATTCCTGCAACCTCGTATTGAATGCGCAGGTCTTGAAAAAGCGATTGCGCAACAGCACCATGCCGTAGTCGGCATACCCGTTTTCTTCAAACACGCTGATGTCGAGCATCGCCTGCCCATCCCAAATTTTATTTCTGACCGTCACTTCCTTTTCGATCGCCGTGAGGTCGTGGTCGGCAGTCTCTTCCACGCTGACCGCATCTGTTTCAAAGGTGCTGACGGCATCCGGCATGATGAGAATCGCCTTTTTCGGCAACCGGATAGTGCCTTCGATGCTGCTCATCGTCAGGGAAAGGTACGCCTGCCACGATGCCTGATCGGTCACATCATCCGCTGACAGCCCGCACGCACTCCACTGCATCATGTCGGCATACAGCGGCTCGGCGATGAACATGCACCGCCCGTCACGGCTTGCACCGGCACTGCGCTTGTAGCGCATATAATGCACGCCGTCGATGTCAAAACCATTGGTATAGAGCTTCTCGCGTATCGCCTTGCAGGTGACGACAGAAGAAATCGCCGCTTTGCTTCTGCGATATGCCTTTGCCTCACTGTCGTACACAAAATATTTGCCGAGCAGTTCCTCCGGAATCGGATTCTGCACCGCCGCATATTGCGTGTCTTTCTGATATGGCACCTCAATGGCGATCAACTCGCCGTCGCGCACGCACACATGGTCGGTTATCTCATCGTCCGTCACCGTGCATCCGTGCCGCACAAATCTGCGTCCGTACTGCTCAAACTGCTTGATGGCGTATGCAAAGGAGACATTGACCACGGCGCGGCAAAACTGCTTGTTCTCCAGATACGGGAACGGCAACTCTGCCTTGTGTCGTTTGAAGATTTCTTTCATTTTCAGCGTGTCAAGGCTCTCGTCCAGCACACCGCGGAAAGCGTCGGGATAGAGTTTTCCGTCCTTGCACGTCGTAATTCCGTGCTTCAGGATGTCGCTTCCGTCAATCGCGATAATCCGCACCATCTCCGGCTCTTTCTTTACACCTTTTTTCACCGTAGCACCTCCTTTTTCTTGTTCTTTTTTCTGCATTGACTTTGCAGCGTTTTTTGTGAATCATGGTTACACCCCGTTCCATCGGTTGATTCCTACCATATATCCGAACGGACGGCATATCACAAAACAGCGCAAAATGCACGCTATATCAGCGTTTTCCGGCATTTTTGCACGAATCGCAAAATAGGCAACTGTAAATTTCGGCATCAAAAATGCTCTTATATGCAGACTTTTCACTTTTAAGAAAGGCTCGGCACTGGCTCTGTGCGAAGCCTTGAAAATCATTTTTTCACCGCTGGGGCTTTTTCTTTGCCTACAGCGAGGGAGATATTGGGGGATGAAAGCCCCAATATAATACAACATCCTGAAGTATTAGGTTTTGGAATCTTTGCTCTTAACCTGCTGTATGTTGTAGTTGAGCCGTTTTTTCTTTTTAGAATTGATTAAACGATAATTATAAGCATCTTTCTAACGCTTCTGCTTCATAGGGCGTCAAGCTTTGATTGATTAAAGTTCTATTTCTAATTATGGCCGCAACCACTTGATCTTCTGACAAATCTTTCAGGTGATGTCTGTATTTATTGAGTATTTTTTTAATTGCAGAACTAGGCACACCATATTCGGAAAGAATTCGAACATTAGAATCGGAAAACTCGTTTTCGATTGCTTCAGCAACAAAAGAATAATCACCCGATTGAACACCAAGTTCTTTCGCGGCATATTTTTGCAAGGAATCAACAACATTCAACCACTTAGGAATTTTGTATTGCAACCAATTTTTTTGAAACTTAAAAACTGTTTCGATCGCCTCGTCTGATAATTTTCTTGCTTCATAAGGAAATCTTTCAACAAACTGATCCAGCACAAAAGTTTTCTCTTCATAATTATGGTCTTCTTTTTTTAGATACGCTTTAGCAAGGTATGACAATCTATCTTTAACTAGCTGATGAATATCTTTGTTGTAAAGATAGCTTGTTGTTTGGCTCGCCATCCATCCTACAGAAAGCAAAACATTCTTATCATTTCCTTCTATAAATCGATTTTTTACAAGATCAAAAATTGCATACAAATGATGATATAGTTTTTTGTCTCGAAGCGAACACCAAACGATATCATTTTTACGATTAGGATCAAGCAACATTTCTCTAATGATTGGTAGCAATTCAAGCTGATCATGAATCGAAACTGCATTACGTTTCAAAATCTCTTTCAAATCGTCTGGCAAGTTCTCGAATTGTTGATAACGATGCATGTTAAATGCTTTAACGTCGTTCTTTTCAATATTTACCAAGACCTCATCATCAATAGGATTTTGCGTAAACGCGGGAATGTCAACATTTGTTTGCTCTGCATGGGGTGGCCTTTTAAGATTAATGACTTTTCCCACGCAATGTTCCATCAATCTTCCGGCTCGACCGCGAATATTTGCATAATCAAAATAATCTACATCTCTCGTGCCTATCTTGTTATCATAATAAATAACATTTTTTGCAGAAGTATTGACGCCTTCAATAATGGTATTGGTACAAAAAAGTACTTTTAGTTTTTTGTCATTAAAATACTTAATAGTTGAAGCCGTGATATGCTTAGGCATAGAACCGTCATGAACACCAATTTCGTTTGCGAGGCAATGCGCTAAAGACCATTCCACACTTAAATTTTCGCATATCCATTGTATCAATGGTATATCAGCATTTTTTGATATTCCTTTTCTCTCCAAATATTCACAATACGAAAATGCCAATTTACGCGCAGTAGAAGGCGAGGAGCAGAAGACTAACGATTGATCATCAGCATTGTCCAAAACCGAAAAAATGTCTTCATCAGCAACCTTTCCTCCAGGTTTCTTTTTTACACATTCATAAAGATTTTCTGTTTCTGTATAAACCATAGAATAATCCGTTTTGAAGAAAACCGCATCATACTTTTCGAGAAAACCAGGAGAAATATTGTCAATATTAGGTCCCAATAAATAAAATCGGCAGTTACGATTCTTTGTTAAACGAAGAAATGCGATATTCAAAATATTGGCTCGATTATCCTCGCGTTTCTTACTAAGTTTATAAAACTCGTCTATAATAAGCAATTCAATTTCGGGCATGTTTTGATATTCCAAAACTCGCTCAGCTGTTAAAAGAAAAATATTGCCTTTCTCCGCCGATGCCTCCTGAGAAGTGCGAACTATCATTTTATAGTGGTCTGAGTACTGCTTTAGTTTTATTCGAGTTTCATCTAACAAAGCTAAAGTGGGTTGAATAATTACAATATTCTTATATATACCGCTGGCAACAATCTCTTCAATTAAAAGGCTTTTCCCGAAACTGGTAGGGGCGCTCACAACAACATTCTTCTTCGAAAGCACCAGTTTGGATAACTCTTTCTGTTTTTGATGCAATGTTTTGTCAAAAATGTAATCCGATCTATGATATTCCTGTCGTATGCGTGCATCTAGATCCACTATGGAAATCTTATATTTTTCGATATAAGGATAAAACCCGACCGCCTCAATAAGATCCTCCCACATCGGCTTTACTGTAGTCGGTACTAGCTCCCAAACGTCAACGATTTTTATTAAATGATTTCTTCCTGCATTTTGAAGGCTAACGTCACTTGAATTAATTGCACTGGAAATTGAACGAAACAGTTCAAAATGTTCCGCTGTGTCCAGCAGGGCTATATTATCGATTTTTTTGAATAAATCCATATTACACACCTAAATATTTTGCATATGCCATATTTTTTCAAGCATACATTTAACTAACTTTTTCTTTGCTTCAATAGGCATAAGAATCAAAACCGTCTGTACTCGATCCCTATGTGGGTATGTATTAATCTCTTTATAGTAATCACGCACTGTTACTGTGTGTGAATAAACACCCGCATTCTTTACCGATTCCTCAACAGCTTTCAAGTATTCAGAAGCTATATCATCTTCATAAATACACAGAAGCGGTATTCTGATGCATTGAAAGATATCCTTTAACAAAATAGGCTTATTTAATTTTTCTACCCATCGCTCTCGCTCTGGATGACTTAGTTGCGCATCCAATCCACGCTTTATTATAACAAATTGCTCCGATAGATAATCCTTATTAAAATGTTTATTTAAATCTTCAACAAGCTCATCAATACCACCTTTTAATACGCCTTCCTTTTTCCATGCCTTATAAAATTTTGTTTCTCCCAACCATAAAGTAGAACCATCAGAACTTACATGGACAGCATCAAAACCTTTTGCCTCCTGCGAAAACGAGTCCTTAAAATACATCTTAGAAATAAGTGGAATAGTGTTTTTGAACTCTTTTAATACCATATGAAGAATGACTTCTCCAAACACTCCCTTTTTTTCATACCACTTCAAGAAATCCTTATCCCATTCGTCTTCCGGAATATCATTTACCAAATAATGCCTTAATTTTTCCACCTCATGAAGTTTAATTAAACTTTTGGCTGCTTCTCGTTGTTTTTTTGTAATCTCATCTCTCGGAATTTCAGCATAAGCAAAAGCATATTCCAATATATTTTCCGAAAAAACATCTGCAAAATTTTCATAGGCATATTGCAGCAATCCTTCGCCGTTTACATCCGTATTCATCATTATGGTATTAACATCATCCTCGTTAACTTTTAATACCAGAACTCCGCTTCGTCCCGTATCAGACATTACACTCATAAACCAATCTCTCCAAATCACAAAGCATATTATTTATCATTTTGGCACGACCTCAACCATATCACCCAGAGCGAAACTGAACACTGTGCATATCTTTTCAGGTACACCACTAGGCAAAACCGTTTCGTCTTTGACCATCGTGGTAACAGTCCTTTATCGCCGTACACAAAACCGCATCTTTTGCATGGAAAGCAAAGATTGTTTAATTGACTCATAGTGTTCCTCTATGCCATAAGCTCGCAAAACAGTCATATCAAAGTTGCGCCTATCTTCCAAAGTTAATTCAACACTTGTATACTCGACATCTCGAATCAACAAAGGTTCAAATGCATTAAGAATAGAGCCTTTGTTTTCGTCAGACAGGAGTTGCGGATTTAGCATAAAGGCATTTCGAATAGTAGTGCTACTAATATCCAACGCACCAAGACCACGACCAAAACCTACTGCTTCAATGTAAAACATTCCTAAAATTGAATTTAATAATGCATGGTATAATGCTACTTCTTCATAACCATCTTTCTTTTTCAAGCCAATTAATCTTTGATTAATAAATGTCGGCTCATCAAATTTAGCAAAGAACAGTCGTCTATCAGGATTCATAGTGGTTATTATATCTGCGGTATTAGTGGCTGTCATTTCATACCAGTGCATGTTACGTCTTGCCAATGATTGAATCAATGGTTTTCCAACTTTATTTACACCATTTTGAAATCGCGCAATCCAAGATAATGCGCCTTGATGTCCTTGTTCTCTCAATTCTTCCAAACTTAACGAACAGCAGAAAGCATCATTATCCGCTTCTGCTCGAAGGGTATCTATATTTCTTGCGTTTTTGAGTACTTTTTTGATATATACATCTTCGATTCCATGTCCGTGCGCTGGGTAGAACATGGTGTCCCAACCTCTACGTTCTCCACGAACAACATCAAATACGGTAGAGAGAGGGCAAAGTTTTTCTCTTATTTCCAGCAACCATCGTATATCGTGGAACAGTGCGGAAAGAGAAACATTCATATTGGTTAAAGCTGTAATTTCGGCATTAGAATATGGTTTATAGCTCATAATTCTATTATTAAGTTCTCGATTCAATAAAGCCGAATTGATAATAGCATCTCTAATGGATATATCTTCGTTGATTTCAGATAATTTCTTATGCCAAATACAAAATGCTGTTTGTTCATTGTCTGTAGGAGGTGTAATTTGCTCCTTTTTAGAAAGAATTGTAACTATTGTAACTACCTGCGCATTATTAAACCAACGCTCCGTATCAGTGATATGAATTTGTTCAATCTTATAGAAAAATCCGAGAGCCCTGAAAAATTCTTTTCCTGCCGTTGTACCTAACCAAGAGTTTGAAGTAATGATTCCCAAACGACCGTTTCTTGCAACATTTTCATATAACGAAAACAAAATATATGAATAATAGTCACTTCTATCACTAAGGGTAATGCCAGTATGATTAAGAACATTAGAACTGATAGTGTGTATATATCTCCAATCATCGTCAGATATTTTCTCAAAGGGGATAAAAGGAAAATTGGATGCTACAGTATCAAATTTTGGAATGCGGAATGTCATTGTTTCACCATTGGTGGGATTGGTAATATTAATTACATTTCCTTCACGCAATGCAAATACATTGCCTTGAAAAACTTTATTAGGAATATTAATAGAATCAACATTCGTCATACTGATAGTAGCCAACTGCAAAGGAAGAGAAAACTTATCTTCAGCCCATGTAGTATTAACTGCCTCTTCAATATTTCTCAATCTGTCTTTTTTATTGGACAGAATTGCTTTTGGGATAGCCCCAGTACCGCAACAAGGATCTATCGAGTTACCAGACCAATCCAGCGTAGTTATGCAAACCAACAATTCTGCCAAAGTAGAGGGCGTAGTAAATTGCCCGTTTAATTCTCTCTTGGCAACTGCTACGGTTTTTTCAAGAACATTTTGAAGTGTAGTTTGCTCAATTTGACGAAGTCCGTTATCCTTAAGGAAAACATTTAAATCCATCAAATCATGCCAAGTATCCGACGGAATATGAGAATTATGCTCGATTGCGTTAAAAATATTGAAAAAATCACACGCAGTAGTAATATCTTGAAAAATATCGTTGGCATCATCAATTTCAGAATCAAAACCCAGTTCTTCAACAGCCATCGCTGCGTTGTGACGAGATTTTATTAAATGGGCAAAAATTATTCTATTGGTCCAGTTCAAAAGTATAGCTTTAGCATATGCATCATACATATTAGCTTCATCGTAGGTATACTCTATTTGAACTTCGTTCCACCAAACAGATAGGAATGCTTCGATCCGTGTGTCCACAACAGCGGCATTATGCAATTCTGTGCTAACTAAAGTTTTATTTCTTTCGATTATTTTTGAAATAATTGTGTCTGATAAAAACTCTCCAATTTCTGTTCCGCGGATAGCTCCTGTGACCAAAAATCCGTTTATTTCTATCAGAATTTGTTCAATTATGGGTAACCACTCGTGCTTGTATCTCTCAACATCTTCTCTTGTTTGTATATGGTTTGTTTCGTTCCATTGCCTTACGATTTCGAATTCATTGTTGTCGTTTTTTACATACAAAACGCCCGCTGTGAAATTCCAAATAAAACAACTATTTAATCCCAAAGAACGAGCTTTGCGCTTAGCATCTTCAATAAAAGTGGTATCTGTAATAGGAGTGTCAGGCAATTTTAATTCCCAACCTTGTAGAATTTGAGTTTGATTTTCATCGCCATAAAGCAACACATCCGGGAACATACTACTGTGTCCTGTCGAAATGGTGCTTTCACCACCAGCTCTTACAATACGCAAACCCATATTCTGCAATTTTATATTTATATCCGAAATCATAGAGATCGCCCAACTACGTTCATTTCGTCTGACTATTGTCGGCATGTACTTACCTCATTTCAAATTCAGCAATAAGATTTGCTGGTATAATATATTTTTTGGTTTTCGGTTCAATAGTTTTCCACGCTAAATATAATCGTTGCTTTGCCACATCAATGTAGTCAATCTTGTCTTTTTTGAACAAAGCAACATCTTCATTTTTTTCTATTCCAATGAAGTTTCTGCCTTCCATCAACGCGGCTACCAAAAACGATCCACTACCGAAAGTGTTATCTAAAATCACATCGCCTGGTTTTGAATATGTTCTAATAAAATACCTACCAAGTTCGACGGGCTTTTGAGTGGGGTGAACAACCTCCCCCTCACACTCTGCAGTTTTTATATAAACAATGTCTGTAGGATACCGCTCTCCATCACTTTGAACATGGACAGGCTGAAAGTCCCCATAACTTCCACTCAATTGGTTCTTTCTAATCCCCTTATCATAGGGAATCCCCGTCGTCATTTGCGGATTATATGTAGGCTGTTTTTTGTAAAACACGCATACATCCTCATGCTTGCGCAAAGGTTGCTTCTTTGCATTTAGGAAATTGGTTGGCTTCGATTTTTCCCACACCCAACTGTATTTATATAGGGATGGCTCACTAAGTATCAATTTAGCAGTAAATATCCCTTGAGATGTCAACACAATAGCTCCGTTAGGTTTAATTATCCTTCTATATTGAGTCCAAAGTTTGTCCAATGGAATATAACTGTCCCATCGGTTTTGTGTAACTCCGTATGGCAAATCGCATAAAATCATATCTATTGATTCGCTTGGTATATCTTTCATGCATTCTAAGCAGTCTGCTTCAAAAAGTTGATTTACGAATGGAAATAATGGTGATTTTGTATCTATCATTTTTCTTTTCCTTGTCTATAGGGTGTTATAAAAATTGCCGTTGTTAATCCATGCTTCTCGCAGCCTATCAATTGCCATTTCGGGACTCATGGTGTGGTACATAAGATAGACCACATTCATTGTTTTTGCCGGGGCTTGTTTATAGATCTCGCGACTGCTCTCACCGGTATAGAAGTGCCAATAACGGTAGATATAGCCCATCCAATACAGCGCTTCTTTATCGTAAATCTCACCGTCTTTGATAAGCTGATTGGTAAGCTCATCTTCCATACGTGAGAGGATATACGCTTTGCCTGCCCATTGAATGTGGTGAAACTCTTTATCCATATCTGTAGCCACAGCCGAAGTCATATACGCCTTGATGAAAGCTTCGCTTGCGTATCCCCGCTCGGCTGCAAGCTCAAACAGCTGCCCCTGCGTATCGCAGAGAGCCATTTGTAAGGAATTCAACATATCATTCGCCTCTCAAAATCTCGTCAAAGAATTTACCTTCCCGACGATACTTTACTTCAATTTCTTCCGCCAAGGCAACTCCTTCTTTTCTTCTTTCCGCGCTCATGTCCTTGAGCAGTGCAAGTTCCAACGGTGACAGAGGTTCTTCTTTCAGAATTTTAATCTGCTTGCACGCTTTTTCGGAAATCGCAACATACTGTTTGCCAAGATCAAGAGCGGATAGGCAGTGTATCAATGCCACATCGGTGAGCGTCTTGTTAAAAAAGCGGAAAAGCTCGGTATACATACGGTCGTTTGCAATGTAACCGATAATCACATCATAACCGTCCGCCATGTGTGCATATTTTTCGTAAACAGCTGTTCCTTTGGCATTTTCCATCTCCTTGCGATGGTAGGCAATCAACATCGCCCAATCCATGCCGATATCGACAGTCAGCACTTTCAGCCCGGTCAAATCAAGCTCGACTGCATAAAACTTGGGTTTGTCCTCATTACAGATTAGTGTCAGCGGTTGAAGCGTACTGGTTCCCATATAGAAACCGCGACCAAAATCACATTCCTCACGACTGATCGGTGCAACATCCCCGGTAATTCCTTGCTTTGATCCATGATAAAGGATCAGATTGCTATCTGTATCGGTGTATGCCTTGGTGTCAACAATGAGTTTTGTGACATCAATCGAACGTTCTTTGCAGAAATTATATAATTGCGTCTGCGCCATACGGTTGGGGAGCGTTTTTCCGTTTTCCCAACGATTGATGGAAAGCGGAGTTGTTCCAAGTGAAGATGCAAACTGTTCCTGATTCATATTTGCCGCAGTACGGATTGCTTTGATCAAATCTTTCATGCTATACCGCCTATCATTTGTTATCAAAAATAATTATATACTATGATAGGCAATTTGTCAAGAGCCGGCGTTCTTTTTCTTTGCCTACTGCGGCGAAAAATAAGGGTTTTGCAGTTCTATCGGAACAATGTTCGGAACTATACCGTCGCGTTTTTTGGTATTGTTCCGATAGAAAAGGGGCAGGCGATTTTGCCTGTCCCTCGGGCGCAACATCTGACAAAAAGGTGTAAATACGAATTTTCACCGCATGCTAATGCCGACGATAACTATGGTTGGAGCATTTCGCTTAAATATGAGGGCAATAATATTATGAATATCCAAATAGATGCCCCTGACGAAAAAAACAGTAAAGACAGCAAAAGCTCTCCAACAACATCTTCGTCTAAATCTTCGGATTCAACTGAGTCTAAACCTACCGAATCTGGCAGCAGTAAAAACCTCATTAACGGAATGCGCAAAGACTTTAAAGATGCAATGGACAGCTATGAGACATTTATGGATGAATATGTTGCGTTTATGAAAAAATACAGTGATAATCCGAACGATGTTGGTCTACTTGCCGATTATACAAAATATATGAGCAAGTATGCTGATATGGTCGAGAAATTTGACAAATGGGAAAGCGAAGATCTAAATGACGCAGAGCTTGCTTATTACATCGATGTTCAGACGAGAGTTAATAAGAAACTTCTTGAGGTTGCAAACTAAGATAAGGTTTCACACAGCACAAGTGATATAACACAAAAAGCAGAGGTCGATACCCCAAAAAGGCATCGACCTCTGCTTTTTATATGAGTATGAGTTCATTGTTCACAACTTCTGCTGCACGATTCCGTATGTTGTCCATTTTACCCACCCACGCCATTTGGTCAGCCGCTTTTAACTGCTCGGTAACACCCTCTGCCGCAGCCATCTGCTTTACCAGCCGTTCAAACATTTCCTCCGCCTGTCGGCCAATGTTGGCAAGATAATCATTTAATTTACCGCTGATTTGCAGACTTGACAAAGTAATTCGTTTGTTGCGGCAGAGATATTCGTGATGACGCTGTCCCCATATTCCGATAGGTTGGTGTTCTTCTTCCGGCAATTTCAGACACGGCAAATAATAATCACTCTGCAGTTCATACCATAGTCCGTTGCTTTCGTCATATTTATACTTTTCCATAATCAAATCCTCACTTTCTTACGTTTCATTTTAAATGCTTTTATCAAAAGTTCGTCTATATCCTCAACGGGTTTGCCGTTGTCGAGAAATAATGATCTTGCTTCATTTAAGCACTTGATAAGCAACCGCCACTCAAATTCCGATAATTCCAAAAATCGTTTTTGTTCTTTCATAGTAAAATCCTCCTTTGCAAGCACATTGTACCGCAAAAGCGGACTTTTTAAAAATGTGCGTTTGTGTGAATATGATTGTATGCCCCGGAGTTGTTGTAAAATCCCTTATTAACATCCGCACTAAAAATTCTCTTTCGTAAGGGGGTTTTACTTTCTATCTCTTACTTCTTACTCTTACCTCAAAATAAAAGCAATAATGAAATTTTGGGGAAGCAATAAATAATATGTAAAAGGTAATAAGCACGGTGTAGTCAGTCTGTCCATTCGCACAAATCTGCGGATTGCCGAAGTGAAGCTTTCGCGTTAAATTCGCTACGGGTGAAAAACAGTTCATCTTCCCTGGTTCCTTTGTCGGCAAATTTTTGAATATCAAGTAAGTGCATCTCCTTTATACCCGCAAGAGGTGCGAAGGGGATGCCCACTTTATGTATAAGCCGTTCTAATTTAATGCCAAATTCACTTGTGAATTTTTATTGAAATATAAATATATTTATTGACATTATAAACATTATGATATATTATAAATATAAAGGAGGTAATAATCAAATGAGAATTGATGATCAGATAAAAATGCTTTGTTTGAAATCTAATATATCCTTGGCGGAAATGGCAAGAAGACTTAACAAAACCCCTCAAGCTTTCAACCAGAAAATGAAAAGAGGAAACTTTTCCGTTGATGAGTTGACAGATATAGCTCTTGTATCTGGGTGTGAACTAAAATGTAAATTTGTTTATTCTAATGGAGATATAATAACAATTGTTTAAATGGGAGAAGTGTTATGATTGAATATATAGAAGGCAATATTTTTGAAAGTCCTGCTCAAGTAATTGTCAATACTGTTAACACTATGGGTGTAATGGGTAAAGGCTTGGCACTTTCTTTTAAACAGCGGTATCCTGAGATGTTTGAAAAATATAAAGTTGCTTGCGAAAAGCATTTGCTTTCAATTGGGAAATTAATGTTGTTTTATGAGCCTGATCATTGGCTCTTGCTATTTCCCACCAAAGAAAATTGGCGAAATCCATCCAAGCTTGAATATATAGAAAAAGGGCTTATGAAATTTGTTCAAACCTATGCTGAAAAAAACATAACATCTATTGCGTTCCCAAAGCTTGGATGCGGAAACGGTGAATTGAATTGGAATGACGTTAAACCATTAATGGAACGATATTTAAAGAAGCTCCCAATTGATATATATATTTATTTAGGCACAAATCCTGATAGTATGCCGGAACATAAAGAGCCACAAAAAACTTTGGATTGGCTTAAAGCAAATGCAAAAGACATGTCATTTAATGGGGTTAAGGATGACCTAACATATTTGAGCTCCATGTTGCCATATAATTTCGATTCTCACGGGCAGTCTTATGAGATGAAATATTTTGACAATGAAATGCACATTACTGCCAAAGAATCAAACAAGCTTTTAAAAATTGAGGAAATCGATTTTTATATGCTTTGGGATTATATACGTAGTCACGCTATTTTCTCGACGAGTAATGACGATGATATCAGAAAATTAGTATATGATTTATTGCTATCTGCAGGATATTTATCAAAAATTAAACTTTTCAATTCAAAAAACAAATGTATGGAAGATGGTTATCAGGTTAATGCCGGTTTAGGTAGAGTACTTGCGTTTAGTGGGGGCGAATCATGACTTATAAAGATATTATTCGTGACAATTGTGAAAATCACAGCTCTGTGTCATGGTGGCCAAAATTTGCATTTCATTACACAGATATATCCAATGCAATAAGTATTTTACATTCTGGTTTTTTATATAGCAGAGCAAGTGCAACCTATCTTAAAGTTATGAAAAACGATAATGCAAGTCGGCAAGTTATAGACATGACAAACTCTAATGTGGTGTCAAAGGTACGTTTCTATTTCAGACCGTTAACACCCACACAATACTACAATGAAGGTTATAAACATTCCGCTCTACGATATGATGGTGATGAAAACGCAAATGTTCCAATACCCATTTTTTTGCTTTTCGATTTAGAAAAACTATTATCGCTTCCGGGCGTACAATTTTCTGAGACATCCCAAGCTGGACACGGGTCCGAAGTTTATAGCGGGGTTGACGCATTCTCTCAATTGAATTTTGACTATATATATGATAATAGTTATGAAAATTTTGATGCAACTAAACTCTATCGACATGCAGAAATTACACATCCAAACTCTCTGCAAATTGATTCATGCCTTTGTAATATACTTTGTCGCAGCAGTTTGGAACGAACAACTTTACTAAATTTGCTTCGAAAAGAGGATTACAAAGCATTTTCAAAGTATAAGGATATTATTAAAGTACCCAAGCGAGACACTTTTGAAAACAACGGCTTATTTATCGCAGATTGTTCCTATAACAATTGCACCATTAGCATATCTTTTTCTGATACATACGTAGCCAAACGGTATATTGAAAGAGAAATGGCAAAGGCTAATTTGAATCATTTGCCACCTCTTAAAGTTACAATATGGATAAAGTGGTTTAATTCAAGAACGGTGTATAACCAAGAATTTATTGAAATACCGGTAAACATATTGCAGTCCAAAGGATTTACAATAAAGGGATTGCAAAAAAACTGTCAAGCAAAAGATATCAGTATAGAAGTCTTTTTTGATGATAAGCTGATGTGTTATGTTGAACAACCACTTAATTCATCAGAACTGTTAAAGTAGTTTAATAAACAATTAAACTCATTAAGAGTTACCTTGTGCTCTACATCTTTTATTTTCATAGCAAAATCCTCTTTTGCAAGTACATTGTACTGCAAAAGAGGATAATTGAAAAATGTGCGTTTTAATAAATATGATTGTACGGTTCCGGTGTGTTTGTTAAATCCCTTATGAACATTCGCACCATACAGAGTGTTGTTATAGTAGCCGAGAGGTTGATTGTAACAACACTCTGTTTTTATATTTTGTTCTGTTAAGCTGTTGTTGCCGCAGGAAGATATGTAAGACTTACGCCCTTGCGGGTGTTCATTACAATATCCGGCTCCGGTATTGGCAACTCCGTCGGAATATCAATAGCGCCCACACAGTTATAATATATAACCAATCGCTGTGTTCTTACTCCGTCAACCTTCTCCGCCGGATATACCACTATCTTCTCAATCAATTCGGTAAGCATATACGGTGTCAGCTTTTTGACCCTGGTATACTTTTTTATTGCCTTGACAAATTTTTCGGCGGTAATTTCTTTGTCGGATAATTCATCAATAAGGTTTCCCAAATGCTTCAGCTTTTCGTGTATATCCTTTTGCTCATTATTATAATTGACAGACATCTTGGCAAATCTGTCGTCGGGGATTTTACCGGAAATATTATCCTCATATAACCGTTCAAAAATTCGGTCAAGCTCCCTGTCTCTGGCGGTTAGTGAGCGAACCTCCGACTGATATGCGGAAATTTGGGATTGTAAGGTGTCTCTTGAAAATTCACTTACTGTTTTTATAAATAAATCTTCATGCCTTCCGGCAAATCTGGTAAGCCTGCGTATTTCAGCAAGGACGACCTCTTCCAAAAAATCCATTCGCACATAATGAGCGGAAAGGCATTCTTTTCTCTTGCCTTGGTTAAAGCCGGGGCAGCAGAACGAAGATATTCCGCGGCTGCTTAAATGGTAATTAAGATTACTGCCGCAATCGGAGCATACAAGCAAGCCCGAAAACATATTCTTCTCGCCGTTCGCCATAGGGCGCTTTCTTGTTTTGCCCCTTTTAAGCTGGATTTCCTCAAAAAGCTCGCGGTCAATTATAGGCTTGTGAACATCCTTGAATATCAGTATATTATCGGCATCATTGATATATCTTTTCTTATTCTTATATGATTTGGAATAAGTTTTGAAATTTATAAGATCTCCGCAATACTCCTGTTTGGTTAAGATTTTAATAACAGTAGACTGTCCCCAATGATACGGATTTGTGTGCGCCTTACCGGATGTTCCTCCGGCTTTTTTTATGCCCTTTTTCTTTGCATATTCAGACGGCGTTAAGACTTTTTCTTCCGTTAAAGCCACAGCTATCTGAAATGTGCCGAGTCCGATGTGGTACATTTCAAAAATCTTACGCACAACATTTGCCGCTTCTTCGCCTATTATCCAGCAATTCGGATTATCGGAATCTTTAATATAACCGTATGGCGGCGGTCCCAAAGGCAAGCCCGAACTTCCCTTAATCTTATTACTGATACGGCGCTTTTTGCTTATATCCCGCGCATACCATTCGTTAAAAAGATTTCTTATCGGGGTCAGATCGTTTTCGCCCTCGTCGGTATCAAGATTATCCGAAACCGAAACAAGCCTTATATTGTGTTCGGGGAAAAATTCCTCGGTAAGTCTCCCGACTTCAATATAATTTCTGCCGAGTCTGGATAAATCCTTAACGAATACCGCCGACGCTTTTCCAAGCTCTAACTGCTCCATCATTCTGTTGAACTCAGGCCTGTCCATTGTTACACCCGAAATTCCGTCATCAAAAAAATGGACTGTTTTTGTGTACCCTTTTTCCTTTGCAACCTTAGCAAGAAGCTTTTTCTGATTAGCTATGCTGTTGCTTTCACCATCCAGTTCGTCATCCCTTGATAAGCGCTCATAAAGAAAAGCTACATCGCAACATTTTATTTCATTTTTCGCTCTATACATGATTCCTCCTTCTCGCAGTCAAATAAATAGTACATAAAACTATATGCCGAAAGGATTTTAGGATTGCTTAAAATCTTTGAAAATCATACGGCCGAGTGAAGAAAACAGCGTTTTGCCCGTTTCCCTGAATTTTGGCTCAACCTTTATAACCGTGCCGTTTATGTTGTAAATCTGCGTTTGCGCGGGGTTAAGCTCTTTCGGTCTTTTTCCTTTGCTTTCGATCTGCATACAGCACCTCCGTTATTTTCGCATACCGAAGAATGCCGACAATACAGCCACCGCTCTTCAGTATACACATCTGATTCATTTTGTCAAATTTGACTTTCCGTTTTTTGAGTACACAACAACAGTGTGAGAAAATAATGCTAAATTAAAAAACAATCCACGGAGTATTTAGCCCCTCCGCAGGGACATACTGCAACGGGCTGACTTCTTAAC